>NZ_JADPUN010000435.1 GCF_015690345.1 Plantactinospora alkalitolerans | reverse complement strand
CCGGGGCCAGCGCCCCGGCACCCACCCCCGACGGGGTACGCGCCGCGCTCACCCCGCTGCTCACCTCGTCGGTGCTGGGCGACGAGGTGAACATCTCAGTGGTCGACGCCGTCACCGGTGAGGCGCTCTACGAGAACGGCCAGGACACTCCGACGGTGCCGGCGTCGACGACGAAACTGGTCACCGCCGCGACCGTCCTCGCGGCTCGCGGGCCGGCGTACCGGATCCCCACCCGGGTGGTCGCCGGGCCGAATCCGGGCGAGGTGGTGATCATCGGGGCCGGCGATCCGACGCTGGCGGTGAACGCCACCGCCTGGTACCCGGGCGCGGGGCGGCTCGACCGGCTCGCCGCCCAGGTGAAGAAGGCGCTCGGCGGCACCGCCCCGACGAAGGTGATCGTCGACGGAAGTCTCTTCCCCGGCCCGAACGTCGGTCCCGGCTGGGACGCGGACGCCCACGTCGGCGGCTTCGGCGCGGTCATCACCGCGTTGATGACCGATGGCGCCCGGATCGATCCGAAGGACAAGTCCCGTGGGCCGGAACGGTCGGACAAGCCCGCCCAGGCCGCCGGCCGGTCCTTCGCCAAGCTGCTGGACCTGCCGGCGTCGGCGGTGACGGAGGGCAAGGCGCCGCCGTCCTCCCCGGCCTCGCCGACCACCGCCGCGAGCGCCAGCCCCGCGACGATCGCCGCCGGCACCGAACTGGGCCGGGTGCACTCGCCGCCGATGATCCGGTTGGTCGAGTTCATGCTCCGGGAGAGCGACAACGTGGTGGCCGAGACGTTGGCCCGGCAGGTCGCGCTGGCCCGGAACAAGCCGGCCTCGTTCGAGGGGGCCGCGGTCGCGATGGACGAGGTGGTCGCCGAACTCGGCCTGCCGGCGGCGGAGAGTTCGCTCGCTGACGGAAGCGGCCTGTCCCGCTCCAACCGGGTCACCCCCAGCCTGCTGACGGACGTGCTCGCGCTGGCCGCCAAGGGGACCCGACCGGAACTCGCCGGGCTGTTCCCCGGACTGCCGGTGGCCGCCTGGTCGGGCACGCTCGACGACCGGTTCGAGCGCTCCGGCGAGCGGCCGACGAAGGCCGGAGCGGGAGTCGTACGGGCCAAGACCGGCACCCTGAGCGGGGTGCACGCGATCTCCGGCGTGGTGACGACCCTCGACGGCCGGCTGCTCGCGTTCGCGGTACTTGCCAACAAGGTGCCGGGTGGCCCGGACCAGGCGCAGCCCGAACTGGACCGGATCGCGACCGCCCTGGCCCAGTGCGGCTGCCGCTGAGTTCCGTCGGAAGTGTTAGGAAGGGCCCCTTCTTATACAAAAAGCGATAAGAAGGGGCCCTTCCTTACACTCGGTCAACAGTGTCGCGACCCGGGTACCGTGGGATGCATGGCGCAGTTCGTGGACTGGGATCTGGCCGCCGCCACCGCCGGGGCGTTGGGAAAATCGGGACCTCGGGTCTCGTACGACGAGGCCACCGAGGTGGTCGCCGATCTACGGCGGCTTACGGACGAGGCCGCTGGGCATGTGCTGGCGTACACCGGGCTGCGGCCACAGGTGGCCCATCCGCCGGTACGGGTGGTGGACCGCCGGGACTGGGCCGCCACCAACATCGCGGGGCTGCGTGAGGTGATCACTCCACTGATCAACCGGCTGTCCGGAGACAAGGCGCCGGGGGTCATCACCGACACGATCGGTTCCCGGCTGACCGGCGTACAGGCCGGTACGGTGCTCGCGTACCTCTCCGGCCGGGTACTCGGCCAGTACGAGGTCTTCTCCGCCGATCCGGGCCAACTGCTGCTGGTCGCGCCCAACATCGTCGAGGTCGAGCGGAAGTTGCAGGCCGATCCCAGGGACTTCCGGCTCTGGGTCTGCCTGCACGAGGTGACCCACCGGACCCAGTTCACCGCCGTGCCGTGGATGCGCGGGCACTTCCTCGGCGAGGTGCAGGCGTTCGTCGACGCCTCGCAGGCCGGTGGCGACAACTTCCTGGACCGGCTGCGCCGGGGGGTCAGTACGCTCTCCGACTCGGTCCGTAACCCGGACAGTCGGGCGAGCGTGCTCGACATCGTGCAGACGCCGGGGCAACGGGCCGTACTGGACCGGCTGACGGCGCTGATGACCCTGCTGGAAGGGCACGCGGAGTTCGTCATGGACGGCGTCGGGCCGGAGGTCATTCCGAGCGTGGAGACGATCCGGGCCCGGTTCAACCGGCGTCGGGAGTCGGGCAGCCCGCTGGAGAAGGCGATTCGCAAGTTGCTCGGCGTGGACGTGAAGATGCGCCAGTACGCCGAGGGGCGCAAGTTCGTGCACGGGGTGGTGGACCGGGTCGGGATGGACGGCTTCAACCGGATCTTCAGCTCGCCGCTCACCCTGCCCCGGCTGGAGGAACTCTCCGACCCCGACGCCTGGGTCGCCCGGGTGCACGGTCCGGTCGGTCCGGTCGCCGCCACCGGCTGACCCGGAGACCTCGTGGCCGCCCTGCCTCCGCCGGTCGCGGCGATCCGGGTCGCCGTCCGGCGGGCGCTGACCGACGTACCCCGGGACCGTCCGGTCCTGGTCGCCTGCTCGGGCGGCGCCGACTCGCTCGCGCTGGCCGCCGCCACCGCGTTCGTCGCGCCCCGGCTCGGCGTCGCCGCCGGTCTGGTCAGCGTCGACCACGGACTACAGGCCGGTTCGGCGGTCCGGGCGGCCGAGGTGGCGCAGTGGGCGCGAGAGGTCGGGTTCGCGCCGGCCGAGGCGGTGGCCGTCCAGGTCGCCGGGCGGCCGGGTGGGCCGGAGGCGGCCGCCCGGGAGGCCCGCTACCAGGCCCTGGTCGGCGCGGCCCACCGGTACGACGCGTCGACGGTGCTGCTCGGGCACACCCGGGACGACCAGGCCGAGACGGTGCTGCTGGCGCTGGCCAGAGGAGCCGGGTCGCGGGGGTTGGCCGGCATGCCGGTGCAGCGGGAGCTGGCCGGGGTGGTCCTGTCCCGCCCGCTGCTGGACGTTTCCCGGGAGCAGACCCGCAAGGCGTGCGCGATGCTGGGGCTGACCCCGTGGGAGGACCCGCACAACACCGACGACCGGTACGCGCGCGCCCGGGTCCGGGCCGAGGTGCTGCCGGTGCTGGTCCGGACGCTCGGGCCGGGCGTGCTGGACAACCTGGCCCGGACCGCCCGGCTCGCCGCGGCGGACACCGCCGCGCTGGACGAACTCGCCCGGGTCGGGTACGCCGAGGCGCGGATCACTCCCGGCGGGACCCGAAGCGCCGGCGGAACGGTCGACGGGCTGGCCGTATCGGTGCTCGCGGCGATGCCGGCCGCGGTGCGTACCCGGGTCCTGCACCTGTGGGCCCGCGAGTTGGGCGCGTCGCCGGCCGCTCTGTCGCACCGGCACGTCGCGGCGCTCGATGCCCTGGTCACGGCCTGGCGGGGACAGGGGCCGGCGCATCTGCCCGGCGGGATCCGGGCGACCCGGCGCGGCGCAGAGCTGCTGGCCGAGCAGGACGGCGGGCTGGTGGCAGAGCGGGACGGCGGGCCGGTGGCAGAGCGGGGACAAGGGCCGGCCGTGGAGTAGAGCGGCGGGCAGGTCGCGGGGTAGACATGACCCATGGCCTACCCCCGACAGCCGGTCTTCGCGCCGAACGGCGCCGTCGCCACCAGCCAGCCGCTCGCCGCCGCCGCCGGGCTGGCGGTGCTGCGTCGGGGTGGCAACGCGGTGGACGCCGCCCTCGCCACCGCCATCACGCTCACCGTCGTCCAGCCCGGCTCCAACGACATCGGCGGTGACCTGTTCGCCATCGTCTGGGACGGGCAGCGGCTGCACGGGCTGAACGGGTCCGGCCGGTCCCCGGCCGCGCTGACCCGGGACGCGGTGCTCGCCGCCACCGGCGGCCGGGGCGCGGAGCCGACCGGGGCGCACGGCGGAGCACAGGCCAGCGGTGCGGCGATGCCGGCCCGGGGCTGGCTCTCGGTGACCGTGCCCGGGGCTCCGGCGGGCTGGCGGGACCTGCACGACCGGTTCGGCTCGCTGCCCTTCGCCGACCTGTTCACCGACGCGGTCGGCTACGCCGAGCACGGCTTCCCCGTGTCGCCGAACGTCGCGGCGGGCTGGGCCCGGGCGGTACGCCAGCACGCCGAGCTGGTCGGCCCGGAGTACGCCGAGTGGGGCCGGGTCTTCACCATCGACGGTGGACGGGCCCCCCGGGCCGGGGAGAGGTGGCACAACCCGGATGCCGCCGGCACGTTGCGCCGGATCGCGGCAAGCGGCTCGGCGGCGTTCTACACCGGGGAGATCGCCGACGTGCTGGCCGGGTACGCCGCCCGGACCGGCGGGCTGCTATCCGGCGCAGACCTGGCCAAGCACTCCTCGAGCTGGGTGGATCCGATCCGGGCGACCTACCGGGGCCACGAGCTGTGGGAACTGCCGCCGAACGGCCAGGGCGTGGCGGCGCTGCTCGCGCTGAACGTCCTGGACGGCGTGGACCTGGCCGCGATGTCCCTGGACGAGCAGTTGCACTGGCAGATCGAGGCGACGAAGCTCGGCTTCGCCGACGCGCACGCGTACGTGGCCGATCCGGACCGGGTTCCGGTGCCGACGGCGGAACTGTTGACCCCGGAGTACGCCGCCGCCCGCCGGGCCCTGGTCACCGAGTTCGCCGGTACGCCGGCACCGGGCGACCCGGCGAAGGGTGGCACCGTCTACCTCTGCGCCACCGACGCCGACGGGATGATGGTGAGCCTGATCCAGTCCAACTACCTCGGCTTCGGCTCGTACGTCGTACCGTCGGGGCTCGGCTTCGGACTGCAGAACCGGGCCTCCGGGTTCAGTCTCGACCCGGCCCACCCCAACGTGGTGGCGCCCGGAAAGCGCCCGTTCCACACCATCATCCCGGGCTTCCTGACCCGCGACGGTGAGCCGGTGGGCCCGTTCGGGGTGATGGGTGGGCACATGCAGCCGCAGGGGCACGTGCAGGTCGTCTCGTCGACCGTGGACGCCGGCCTCGGGCCGCAGGCGGCACTGGACCGCCCGCGCTGGTACTGGCACGCGGGCAGGTCGGTGCTGGTCGAGCCGGCGCTGCTGGCCGACGAGTCCGGCCGCGACGTCGTCCGGCGGCTGCGGTCCCGTGGGCACGAGATCACCGTCGACGCCGAGCCGTCCGCCTTCGGTTACGGCCAGGCGATCTGGCGGCTGCCCGACGGCGGCTACGTGGCCGGGTCGGAGCCCCGGGCCGACGGGTGTGCCATCGGGTACTGACGGGTGTGCCATCGGGTACTGACGGATGTGCCATCGGGTACCGAGGGCGCTCCGCTCCGGGTCAGTTCGCCGCCGGTACCCAGTCGCCCGAGTTTGCCGGAACCCGCCCTCGGAAGGTCGACCGGTAGGCGTGCGGGGTCGCGCCGACGCGCCGGCCGAAGTGGTGCCGGAGGGTGGCACCGTCCCCGAATCCGGCCCGGGTGGCGACCGCCTCGATGCCCAGTTCGGTCTCCTCGAGCAGGCGCCGGGCCAGCAGGACACGCTGGTTGGTGATCCAGTCGTGCGGTGTGGTGCCGGTCTCGGCCCGGAACCGGCGGGCGAAGGTCCGCGGTGCCATGTGCGCCCGTCCGGCCAGGTCGTCGACCGTCAACTGCCGGTCGAGGTGGTTCATCAGCCAGCTCAGCACCGGTTCGAGGGTCGGTGCGTCCGGGGTACGCGGGATGGGTGCCTCGATGTACTGCGACTGCCCGCCGTCGCGGTGCGGGGGGACGACCATCCGCCGGGCGAGCTTGGTGGCGAGCGCCGAGCCGTGTTCCTGGCGTACCAGGTGCAGGCAGGCGTCGATGCCGGCGGCGGTGCCGGCGCCGGTGAGCAGGTTGCCGTCCTGCACGTAGAGGGCGTCGCACCGGACGTCCGCCTTCGGGTACATCCGGGCCAGGTCGTCGGCGTACCGCCAGTGGGTGGTGCACGCGCGCCCGTCGAGCAGACCGGCCGCGCCCAGCACGAAGGCGCCGGAGCAGACGCTCAGCACGTACGCCCCGCGCTCGTCGGCCCGGCGCAGCGCGTCCAGTACGACGTCCGGGATCGGGTCGCCGATGGTGTGTGCGGCCGGCACGGCGACCAGGTCGGCGTCCTGCACCGGGGTCAGGTCGGCGTGCGGGGTCAGCCCGAAGCCTGATCGGGTCCGGATCGGCTGGCCGTCGGCGGTGCAGAGGTGGAACCGGTAGCCGGGGAATCCGTCGGCGGTCCGGTCGGTGCCGAAGACCTCGCAGAGGACACCCAGTTCGAAGGTGGCCACCGGGTCGAGCGCGATCACTGCGACGTTACGGAGCATGTTCGTCAGGTTATCCGAAGAGTGGCAGAAAATCGATGGTCCATGGCAAAGCTGCCACTGTCCGGACCGGCGCGGCTGGTCGAAGATTGACGTATCAGCCGGTGCGCACCGGCGGCGAAATCCCAGAACACCTGATCAAGACCGGGAAATCCGTCCCGGCCCGATCGGGAATCCTGACCGGGAGGTCACGCCGCCATGGAACTCTTCCTCAGCCTCTTCTTCCTCGTCCTGCTCCTCGCCTCCCTGCTCGGCCTCACCTCCGACAGCCGTGACTCGGCCGACTGGCGGCCCAGCAACGGTGGCTGGCGATCCTCGCCGCGTTCCTGACGACGGCGCCGAGAAGTGCGTGCCTGGCCAGCCGGGGTGGACACCGCGTGAAGGTGCCGCCCCGGCGACGGGCCCGAACCGGCGTACGGCAGGCTAGGCCCATGGCTCAGGGCTCCTGGTACGACGCCGACATCGACCATGTGATCATCTCGGAGGAGCAGATTCGGGAAAAGATCGCGGAACTGGCCAAACAGGTGGCCGCGGACTACGCCCCCGTCACGGACGGACTCCTGCTGGTGTGCGTGCTCAAGGGAGCGGTCATGTTCATGGCCGACTTCGCCCGCGCACTCGGCCGGCACGGGCCACCCGCCGAACTCGAGTTCATGGCCCTCTCCTCGTACGGGCAGGGCAGCACCTCGTCCGGGGTGGTACGGATCCGCAAGGACCTCGACCGGGACATCGCCGGCCGGCACGTGGTGGTGGTCGAGGACATCGTCGACTCCGGGCTCACCCTGTCCTGGCTGCTCCGGTACCTGGAGTCCCGGGCGGCGGCGAGCGTCGAGGTGGTCGCGCTGTTCCGCAAGCCCGACGCGATCAAGGTCTCGGTGCCGGTGAAGTACGTGGGTTTCGACATTCCGAGCGAATTCGTCGTCGGCTACGGCCTGGACTTCGGCGAGCGCTACCGTGAGGTTCCCTACGTCGGCGTGCTGAAGCCCGAGGTCTACGCCCGGTCCTGACCTGGGGCGCCGTCGGCCAAAGACGCTGGTCGGAGCGGTCCGGGCCCCGCCGCGCCGCCCGTCGCCCCGGCCCATCCCGATTGTCGGCGGGAAATATCGAGTCGACGTACAGCGCGCTCCCAGGAATCACGGCTACGGTATGCGGTGGTGGCACGCAAGCATCCCGCGCCGGGTCTCCTGCCCTGTTTGACCCGAAAGGGTCGACCATCCAGGGCGGATGGCCGGAGTTGGTCTGCCGTCACCCGGCACACGGGCGGGAGTGAATCCGTTACCCCAGGGCTCGCAGGCTCGCTCCTCGCGTTCACGGTGTACCGTCGAATGACCGCGGCGCGGTACCTAGCGTCCGGTGTCGAGCCGGCTAGCACATAGACGGCTTCGGCCGTCGCCTCGGCGGCGACAGAAGGCAAC
Source organism: Plantactinospora alkalitolerans (assembly GCF_015690345.1). Taxonomy (GTDB): domain Bacteria; phylum Actinomycetota; class Actinomycetes; order Mycobacteriales; family Micromonosporaceae; genus Plantactinospora; species Plantactinospora alkalitolerans. The sequence continues at coordinate 13,950 of NZ_JADPUN010000435.1, read as the reverse complement.
CAGACGATCAGGACGTCGATCAGGAGGGTCCGGGCGTTACGGCGCTCGATACAGCATGGAACGTACGCGTTTCTTCCGCCGCCCGGTGGTCTGGATCATCCTGGTGATCATCGGTGCGATTGCGCTCAGCTCATTCTTCAGTGGCGGCCCGAGCTATCACAAGGTCGAGACCAACGTGGTGCTCGATCAGCTCAACAAGGGCGGCATACAGAAGGCCATCTTCCAGGACAAGGAGCAGACGCTCCAGCTGGACCTGAAGGACTCGGCCAAGTTCGGTGACACGAACACGGACAAGATCCAGGCCCAGTTCCCGTACGAGGTCGGCGACGAGGTCTGGAACCAGGTCGCCGCGGCCAGGGGGGCGGGCCGGATCACCGGTCCGATCGACACCGAGGTCTCCGGCGACAACATCTTCGTGTCGCTACTGGTCAACCTGCTGCCGATCGCCATTCTGGTGATCCTCCTGCTGCTGTTCATGTCCCAGATGCAGGGTGGCGGCTCCCGGGTCCTGAACTTCGGCAAGTCCAAGGCGAAGATGATCACCAAGGACACCCCGAAGACCACCTTCGCCGACGTCGCGGGCTCGGAAGAGGCCGTCGAGGAACTGCACGAGATCAAGGATTTCCTGCAGAATCCGGCGAAGTACCAGGCCCTCGGCGCCAAGATCCCCAAGGGCGTACTGCTCTTCGGCCCGCCCGGTACCGGTAAGACGCTGCTGGCCCGGGCCGTGGCCGGCGAGGCCGGCGTGCCGTTCTACTCCATCTCCGGCTCCGACTTCGTCGAGATGTTCGTCGGTGTCGGCGCGAGCCGGGTGCGTGACCTGTTCGAGCAGGCCAAGGCGAACGCTCCCGCGATCGTCTTCGTCGACGAGATCGACGCCGTCGGTCGGCACCGTGGCGCCGGCATGGGCGGCGGGCACGACGAGCGGGAGCAGACGCTCAACCAGCTCCTGGTCGAGATGGACGGCTTCGACACCAAGGGCGGCGTGATCCTGATCGCCGCGACCAACCGGCCGGACATCCTCGACCCGGCGCTGCTGCGCCCGGGCCGGTTCGACCGGCAGATCGCGGTGGACACCCCGGACATGGAGGGCCGCAAGGCGATCCTGCGGGTGCACGCGAAGGGCAAGCCGTTCTCACCGGACGTCGACCTCGACGCGGTGGCCCGGCGTACCCCGGGGTTCACCGGTGCGGACCTGGCCAACGTGGTCAACGAGTCGGCGCTGCTGACCGCCCGTGGTGACAAGCGGGCGATCTCCAACGACGCGTTGGAGGAGTCGATCGACCGGGTGGTCGCCGGCCCGCAGCGCCGGACCCGGGTGATGAGCGACAAGGAAAAGAAGATCACGGCCTACCACGAGGGCGGGCACGCGCTGGTCGCCTGGGCGCTGCCACACTCCGCCCCGGTGCACAAGGTCACGATCCTCTCCCGCAGCCGCTCCCTCGGACACACGCTGGTGCTGCCGACCGAGGACAAGTACACCCAGACCCGGGCCGAGATGATCGACACGCTGGCGTACGCGCTGGGCGGTCGGGCGTCCGAGGAACTGGTGTTCCACGAGCCGACCACCGGTGCCGCGGATGACATCGTGAAGGCCAGTGCGCTGGCCCGAGCGATGATCACCCAGTACGGCATGAGCTCCAAGCTCGGTGCGATCAAGTACGGCACCAGCGGTGACGAGCCGTTCCTCGGCCGCAGCATGGGCCACGAGCGGGACTACTCCGACGCGGTGGCAGCCGAGATCGACGCCGAGGTGCGGTCGCTGATCGAACTGGCTCACGACGAGGCCTGGGAGATCCTGGTGGAATACCGGGACGTCCTGGACAGCCTCGTGCTCGAGCTGATCGAGAAGGAGACCCTCTCCACGGCCGACATGGCCCGGATCTGTGCCCGGGTGGTCAAGCGGCCGCCGATGGCCCCGTACAACGGGTTCGGCAAGCGGCAGCCGTCGACCGAGCCTCCGGTGCTCACCCCGGGTGAGAAGGAGAAGCTCAAGGCGCAGGCCGAGGCCGACGGCGTCCGGGCGGCCATCGGAGGTACCAGCAACAACACGACGCCGAACTCGGACGGCTCACACTGAGCGGGACCGACCAGGCCGCCGGCGATCATGCCGGCGGCCTGGCCGTGTCCGCCACCGAACCGGACGGCGACGACGACGAGCTGGACTATCTCGCCGCCCGGCTGGTCAACGGCAAGCTCGGCGGAGGCCCGATCGAGGCGGCCGTCGACCTGAACCGGATCGAGAAGGCGGTACGGGAGATCCTGATCGCCGTCGGCGAGGATCCGGACCGCGACGGCCTCCGGCAGACGCCGGCCCGGGTCGCCCGCGCGTACGCCGAACTCTTCGCCGGGCTGCGGGTGGACCCCGCCCAGGTGCTCAGCACGACCTTCGAGGCCAACCACGACGAGCTGGTGCTGGTCCGCGACATCGATGTGATCAGCCTCTGTGAGCACCACCTGCTGCCGTTCCGGGGCGTGGCGCACGTCGGCTACATCCCGGGGGACAGCGGCCGGATCACCGGGCTGTCCAAGCTCGCCCGGCTGGTCGAGGTCTACGCCCGCCGGCCGCAGGTGCAGGAACGACTCACCTCGCAGATCGCCGATCTGCTGATGAGCCGGCTCGAACCGCGCGGCGTACTGGTCGTGCTGGAGTGCGAACACATGTGCATGGCGATGCGAGGCATCCAGAAGTCCGGTGCCAAGACCATCACCTCGGCGGTCCGTGGCCTCCTGAAAGAGGACGCCAAGTCCCGGGCCGAGGCGATGTCCCTGATCATCCATGGCTGATCCGGGTCAGAACAGGTAGATCCCGCCGACGCAGAGCACGACCAGCAGGAGCAGCGCCCCCAGCGCGTACGCACCGTAGAGCAGCATCCGGGACCAGGCCAGTGGACCGGTGCCCGGCACTTCGGTCGCCGAATCCGCCGCGTCCGCGGTCGCCCGTGCCTCCCGCAGCGCCGCCAGTACCGCCTCGGGTCCGGCGGCCATCGCCCGCCCGGCCGCCGCCACCTCCGGCCCGGACGGCCGCAGATCCCCCTCGGGTACGCCCAGCGCCCGCAGCCGGGACTGCTGCGGCACCAGCCGGGCCCGGATCCCGGTCAGCTCCTCCCGGGCGGTGCGCACGCCCTGCGCCTGTTCACCGGCGGCGGTGGCCGCGGTCCGGCGTACCGCGTCCAGCCGCTGGGCGGCGGCCAGGTAGTCCTGCCAGGCGTCCCCGCTCACCGGGCGTTCGCCGCCGTCGGCGTGGCGTACGGGACGACCAGACTGGTCCGGTCGGTGCGGCGGTCGTAGAGCAGGGCCCGGCCGGGACGGGGTCGCCACCGTACGGCCCGACCCAGCAGCCGGGCCACCTCCGGTTCGGGTACGTCGAGGAAGAGCAGGTGATCGATCGTCGCCGGGTTGCCGGGCCCCGTGCCGTCCGACCGTTCGCCGTCGGGCTCCGGGGCGCCGCCGGTGGCCGGCTCCGGCTCGGCCACGGCCGCGAGCTGGTCGGCGAACCGACGTACGCCGCGCCACCAGGAGATCAGGTGCACGCCCCGGGCCGGCCCGTCCCGGAGCAGCGCCCGCAGCCCTTCCGCCGGAACCGCACCGGGAGCTGCCCCGTCCATTCCGAAGACCACCAGGTAGCCGGGCCCGGCGAGGTCGAGCGCGCCGGCCAGGCCGGCGGTGTCGACCTGCTCGACGGGGTGCCGCCGGGCGATCTCGGCACACAACGCCGCCGCCGTCGGGTCCGCCTCGTCGACCAGCGAGGCGACCACGAACCGGACGTCGCCGGGGGCATGTTGCGCCGCCAGGCTCCGGACCAGGCCGTCCAGCACGTCCTCGGCGGCCGGTCCCGGTCCGAGGACCGCGAGATGTCGGCCCGGCGACGGGTCGAGCGGAACCGCCGCCGGACGCAGTGGCACCTCGACCACCTGGCCGAGCAGCGCGACAACCGGTCCGGTGGGTTCGGCGGCCGGCTCCGAAGCGTCGGGCCGGGGCGGCGCCAGGTAGCCGGTGAAGACGGCCGGACCGGTCGATCCGGCGGGCCGGTCCGCCCAGAGCCGGTGCCGCAGCACGGCGAGCGCGTCGGCGTCGGTGTGCGGGTCGGGAAACCGGACCATCCGTTCGTGTCCCCGGGTCGCGCCGCGCGGCCCGCCGAGTCCGCCGGCCGTGTTGACCACCGCCGTACCCAGGGGCAGGCCGGCTGCCGCGTCGTTCGTCGGTTCCAGCACGTCCGCACCGCCGGGCAGCGCCACCCGGACCGGGAACTGCGCGAGGAAGGGGTCCCGCCGGGCGCGCAGCGCGGCCAGGGCCGGCGTCGGCCGGCCGGTCAGGATCAGGTGTACGCCCGCCGAGCGCCCGCGCCGGGCCACCGACTCCAGCCGGCGCAGCGCCTCGGCGGTCACCGCGTCGTCCTCGGCGAGCAGCGTCGGGAACTCGTCCAGCACGCAGAGGATCCTCCGCCGATCCGGTTCGGTGCTCCGGCGGTCGAGTTCCGTGTCGAGTTCGCGGAGCAGCGCGAGGCCGTACTCCCGATCGGCCTGTACGCCGACCGCCCGTACGTGCGGCAACCACGGCCGGCCCGGGTCGGCACCGTCCTCGGGCAGGAACCCGTCCGCCCGTTCCGGAACGATCTCGGTGAACGCCGTGCCGTCGGCGAAGTCGACCAGATAGAGGGCCAGCTCGTCGGGGTGGTACCGGGTACAGAGACCGTAGAGCACGTTGATCAGGAAGGCGCTCTTGCCGGCGCCGGCCCGGCCGCCGACCAGCCAGTGCGGGGTGCGCTCGTCGAAACCGAGCGAAACCGGCCGCTCCCCGGCATGGCCGACCGTGGTGCTCAGGCCCTTCGCCGCGCTCTCGGTCCAGAGACCGTCCGACGGATCGGGCAACAGCTCGTCGAGGGTGCGGCGGTAGTCGGCGTGGAACCGCGCGGCGAGGTCCCGGCAGACCCGGTCCAGCAGCGGGGTCGGCGGGGACTCGTCGAGGAACACCGGAGCGTTCAGCCCGGTACCGGGCAGCTGCGGTCCCGGGCTGCCGAACGAAGCCCCCGGCGGGTCGCCGACCAGCGCGTACGGGTTGCGCAGCGAGATCATCGTGCTCCGGGCCAGCGGCGCCTGGCTGGTCTGCGCGGTCAGCGGCGGAGGCGGCCAGCCCGCGACGAGCAGGTGCAGCCCCGCCTCGGGGCCCTCCCGGGCCAGTGCGCCGATCCGGGCCAGGTCGGCCGGTTCGGTCAACTCCGGCAGCGAACCGATCACCACCAGCAGGGTGCGGTCGTGCCGGTTGTACCGGGCGGTGGCCGGACGGGTCGGCCGTACCCACTGCTCCGCCTCTGCGAGCACGGCCCGCAGCCCGGTGCGGTCGGTGACCGGCGGCGGCATCAGGCCGGCGTCGGCGAGCGGCGCGAACGGTGCGAAGAGCTGGCCGGCGGTGGCCGTGTCGATCCCGCGTACCAGCAGCGAGCCGGCCGGGGCGGCGGCCAGCAGCCGGAGCAGCACGGACCGGAGCAGCCCGGCCACCCGGGGATCGCGGCTGTCCGCGTCGACGGTGAGGTGCCCGGTGCCGAGCAGCGGTATCACCGCGGGGAAGCGCGCGTCGTCGAGCGGCTGGGCGATGCCGATCCGGACGAACGCCGGCACGTCCGGCCCACCCAGCGGGGCGTCCTGCGACTGGGCGTCCAGCGGTGCGCCCAGCCAGCCCGGGGCGAGCAGGCTCGCGGCGGCCCGCAGCCGCTCGGCGAGCTCGTGCTGTTCCCGCTGGTCGGCGGGGATCGGCCGGATGGCGTCCAGTACGCCCCCCGCGGCGGCGATGGTCGCGGCGGCTCGGCGGTGCAGCGCGGCGGCCGTACCGGCGGCGGCCCGCCAGCGGACCGTGGCGGCCGGGCTGGTCGGTCCCCTCCAGGTCTCCACCGCACCAACTCCTCCGCCTGTCGGCCCTGGCCGCCGTCCCGCGCCCGGCTCCCTGTCCTGCTGCGGAGCACCGGAGCGCGTCGCCTCGTCCTGGACTCCAGACGGTATCCCAGCCGGCCGGCATCTTCGCGGACCTGCCGCGATGGTCGGCCAGGAACTTGTGGCACAGCTGGTGGTCGGTACCGCAGACCTGCTCGGTGCACACCCGGATGGCCAGGGCGGGCCGTGGCGGAGGGGCCGGGGCGGGACAGTGGAAACTACGGGTTGCTCCCGTTTGGTTACCAAGCTGGAATTCGCGGCCATTGGGTACGGCAGCGCCAGCCGATAGCCTCGAGGTGTGGAATCAGTGCACCCCCCGGCCGATTCCCAGGTGTCCCGCGTACCCACGCAACGGACTCCGCCCGGACAGGCCGACGCCCCGCCGGTCGCATCGCCACCGGCGCCCCGCCGCAGGCGGCTGTCCGTCGTGCTGGCCGTGGTCGGCGGTGCCCTGGCGCTGCTCGTCCTGGCCGGCGCCGCCATCGCGTACGTCGCCTACGACCGCTTCACCGCACCCGACCGCAGCGCCCCGGACGTGGTCGTCGACAACTACCTGCGGGCCTACCTCGTCGACCACAACGACGTACTGGCCAAGCAGTTCGAGTGCGCCGACTCCTCGACGGGGCTGGCCGAGCTGGCCGGGCTGCGGACCGACCTCTCGGCCCGGGAGAAGCAGTTCCAGGTCACCTTCGTGGTGAAGTGGGGCCCGCTGGAGGTACGGGCCCAGGGGTCCCGGGCCGAGGTCTTCGTGGAACTCGTGATCTCCTACCTGGTCGAGAACCTGAACCAGAGCGACCACCAGCGGTGGCGGTTCGTCACCGAGCGGGACGACGACTGGCGGATCTGCGAGGCCGGGCGCGCGAGCTGACCCGCCCGTCCGCTGTGACGGGTCGGAGTGGTCACTCGATCCAGAGCAGGTGGACCGGCACCTCCAGCGTGGTCGGCGGTCGGCCGCTCCACGCCCAGCGGTACCAGTCCAGTTCGGCGGTCACCCGTACGCAGATGTCCCCGTCCGCGCTGGTGTAGACCTCGGTGACGGCCCGTAGATCGCGCCGCTCCACCGCGTCGGCGACCTGCACCACCCGGCGGCCGGCGACCGCATCGGCCTCCACCACCGGCACCGGGGGCCGGTGCGTCGGCGCGTCCAGCGAGACCAGTCGCGAGATCACGTCGGGCCGGGCGGGACGGGGAACGGGGGATCCGCCGCCCTCCCACGGCGACGCCTCGCCGAGCGTCTCCACCCAGACCCGGTCCGCCGGCACCAGCGGCGCGAAGACCTCGATCTGTTCGGCCTCGGCCCGGTACCACTCGTGCTCGGCCAACACCGGCACGTAGGTACGGCTGCCCTGCACCACCCGCTCGTCCGCCCGGAGGTCGGCCCGCCAGCCGAGACCGGGCAGGCCGACGAGCACCCGCCGCCCCCGCAGGTCCACCCGGCTCGCGGCGGGGGCGAGAACGATCGGTCGGGGCGGCACCGGCGCCCAGTCGGGCTGCCCGGCGAAGGGATCAGGAAGTGGATCGTGGCTCACGGGTGGCTCCGCCTGTTCATCCGCCAGCCGTCAGCGGAGCGCCCCGGTCCCGCATGAACGGCACCGGGTTGATCGCGCCGTTCCTGCTCCGGTCCCCGCGCAGGTGCACCTCGAAGTGCAGGTGCGGCCCGGAGGAGTTGCCGCTCGAACCGACCCTGCCGATCACCTGCCCGGCCTCCACCATGTCGTTCTTGCCCACCATCGGTCTGCTGACCATATGGCAGTACCGGGTGATCACGTTGCCGGCGTGCAGAATGTCGACGAACCAGCCGCAGCCGCCCTTGCCCGGATAGCCGTCGACGTCACAGCTCAACCGGCCCCGCCGGTCCGGATCGCACCGGGACACCAGTACCCGGCCGTCCGCCGCCGCGCGGATCTCGGTCGTGTACTTCGCGGCCCCGATGTCGACACCGTTGTGCGAAGGCCGGTGGGCGGTACGGAATCCCGACCCGACCCCGCCCGGAATCGGCGCCGTCCAGCCGGACGCGGCGATGTCGGAGCCGTCGGCACAGTCGAGCCCGAGGTCGGTGCCGACGGACCGGGCCGCACCGCCGGTCAACGCGTTCACGATCTCCGTCGCGATCGGCTCGTGCTTGGCGTACGCGTCCGGAAAGGCGCTGACCTGCACCGACTGGGCGACGCCGGAGAGCGGCCGCCGCTGCCAGTTCCGTACCTTCTTCAGCTTCTCGTAGAACTTCCGGGCCGCGTACTCCGGAGTCCGCAGCTGGGTCGGGGTGCCCCAGCCCTGGCTGGGCCGCTGCTGGAAGAGTCCGACCGAGTCGTGGTCGTTGTCCGAACCCAGGTGCGGCAGGTTGGCCAGGCCGGACTCCTGCATCGCGGTGGCGACGGCGATCACCCAGCCCCGGGGCGGGATGCCCATCTCCTTGCCGACCTTGATGATGACGGCGGCGTTCCGCATCTGCGGGGCCTTGTACGGGCCGACCAGCGGCAGGTCACCGTCGAGCTTGATCGGGCCGTCCGAGCCGCAGCCGAGGGTCGTCGCCGCCAGGTTCTGCTCCTCGTTGGCGAACATGGTCACCAGGAACGCACCGGTCCCCCCGACACAGCAGAGCAGGACGAGCGCGGCGGTCAGCGCCACCGCCAGCGCGACCCGGCGGACCGGCCGCCGGGTCGTCGGACCGTGGTCAGTCATCCCGCCTCCACCTTCCGCGCCCGCCTCAGCGCCGTTGCCAGTCCACCGTGTCGACCTGCCACCGGCCCTGCGGCGCGACCAGCCCGAGCCGGAGTTCGCCGGAGTCCACCGGTACGACCACCTCGACGAGGCTGTCGGTGCGGGGTACCACCACCGGCTCGCCGGTGATCTGGTCCGCCGGCACGCCGACCGGGTCGACGCCGCTGAGCTTCTCGGCCAGTTCGGTCGTGGCCAGCGGCCGGAGTGCCTCGTGCCACTGCTCCGCCGTCACGTCGCGGTGGTCGAGCCAGGCGGTGGCGAACGACCGGGCCACCGCCACCGGGGCGGGAGCCCCCGGACTGGTCCACGGCGTCGGCTCCTCGGACACCGTCAGCCCGTCGTCGCCGGCCGACGGGTCGGCGGTGCTGATCGGGCTGACCGGCCCGCCGAGCGGGCCGGGCCCGCCGCTGCCGGGTCCGGCGACCAGTCGGGCCGCGCCGACGATGCCGATGATGACGACGGCGAGCCCGAGCGCCAGGCCGAGCCGGGACCGCAGTACCCGGGTGAAGAGGAACTCGATCGCCCGCCGCATCCGCAGGTCACCTGGCCTCGGAGCGGATCCGGGGTGCCGGGGTCGGCTTCGGATCGGGTGCGGGCGCCGAGTCGGGTCGGTAGATGACGTAGGAGGGGTTCTCCGCCGGCACGTCGGGCTCGGTCCACTCCGCCGGCCGGTGTCGGGACGGCCGACCCGGTGCCGGCCGGGATCCGGAACCGCCCTCGGACGGGGCCGTCGGCGTCGTGGAGGCCGGCTCGGCGGCCCGATCGGTGGCGTTCTCCGCGCGCTCCGCGCGACCGGCGGCGGCGTGCGCCGGATCCTCGTGCCGGCTCTCCGGCCGGACGTTGGTCTGGATCACGAGGGTGCGGTTCTTGACCCGTACGTCACCGGCACGGTCGTCCGACGGATCGAGCCGGGACGCGGCCCGGACGTCCCGGAAGAACCGGCGGTGCCACGAGCCGGCGGCGCCGACGACCTCGGTGCTGTCCTTGCCGCCGAGCTGGGTGATCCGGCGGTACGGGCGCAGCAGCAGCCAGCCCACCACACCGCACAGCCAGATCAGTGCCACCTGCAACCAGCCGGGGATCGTCGAGGTGCTCATCACCAGGTCCACCGCGAACAGGTAGATGGCGGCGCCGGTGCCGAAGATGGCGATGTTGAAGACGGCCGCGACCACGGCGTTGCCCAGCCGGCGCAGCCCGGCGCTGGCCGGGCGCATCAGCCCCACCGTGCCGAGCACGGGGGTGGCGATGACGGCCCACCGGAACAGCAGGAAGCCGAGCAGCACCAGTACCGAGGCGGTCAGGTCGAACATCGCGAACAGGATCGCGGCCAGGATGGCGATCAGGCCGGCGCCGATCCGGTCCGAGTCGCGGGCGCCGCGCAGGTACTCGTACGCCTCCTTGTCCTCGGCCTTGATCTGTTCGGCGACCTTCATCCACTGTTCCTGCTTGGCCTCGACCGCGGCGTCCCGGGTGTCCGGGTTGGCGTCGATCCTCGCGGCCTCTTCCCAGGTGAACGCCTTGGCGTCGTACAGCGCCCGGCCGTACTTGCGGGCCGTCTCGCTGTCCGAGGAGCCGAGCGCGCCGCGCAGCCAGTTGCGGTAGAGCATCGTCTCGGTCGTCGTGTCGCTGGCCCGCACCGCCGGCGGCCGGTTGTCCTTGCAGGCCGAGCTGGTGGGCGACGCGCACTTGTCGGCCGGGATGTCCCTGGCCCGGGGACCGACCGCCTCGTGCACCACGTTCAGCGTGGTCACCAGCGTGCCGTCGGCGAGGTTGGCGGACCGGACCGGCCAGGCCGCGATGGCGGTCACCGCGACCATCACCAGCACCGCCCAGCCGGCGGTGGTCATCGCGTTGCTCATGTCGGACTGCCGGGACCGCCAGAGCAGGTAGAGGCCGACCACGCAGAGGGTGATGATGCCGAAGACGCTGAAGACCCGCTCGTAGACGGCCCTGGTGGCCTGCTCGACAAGTGGGTCGGCCCAGTCCCACATGGTCCGTGGGTCCCAGGCCCGTTCGCGGAGCGCGTTCGACGCGCCGATGATCGCGGTGGCGATCCGGATCTCGCCGTCCGCGATCTTGTTGAACACCTTGCTGCCCGGATCGATCACGTCCGAGGCACAGCCGCCCGAGTCGTCGTACGTCTCGTAGCTGTAGCCGGCGTTGCCGTACTCGGTGTACATCCCCTTCACGCCCGGCTGCTTGCTCGCCTCCGGGCGGGACGCGAACCAGCCGCCGAAGCCCGAGTCCGGCTTGGTCGGGGTCGGCGGGTGCAGACACTGGGCGGTGGCCTCGCTGACGTCGGCGAGCCGCTCGACGCAGGCGCGGAAGTCCGCCTCCCACTCGGCGGTGGTGCAGAGGGCGACCTTGGCCCGGGTCGGGACCGGTGCGGCGGACGCGGGCGCCGCGCTGCCGAGCACCGGCCAGACGAGGGTGGCGCTCGCGAGCACCCCGATCGCGAGCAGCAGGGCCGCGACGCGGGCTCCGGTCCTCGCCATGGTCAAGCCTCCAGGTCCGCGATCGGGGAGGGCAGGTTCGCCGTGACGGCCTTGGCCGTGACCGGGGTGGTGTCGAGGTGGTCGAGCAGGCCCTGCACGTACGACACGTCCACCCGGACCTTCTGCACCCGGCCGTCCACGTCCCGCATCACGAACTCGCGGAAGCCGAGCCGGTCCGCCGACGAGCTGTCCACGGCGGACAGCGAGGCGAGGGTCGCCTCGTAGCCGTCGTTCACCGGCACCCGGAGCAGTCGCAGCGCCTCCGAGGCGATGTCGACGTCCTCGGCGATCCGCCCGACGAAGACGGTGGAGACGAGGTTCTGCACGTCGAGGCCGAGGATGTCCTTCGGGTTCTGTGACGAGACCAGCGCCGCGAGGTTCCACTTCCGGGAGTCCCGGGCCAGCCGGACCAGGAACGACCGGCCGGACCGCCAGCCCTCCATGAAGTGCGCCTCGTCCAGGCCGACCATCTTGCGGGACGACATCGAGCCGCCGTAGCAGCGGCGTACCGCGAGCCGGTGTGCCGTGTGCAGCATCGGCAGCGCGAGGGCCTCCTCGGCGGACCAGTACTCCCGCTCGATCTTCAGGTCGGGCAGCCGCAGCCCGGCCATGGTGATCACGGTCAGCGTGGCGTCGGCACCGAGCAGACCCTCCGGCGGACGGCCGAAGAAGAGCAGCGCGAGCGGCATCTCGGCGGTGTCGAGGAGCAGGTTCGCCAGCTCCCGGCCCTCGTCCTCCAGCCCGGACAGGCAGGCCACCACGTCGTCCAGGGTGGACGTCTCCTCGGCCGGCACCTGCCGGACCGCGTGCCGGAACAGCGTCGCGGTGGACGCCTCCCGGGCCACCTGCGGCGGCACCAGCATCATGCAGATGTCCTGGACCAGCATCCGCCGTTCGGCCCGGGCGTTGGAGACGGCGATCTGGAACTCCCGGTCGCCGCCCGTCCCGGTCGGGAACTCGGTGCGCAGCGGAGTGGGAATCAGCGCGTACGGGGCCAGGGTGCCGTGCTCGGAGCCGGTCAGGTTCAACACCCGGGAGTACGGCCGCAGTTCCGGCATCGCGCAGAGCCGGGCGAGCGGGCCGGACGGGTCCAGCAGGGTCACCTGGACCCCGCGCCGGGCGTTGAGGTAGCCGAGCGCGCCGAGCAGGGTCGACTTGCCACCGCCCGGCTCGGCGACGAAGACGGCGAGCCCGGAGCGTTCCCGTACCTCCATCGGAAAGTGCAGGTCGAGGAAGACCGGCCGGCGGCAGGTCCCGGCGGTCCGGCCGATCAGGTCACCGCGCCGGTCGCCGACCGTGGAGGCGGCCTGGGGCAGCGCCGCGGCGAGCAGGTTGACCGGCATCCGGCGCAGGTAACCGGTGTTGGCGATCGGCTCGCCGGGAATGAACTCGCGGGCCAGCCAGTCCTGGTTCTTCGGGTGCTGCAACGAGACGCGCAGCTCCCGCGAGTAGAGCTGGATCAGCCGTCGGGCCCGCTCCAGGCACTCCTCCCGGGTACGCCCACCGACCGCGATCCGGTGCCAGCCGTGCGCGCGGGCGGATTCCACCGGCAGCCCGGTGGTCATCTCGTCGCCGATCACCAGGGCCCGCTTGGCCAACCGTTCCAGCTCCGGCGGGGCGTCGATGCCGTGCTCGGCGTAGTCGAGCTGCTGGGACCGGATCATCCGCAGCCGGTGTTCCAGGTTCCGGAACGAGTCGCCCGGACCGAGGATGTCGACCCGGGTGGAGATCTCCATCGGCCACGGCAGCCGCTCGTGGAAGTGCAGCCAGGGCTCGTGCCGCTCGGGGATCTCCAGCGGCTCCATCCGGCCGACCGCCAGTACGGCGACGTGCCGCTCCTCGCCGGTCATCCGGTTGACCAGCTTGACCGTCGACCCGTACGGGGTGCGGTAGCGCTCGACCTGTTCGGTCAGGGCGAGCAGGTCACCGCGTTCCCAGTGCCCGTTCGTGATCGGTGAGAGGGTGCCGGGGGGCGCCATGCAGAGCGCGACGGAGCGGTAGAGCAGCCACTCCAGTTCCTCGGCGGTGACCTGCCGGCCGCGCATGCCGAACGCGCCCAGCACCTCGTCGAACTGCTCGACGGTGCGCCCGAGCTTGCGTCGTTCGCCGTCGGCGACCCCACGGCCGAACGCGCGCAGGACCCGCTCGGCGAGGTTGTTGCCCAGCGACCGGCGGGCGAACGTGACGCCGAGGTAGGTCTGGCCCTCGGCGTGGTTGACCGAGAGCAGGTGGCGCTGGGCGGCGACCAGGTGGTCCGACCAGCTCGGCGCCCCCGTCACGGTGGCCAGTGGCGCCGGGGTGTGCGAGTCGATCGTCCGGGCCCACTCGTCGGCCGGGAACGGCCGGGTGGTGCGCCGCAGGTGCAGCCGGAACCCGGCGAGCCCGGCGTACTGCTCGGAGATCGCCGAGAGCAGCGCCTCCCGTTCGGCGTCCGGCCGGAAGGCCCAGCGCACCTCCGGCAGCCAGTACCAGGCGGTGACGGTGTTCGGGGTGAACGTCAGATGACCGGCTATCTCGGTGATGGCCAGTTCGACGGCGGGGTCGCGGTCGCCGAACCGCACCTTCGGCGCGCGTACCCGCTGGGGTTTCGTCACCGCCACCGGTTCCGGGCGGACCGGCTTCGGCTTCGTCCGGCGCTGCTTCGGTGGGACCGGCGCCGGGTCCCGATCGGGCTGCCTGGTCGAGCGCCGGGCGGGCGCGGTCGCCGACGCCTGGTCGGCGGGCTCGCGGACCACCGGCAGGCTGGTCGGGTGCTCGCCGTCGCGCTGGTGCGGCGCGGGGCTCGGCCGGCCACCGAACGCCTCGGC
>NZ_JADPUN010000063.1 GCF_015690345.1 Plantactinospora alkalitolerans | reverse complement strand
TAAGCGACAGGGGTGGGCCTCGCCGGGGTGGGTCAGGGCAATGGCACCACGGTCATCCCGGACGTGTGGGTGCCCGACTCGTCGACCTGGCTGCTGCGGCTGCGCACCGCCGCACCCGGATTCGTATCGACCGACGGCGCCTCGATCGCCCGCAGTCCCGTCGTGGCGGCCATGCCCGAGCCCGTCGCCTCCGGTCTCGGCTGGCCCAACCGCGCGCTCACCTGGGCCGACCTTCTGGAGAGAATCACCACCGGCCCCGGACTGCGTACCGGGATCGTCGAACCCACGCGGGACGCCGCCGGCCTGTCCGGGCTGATGGCACTCGGCGCGGTGGCGGGTACGGCGGGCGCGAACGCCCAGGAGGCGACGACCGCGACGTTACGTGCGGTGGCGACCGGGCGCTCGGCGCTACGCGGCGACCTGCTGGCCCAGTTTCCCCGGTCGAGCGACCTTGCGTCGATCAGCTCCGGGTTGCGGCTGGCGATGTTGTCGGAGGAGGACGTGATCGCCTACAACGCGGCCAAGCCACCGGTTCCGCTTGCCGCGCTGTATCTCGATCCGGCGCCCACCCCGCTGGACTACCCGTTCGCGGTCATGCCGGGTACCGATCCGGCCAAGGTCGCCGCGGCCGACGGGCTGCACCAGGCGCTGGGTACGGACCACTTCCGCGACAAGCTGGCCGCTCAGGGACTGCGCGCCGCCGACGGCACCTGGGGTGCCGATTTTTCCGCGCCGAGCGGCGCACCGAGTCCGGGCGGTGGGTCGGGGTCGGCGTCGCCGAGCGCCGGCGGCGCGGCGCCGACCAGGGCCGACCCCGTCGTGGTCGACCGGGCACTGTCCAGCTGGTCGGCGATCACCGCGCCGGGCCGGATGCTCGCCGCGATCAACGTCTCCGGCACCATGCGCGGCCGGGTGCCCACCGCCGGCAACGCCACCCGGATGCAGGTCACCCTCCAGGCGGCCCAACGCGGCCTGGGACTGTTCAACGACGACTGGGCCGTCGGCCTGTGGATCTTCTCCACCCGCCTCGACGGGGCCAGGGACTACCGGCAACTCGTACCGATCGGAACACTGTCGAGTCAGCGCAGTGAGCTGGTGGGCGCATTGGCGCGGATCACGCCCGAGCAGGACCGCGAGACCGGCCTCTACGACACCATTCTCGCCGCGTACAAACGGGTGCAGGACGGCTGGCAGGCGGGCCGGGTCAACTCCGTGGTCATCCTCACCGACGGCACCGGCAACGACGACCCCGACGGCCTCTCCCTGGAGAGCCTGATCAGCAAACTCAACGCGCTCCGAGATGACGCACAGCCGATCCAGCTCATCATTCTCGGTATCGGGGACAAGGTCGACCGGGACCCGCTCGATCAGATCACCAGGGCCACCGGTGGCGGGGTCCTGCTCGCCGAGGATCCGGCCAAGATCGGTGACATCTTCCTTCAGGCGATCGCGCTACGTCCGGCGCCACGCTGAACGTACGCGGCGGATCGGCTGGTGCCGGAAACCCCGAAGGCTTCCGGCACCATGCCCGCGCCGGTCAGTCCCGCGGGTTGCCCTTGGGTACGGTGTTCCACTCGGGGTTGCCGAGCGTGGTCACCCAGTCCCGCACCTTCGGCACGTCGTCCGGTGCGAAGGCGAGGCTGAGCAGAAGTAGCAGCCGTGCCTTCTGCGGAAGCAGGTCCTCCCCGGCGATGATCGGCGAGGTGGTGCTGCCGCCGTAGACCGAGCCGGAGCCGGTCCGCGTCGTACTGACGAAGGCGACGCCCTTCGCGGCGGCGGCGGTCCGGGCGGCGCTCTGCGCCGACGAGAGGCCGCCGGCTCCGGTGCCCGCCGTGACGATCCCCTTGACGCCGGCATCGGCGAACGCCGTGATCGCCTCACCACCGGCCTGCTGGTACCCGTAGACGATCTCGACCCGGGGGATCGCGGCCGGCGCGATCTTCGACAGGTTGAACGGGGTCATCCAGCGCTGTTTCGCGTCGCAGGCGTCGACCCGGGCCGGTGCCCGGCCGACCTTGATGTTGGGTCCGTCGATCCAACCCAGCACGCCCAACTCGCGGGTCTGGAACGTGTCCATCCGGTAGGAACTGGTCTTGGTCACGTCCCGGGCGGCGTGGAACTCGTCGCCGAGCAGCAGCACCGTGCCGTAGCAGTAGGTGGACTGGCTGGCCGCCAGGACGATCGAGTTGTAGAGGTTGGCCGGTCCGTCGGCACCGATCACCTGCGGCCCGTCCGGGGTCACCGCCGCCCACGGCCGCATCGCGCCGGTCATCACCACCGGCTTGCGGTTCTGCACCGTCAGGTCGAGCCAGTACGCGAACTCCTCCATGGTGTCGGTACCGCTGGTCACCACGACTCCGTCGGAGGTCTTCAGCGCCGTCTCGACCGCCAGGGTGAGCGCGTGGAACTCGGCGATGGTGTACCCGCCGGAGCCCTTGTTGCCGAACTGCACGGTGGAGACGTCCGCGACCTGGCCGATCTCGGGTTGCAGCCGGGCGACCAGGTCCCCGATCGCGATCCGGCCGGACTGGTAGTCGGTGAAACTGCTCCGGGAGGTGGCGACGCCGGAGATGGTGCCGCCGGTGCCGATCACCGTGACCTTGGGCTTCCTGGCCTTCGCCGCCGCCACCGCCTGGGTGTACGCGACGCTGCGGATCTCGGTCGGCCCGGTGACCGCCGACACCGCGCCGGTGATCGGCGGCAGGGCGAGTGCCGCCGGCTCGGGGGAGCGCTGGACGAGCGAGACGACGGTGGCGGTGAGCGCCGCGGTGAGCACCGGAACGAGTACGGCGGTCAGCCGCCGGGGTGTGGGTCTGAGTCGAGCTTTCAGGCTGGGCATTCCGACCTCCGGACGAGGGTTGGGGGTACCGGGCATCGTCCGAGTCGGCGTTTTCCTCGCCGTTACATGATCATTTCCCGCGGGCGCATTCCGGAACGTGTCCGAACCACTACCGCTCGGTCGACCCGGTAGGCGGCGTTCTGCCCGCTTCGTCCCGCCAGCGGCCGTGCCCGACTGTGAGCAGCCACACATCTGGCCCGGGATGCTGAACCTTCGCCGGTCCACGGGATACCCAGGACGGGATGGACGACGTCGACCGGTCTTTGCTGCACCGGGTGGCCGATGGTGACCAGCGGGCCTTCGAGGAGCTGTACGCCAGACACGGCCAGCCGCTGCTGGCGTACGCCCTGGGCCTGCTCGCGGACCGGGGGCGGGCCGAGGAGGCGTTGCAGGACACGTTCCTGGCCCTCTGGCGAAGCGCCGCCTCTTTCGAGGCCCGGTCCACGGTGCGTACCTGGCTGTTCGGCATCTGCCGGCGGCAGGCGCTGGGCCGGATCCCGGGTCACCGGCCGGCGCCGCTACCGGTGGAGGCCGCCGCCGAGCTGCCGACCGGCGAGCCGGGCCCCGAAGCGGTGGCACTGGCCCGGGCCGACGCCCGAGCGGTCGCCACCGCCCTGGCCGGACTGGCCCCCGCCCAGCGCGAGGTGCTCGACCTGGCCTTCGGCGCCGGGCTGGCCCACGCGGAGATCGCCGAGGTTCTCGACATCCCGGTCGGAACCGTGAAGAGCCGGCTGTTCCACGCCCGCGCCGTCCTCGCCCGGGCACTGCCGGTCGACTCCACCATGGTCAGGGTTTCCGGAAGGGAGACGGGGCGATGACGCATCCGGAGGAGCTGCTGGCGGCCTTCGTCGCCGGAACGTTGCCGGCCGACCGGGCCGGACAGGTCGCCCGGCACCTCGCGGACTGCCCCGGCTGCGCCGAGGAGGCAACGGCGTGGCGACGGGTCGCGGGAGCGGTCGGTGAACGGGCGGCGGCGGTCCCCGTACCCCCGGCCGGACTGCTCGACGCGGTGCTGTCCCGGCTGCCCGACCGGCGACGGACGTCTCGGGCGAGTGTCGGGAGCGGGGGCGGGCGGGTCGTCGTACCCCGGTACTCCGGTGTACTCGGCGGCGCCGCCCCGGTCCGGGCGGTGCGGATCCTGACCCACCAGCGGCGCCTGATCGACCGGCGGATCTGGCCGGTCGCCGGTGCGGTGCTCGGCATCGGCGCCGGCTTCGCGGCCTGGGTGCCGCCGGGGTCGTCCGGGTCGGTCCTGGCCGTCGTGATGCCGCTGGTCGCGGCGTTGGGACTGGCCACCGCCTGCGGCAACGGCGCCGACCCCGCAGTGGAACTGGTCGCGGCCAGCCCGACCGGAGTACGGGCGGTGCTGCTGGCCCGGCTCACCCTGGTGCTGGGTGCCATCCTCGCGGCCGCCTCGGTCGCCTCCCTCGGTCTCGCCTGGCTGGGCGCCGGTGCGCCGTTCGGGCTGTTCGCGGCCTGGCTCGGGCCGATGGCCCTGCTCTCGGCGGTCAGCTTCGCGCTGTCGGTGCTGTGGCGACCGGCGGTCGGCATCGGGGTCGCGATGACACTCTGGGCACTGCGGATGCTCAGTGACGCAGGTTCGGTCGACGGGGTGACGAGCCACCTGGTCGAGTTCGTGTGGCGGACCAGCGGACCGATGCTGCTGGTCGCGGCGTTGCTGGTGGCCGGCACGGTCGCGGTGGTGCCGTACCTGCCCACCGCCCCGGTCCGGGCGTACGGACGATGAGCCGGCGGGGACGGCGGACGACGAACTGTGGTCCGGCTCACTCCCCGAACCGGTGAACCCCGGACCCGTTCCGCCCCACCCAGGTACGTGAAAGCTCAACTCCTGCAACCGATGCCGACGCATCGCCTCCCGCTCTGGCGGTACGAGTCGCGCCGGGCGGGCTGGGCGGCCCGCGCGGCACCCCCGGCGGCGCTGCTCGTCACCCTGGTGATGGCACTGCTCACCGCCTCCGGCGGAGCGGGGCACGACCAGGTCGGGCAGCTCCTGCTCACCGGCCTGGAGGCGATCCTGCCGCTGGCGGTCGGCATGGCGGCGGTGACCATCGTGGCCCGGGACGGCTGCCGTGAACTGCAACTCTCGCTGCCCGCCCGCTACGCCGGCACGCTCGGCCGCCGACTCGGGGTGCTGGCGCTGGTCGGTGCGGCGTGCGCGGTGGCCTTCACTGCCGGGGTCTGGCTGTCCGGGTGGTGGGCCGGGCCGAACATCCTGGCCTCGCCGCTGGTCTGGGCGCCGCCGATGCTCTGGCTGACCGGCCTGACGGTGCTGCTCGGCATGCTCGGCCGCAGCGTCGTACTGGCCACCAGCGTGGTCTCCGCGCTGTGGCTGGGCGAGCAGTTGTTCGCGGGGTCGTTCGTCGCCCTGGACTGGACCCGGCCGTTCTTCCTGTTCACCACCAGTCGGGTGGGAGTCGGGGAGGGCTGGCTGACGAACCGGCTGGCGCTGGTCGGCTCCGGTCTGCTGTTCGTCGCGGTCGTCGTACTGCTGCTGCGTCGGCCGCATCTGCTGCTGACCGAGGAAGAGGAGTGAACGGCGTGTCGGAACTGCTCGCGGTCGGCCGGTACGAGTTCCGGATGCAGGTCCGTAAGCGTTCGCTGTGGCTGGCGATGCTGCTCCTGGCCGCGGTGATCGCGTTGACCCAGGGGGACCGGGGTCCCCGCTACACCGAGGCCGGCGCCCCGGCGCGCGAGGTGATGGCGGGTTGGGCGCTGCTGTTCGGGATCGTCGTCCCGATCGGATTCGGCATGGTGCTGGCGGACCGCCTGGTCCGGGACCGCCGGCTCGGCACCACCGCGCTGCTGGAGAGCCTGCCCGTCGGGCCCAGGGTGCTGCTGGCCGGCAAGTACCTCGGCGGGCTCGCCTCCAGCGCGCTACCCGGGCTGCTGGCGATGCTCGTCGCCGGCGGCTACGAGACCGTGCACCGGGGTGATCCGCTGATGCTCGCCTGGGCGGTGCTGGCGTTCGGCCTGATCATGCTGCCCGGTCTGGCCTTCGTGGCCGGATTCGCCCTGGTGAGCCCGCTGGTGATCTCCGCGCCGCTATTCCGGGTGCTGTTCGTCGGGTACTGGTTCTGGGGCAACATGCTTCCTCCGGAGTTCCTGCCGTCGCTGAGCGGAACTCTGCTGTCGCCGATCGGGGACTACCCGGTGAGCTGGCTGATCGGGGAGACGGCGCTGTACGCGGGCGTACCCGGATGGCTGTCCTTCCTCCGCCCCGCACCCAGCGGCGTCAGCGTGCTGGTCAGCGTCGTACTCCTGGTTCTGGTCGGCCTGCTGCCGCTGGTCGTCGCCGGCACCGTCTTCTCCCGTCAACGCCGTACGGCCTGATTCTTCTTCTCCGAAGGGTTCTGCTTCGACATGGACATCCAGACCACCGGCCTGAGTCGTCGCTTCGGCAAGGTCACCGCGCTGCACTCGGTCGACCTGTCCGTTCCCGGCGGCATGTACGGGCTGCTCGGCGCGAACGGCGCCGGCAAGACAACCCTGATGCGGATCCTGGCCGGCGTGCTGCCGCCCGGCGGGGGAGAGGTCCGGGTCGGCGGCCACGACCTGACCACCGGCGCCGGCCGGACGGCCGTCCAGCGCCGGCTCGGCTACCTCCCGCAGGACCTCGGCCTGTACCCCGATCTGACCCCGCGCGAGTTCCTGGACTACGTCGGCCTGCTCAAGGGCCTGGACGACACCCGGGCCCGGCGCCAGCAGGTGGACGAACTGCTGGAACTCGTCGCGCTCTCCGAGGTGGCCGGCCGCCGGATGAAGGGCTTCTCCGGCGGCATGCGCCGACGGGTCGGCATTGCCCAGGCGCTGCTCGGCGATCCCGCCCTGATCGTGGTGGACGAGCCGACGGCCGGGCTCGACCCGGAGGAGCGGGTCCGGTTCCGGAGCCTCCTCGCGGGACTGGCCGGGCACCGCACCGTGCTGCTGAGTACGCACATCGTCGAGGACGTGGCGCAGACCTGCCAGCACGCCGCCGTGATGGCGGGCGGTCGGGTGGTCTACACGGGTACGGTGCCGGATCTGGTCCGGATGGGGGAGGGCGCCACCTGGGAGGTGGTGACCACCACCGGAGCGCCGCCGCCGGTCGGGGTGGTGGTCTCGGCGATCAGCCGGACCGACGGTACCCACTACCGGGTGATCAGCTCGACCGCACCGGGCGCCCACGCGGTGCCGGCCGCGCCGTCCCTCGAGGACGGTTACGTGGCGCTGATGCAGCGCGCGCCCGCGCAGTAGGAGTGTCTGAAGTTCCGGTCACCACGATTCGATGAGGGGGTCGTCGTGCTCGCGCCGACGCCATTCCTCGGAGAGGCGGCGGAGCCGGTCCGGGTTGGCCATGCCGCGCACGACCGCGACCCTGTCGTCGTGGACGTCCAGGACCAGCACGCCGACAACCCGATCGTCGAACGTGGCGATCAACGCGGGAGAGCCGTTGATCACTCCGGCATGCATCGAAGGGGAGCCGCCAACCAGTTTCCGCTTCGCCGGAGTCGGCTTGAAGGCGGCTCGAACGGCGGCGGCGATCCGCTCGGGAGCCGAGTACCGCAGCAGTTTCCCGGCCTGCCCGGCACCGTCGGAGATCGCGGTCGCGTCGTCGGTGAGCAACGCCACCAGCCGTTCGACGCGGCCCGAGGCAGCGGCGTCGACGAACGCCTCGACGATTCGGCGCGCGGAGGCGGGGTCGATGTCCGGAACGACGCGCTCGGCGGCGACCCGGCGCCGGGCCCGGTGGACGTGCTGCTGGCTCGCGGACTCGGTGATGTCGAGGATCTCGGCGATCTCGGCGTGGCTGTAGGAGAAGGCCTCGCGCAGGACATAGACGGCCCGTTCGACCGGTGAGAGGCGTTCCAGGAGCGTCAGCACCGCCAGGGTCACCGACTCGCGTTGTTCGACGGTGTCGGCCGGGCCCAGCATCGGGTCGCCGTCGAGGAGCGGTTCGGGCAACCAGTCGCCGGCCGCGCGTTCACGCCGCATCATCGCCGACCGGAGCCGGTCGAGGGACAGGTTGGTGACCACCTTGGTCAGCCACGCCTCGGGGACCTCGATGTGTTCCCGGTCGGCGGCGTACCAGCGCAGGAAGGTGTCCTGCACCGCGTCCTCGGCGTCGGCGGCCGAGCCGAGCAGACGGTAGGCGAGCGAGGCCAACCGGTGCCGGTTGGCCTCGAAACGCTGCACGGTGGCGGTGTCCATGAGGGCCACGTTAGTGAGCGACCGCCTCAGCCGAGCGGTAGCGCACGGCTGTCACGCGGTGCCTGCGGGTCGGCAGTCCGTAGGTCGGGTGGCCTATGCCCCACACGGCGCCCCTGAGCACGCCCGCCTTGCCGCGCGCGGCCGGACGGCCGCGCAGGGACCAGGACTTCGACCTCGCCTCGCCGTCGACCAGTTGGAAGATCGCGTCCTGGTCACCGAGACCGATGCAGTTGCCGAGGTACGCGAGCGGGATCTTCGAGACCTTGCGACCGGTGAGTTCGCCGATGATCGCGGCCGTCGCCTGCATCCTGGTGAAGCCCGCCGAAGCACAGGACATCGGCAGCGGCTGGCCATTGTCGCCGATGGCGTATGCGCTGTCACCGACGGCGTACACCTCCGGATGTGAGACGGACCGCATCATGCGGTCGACGGTGATCCGGCCGTCGTCCTCGACGCGGAGTCCGCTGCCGGCGGCGATGGGGTGTACGGCGAAACCGGCCGCCCAGACGGTCGCGTCGGAGCCGAAGGCGGTGCCGTCGGCGGCGACGGCGCCGGTCTGCTCGACGCGCGCGATGGTGGTGTGCTCGTGGACGGCGATGCCGAACCGGTCGAAGGCGCGTAGCAGGTGGCGGCGCCCCTTCGGGCCGAGCCAACCGCCCAGTTCGGCGGTGGTGGCGAGGGTGACCCGCAGTCCGGGCCGGGATTCGGCGATCTCGGTGGCGGCCTCGATCGCGGTCAGGTTGCCGCCGACGACCAGCACCCTCCCGTCCCCGCCCAACTCGTCCAGGCGTTGGCGCAGGCGTAGCGCCGCCGGCCGTCCGGCGACGTGGAAGGCATGCTGGTGCACGCCGGGAACGCCGTGGTCGCCGACGGTGCTGCCGAGCGCGTAGAGAAGGGTGTCGTACCCGATCTGGTCGGTGCCGCCGGCGTCGGTCACGGTGACGGTCCGCTGCCCGGCGTCGACGGCGGTGACGCGCGCCAGGCGCAGCCGGATGCCCGTGCCCGCGAACATCTCCGCCAGTCCATGGCGGCGCAGGTTCCGGCCGGCGGCGAGTTGGTGCAGGCGGATCCGCTCGACGAAGTCGGGTTCGGCGTTGACGACGGTGATCTCGACGTCGTCGGGGTGAAGGTGGCGGGCGAGGTAGCCGGCCGCGGAGGCTCCGGCGTACCCGGCCCCGAGGACGGTGATGCGGTGCCGCATGTTCGTGCTCCCGTCTGTTCGCGTGCCCTCTGAACGAGACCGCACCCGGATTCCTGACGGGATTCGACTATGGCGTGGATCACCCTCGACGGAGCGGCAGTGCCCGGCCGGGGACGGAGCGCGGGCGCCGGTACGGAGGAATTGTCTCCTCCGTACCGGCGCCCGCGCTCGTGGTTCTTCGTCGGGTTACCTGTCCGGATCCGGCCTGGTCAGCTGGCGGTGCAGGTGGGGGTCATGCCGGATCCGCTGCCGTTGCCCTGGAAGCCGAACTCGGTGACCTGACCGGAGGTGAGCCGGCCGTTGTAGCTGACGTTGCTGAACCGGACCGTTCCGGTGCTGCCGCTGCTGCTGGCGCTCCAGGTGTTGGTGACACTCGCGCCGCCGGGCAGGGTCATGCTGACCGTCCAGCCGTTGGTGCCGGAGGATCCGGCGGTGACGCGTACGGTGGCGACGAAGCCGCCGGTCCACGAGTTGAGCGACACCGTGGCGGTACAACCGCCGCCACCCTGCGGCGGCGTGGTCGGGTTCACCGGCGGGGTCGTCGGGTTCACCGGAGGCGTGGTCGGGTTCACCGGTGGGGTCGTCGGGTTCACTGGCGGCGTGGTCGGTGTCGTGCCGTCGAACTGGGTGAAGAAGCTCCACACCACCGGCCTGGTCCAGGACCGTTCGCCGGGCGCGTAGGCGTCAGCGGTGCCGTCCACGGCGTTGGGGGCGTGCGGACCGTCGAACGGGGCCCAGGCCACCGGGTATCCCGCCCGGCATCCCGAGTAGTAGGTGACGGTGTGGGTCAGGCTGCCCTGTGCCGGCTCGGGGGGATTCTGTGCGGTGCAGCCGTTGTTCCGGACGAACCTGTCCCGCAGCGACCGCCCCGTCGAGATGGGGAGGACGTTGTCCCGGAGCCCGTGGATGCCGATGTACGCGATGGGCTGGGTGCCGCCGTTGCACCCGCTGAGCTGCCCGCCGGCGTAGACCGCGACCGCGCGGAAGACCGACGCCCGGGCGCACGCGATGGCGTAACTCATGCCGCCGCCGTAGCTGAAGCCCATGGCGAAGCGCTGCGTCGTGTCGACGCACAGACCTGCCTCGATCTGCCGCATCATGTCGTCGACGAAGGTCAGGTCCCGGTCGCCGCTGTTCGCCCAGCCGTTTCCGATGCCCTGGGGGGCGACGAAGATCGCGCTGTTGTTGGACAGCGCCCGGATCCCGTAGTAGGACCAGGGGTATCCGCTGGTTCCGCCCGAGTCGACGTCGTTGGCGGTGCCGCCGTTCCAGTGGAACCCGAAGATCAACCGATAGGGATGGTTCCTGTCGTAGTTGTCGGGGATCCGCAGGATGAAGGAGCGGTTCTGCCCGCCGCTCTGAATCGTGCGCGTGCCGCTCGTCAGCGCCGGCGCCTGACCGCACCCGGCGGTCGCCGCCAGCGGGGCGACATTCTCCGCGTACGCGACCGGGCCGACCCCGGCGGCGAGCGTCGCGCCGCCCAACGCGAGGACGAGCGCTGCCGCCCCCGCGATAGCGCCGGCAGCGAGTCGATGTCTCAACATTGGCTACTCCATTTCAGCTCAGGTTTTCGGCGCGCAGGCGCCTGGGCACGCGACCGACCTGCGCAGTGGGACGGCTACGACGGCGGCGACCCCTCGCGGCGCTCCGACAGGCTCGAAGCTCGGGTCCGACCGTGACTCGGTGCCGCCGTCGCCATCGGCGGCGCGGTGCCGCCGCCGTCGGTGTTCGACTGCTGCCTGGACCCCTGAGGCAACGAAAGGTGGTGCGCCGTCATCGACTGGCATTAATGTAAGTCGTATGACGTATGCCGTCAACCAAGATCGGTGGCCGATGAATCGATCAAGCGCCGTGGATGCGTCCACCCGCACGGGGATTCCCGGTCCAACACCGTCGCCGGCGGTGGAAACCGCAGACCGGGACGGCGGGGCGCAGCCGCCACGCGGGGCATCTGGTCACGGCCCGCCACCGGCCGTCGTCACCGCGCGACATCCACGACGCGCCACAAGCAGACCCCGCCCCGCACGAAGGGATGTGATGAACGTGAGGCGAAGGTTCAGTCGCTTCCTGCTCGCCGCGTGGATGCCGGTGGTCCTCGTCGTCGGCGCTGGCAGCTACGTCCTTGCGGACGCGCCGGCAGCCCGGGCCGCCGGCTCAGGTCCGTGCGACATCTACGCCTCGGGTGGTACGCCGTGCGTGGCCGCCCACAGCACCACCCGGGCGCTGTACGGCGCGTACAGCGGTTCGCTCTACCAGGTCCGGCGCTCGTCGGACAGTGCCACCCAGGACATCGGTGTGCTGAGCGCGGGCGGGTACGCCAACGCCGCGGCCCAGGACACCTTCTGCGCGAACACGACCTGCCTGATCACCATCATCTACGACCAGTCCGGTCGGAACAACCGCCTCACCCAGGCACCTCCCGGCGGCTTCACCGGGCCCGCCCCCGGTGGATGGGACAACCTCGCCGACGCGAAGGCGGCCCCGGTCACCGTCGGCGGCCAGAAGGCGTACGGCGTCTACGTCGCTCCCGGCACCGGCTACCGCAACAACAACACCAACGGCGTCGCCACCGGCGACCAACCGGAGGGAATCTACGCCGTCGTCGACGGTACGCACTACAACCAGTGGTGCTGCTTCGACTACGGCAATGCCCAGACGACCAACCGGGCCGACTCCCCGGCCATCATGGAGACCGTCTACTTCGGTGCCAACAAGCAGTGGGGCTACGGGGCCGGTAGCGGTCCCTGGATCATGGCCGACCTGGAGTGGGGACTGTTCTCCGGGGTGAACGCGGGATACAACAACATCGCGTCCATCAACCACCGCTTCGTGACGGCCGTCGTGAAGGGCGAGCCGAACCACTGGGCGATCCGGGGCGGGAGCGCGCAGTCGGGCGGCCTGACGACCTACTTCGACGGGCGGCGCCCCAATGGCTACCACCCGATGAAGAAGCAGGGGGCGATCCTGCTCGGCATCGGCGGCGACAACAGCATCACCGGCCGTGGCACCTTCTTCGAGGGTGTGATGACCTCCGGTTATCCGACGGAGGCGACCGAGAACGCCGTACAGGCCAACATCGTCGCCGCCGGATACGCGCCGGCCGGTGGCGGCAACCCGCAGCAGAACGTCCAGATCGTCGGCGGCCAGTCCGGCCGCTGCGTCGACGTACCGAACGGCAGCACCACCAACGGCACCCAGGTCCAACTCTGGGACTGCTCCGGCGGCACCCCGCAACGCTGGACCCACACCGCCGGCAGGCAACTCCAGGTCTACGGCAACAAGTGCCTCGACGCCAACGGCCAGGGCACCAGCAACGGCACCCAGGTGATCATCTGGGACTGCCACGGTGGCACCAACCAGCAGTGGAACGTCAACGCCAACGGCACCGTCACCGGCGTACAGTCCGGACTCTGCCTCGACGCCAACAACGCCGCGACGGCCAACGGCACCAGACTCATCCTCTGGTCCTGCAACGGCGGCACCAACCAGCAGTGGAGCCTGCGCAGCTGACCACCCGGCATCATCCGGCCGGTCGTTCCGCCGCCGTGAACTCTCCGGCGGCGGAACGACCACCCGCCGAAGCCTGACCGGGCATCGGCGGTAGGCCGCCCGGCGCCAAATAAACCGGCTTGCCGGCTTTGGTTACACTGCCGGTCACGGAGCAAGATCACCCCGGTTCCGCTCCGGAGCCAGCAGAGGAGATGCTTGTAATGCCAGCGCTGTTTGTCTGCGCGCTCGTCCTGTTCGCCGCCGCCGTCCTCGCCACGATATACAGCGTGTTCGCGCCGCGCGGCACCAAGGGTCAGGTGCTGGTCGGTGCGGTGGGTGTGGCATTGCTCGCGATCGCTCTCACCATCGGCTCCTCGGCGAACTCCATCCCGGTACGCAACGTCGGAATCGTGACGTCCTTCAACAAGCCGACCGGAGAGATCACCGGCAGTGGCCTGAAGTGGGTCTCGCCCTGGGAGAAGGTCGGCGAGTGGGACGCGAGCCGACAGAAGTACGACCACATCGGTGGTAACAACGCGGTGGCCGTACGCACCGGCACCCTGGCCAATGCCGGTGTCGAGCTGCTCATCGAGTGGCAGGTACGGTCGGAGAACGCTCCTCGGCAGTTCATGGACTACAAGGGCGACTTCGAGGCGTTCCGGGGCCAACGGGTCGGCGTCCAGCTCGATGGAGCCGTCAACGACGCCTTCGCCAGTTACAACCCGCTGGCCAACATCGACGCGAAGACCGGCAACCTCAACGTCGATCTCAAGCCGTTCGCCGAGAGGGTGCAGACCTCGGCGCAGACGCGGCTCGGCGAGGACATCGAGATCCTCTCGGTCACCATCATCCGGGTCAACCACGACGAGAAGACCGAAGCCAACATCAAGGTGTTCCAGGACAAGTTGGCGCAGGGTCGGAACCTCGACCAGGATCTGATCAACGCGGAGAAGCAGAAGGCGATCACCGAGAAGAACGCCCAGGTCGACAAGATCACTCGTTGTCTCGAAATCGCGGAACGGACCGGTAGCAGCCCGGGACTGTGCATCAACCCCGGAATCGTGACCGGCTCCAAGTAGTGCCCCGTCAGCATCCGCCGGGCCGGCGTCGCCGTCCGGCGGGTCCTGACCCCCTTTTTGGTGCCGGGCCGACCAGCGCGCGGCACGCTGGCGGCCGGACCTTTCCGGGTCAGCGCTGCACGGTGTCGCGGTAGCCGGCGGCCTGGGCGGTGAACAGGCGGGCGTAGGCGCCATCGGTGGCCATCAGGGCGTCGTGGGTGCCCTGCTCGGCCACCCTGCCCTCGGCCAGGACCACGATGAGGTCGGCGTCGCGGACGGCGCTGAGGCGGTGCGAGACGAGGAGGCTGGCCCGGCCGATGCGGTAGCGGCGCAGGTCGCGGTACAACTCCTGCTCGGCCTCCACGTCCAGGCCGGTACTGGGCTCGTCCAGGATCACGAGGTCGGCGTCCTGCCGGAGATAGGCGCGGGCCAGGGCGACCCGTTGCCACTGGCCGCCGGAGAGCAGCACACCGGCGCCCTCGTCGTCGGCGTCGAAGTATTCGCGGCTCAGCATGGTGTCGTAGCCGCGCGGCAGCGACGCCAGAGTGTCGTCGATGCCGGCCATCCGTGCCGCGGCCCGGATCCGGGCGCGGTCGTCGATCGCGGTGGTGTCCGCGATCGCGATGTTCTCCGCGGCGGTCAGGTCGTAGCCCATACAGTCCTGGAATACCGTGGTGATCCGGCGGCGCAGCTGCTCCGGGTCCAGCTTCCGGTAGTCGACGCCGTCCCATTCGACGGCGCCGCGCTGCGGGTCGTAGAAGCGGCACAGCAGCTTGACCAGAGTGGACTTTCCCGAGCCGTTCAGGCCGACCAGAGCCACCTCCGCGCCATCGGGCAGGAACAGGTCGACACCGCGCAGCACCCACGGGTGCGCGTCGTCGTAGCGGAACCATACGTCGCGCAGCGTGACGCCGGACCGCAGCGGACCGGTCGGCAGCGGGTGCGCGGGAACCGGTAGGTCCGGCCCGGCGGTGAGCACGGACCGGAAGTGGCCGAACAGCAGGAGCGCCTGGTAGACCGCGCCGACCAGCCCGACGACCCCGGCGATGCCGAGCTGCACGCCGGCGACGGCGGCGACGAACACGGCGATGTCGCCGACGGTGGTGCCGCCGCCGGCCGAGCGGGCGACGATCCAGACCAGCCCGCCACCGGCCACGGCCGCGGCGAGGGCACTCAGCCATGTCTCGACGCGCAGCTCCCGGCGGTCCAGGCCGCGCTCGGCGGCGTTGTCCGAGCGGACCTGTGTCAGTAGTCGGCCGCGCAGGAAGTCGCCGAGCCCGAACAGCCGGACCTCCTTGGCGGCGCCGACGTTGCTCAGCAGGTCGGTGTAGAACATCTGCCGGCGCCGCACCGGGCTCAGCTTCACCTCCAGTAGCGCGCGGCGGCGGTGCAGCAGCAACTGTGCGACCACCGCCGGCACCGCCGAGACGACCACGATGACGGCCATCGCCGGGTATGCCACCGCCAGCGTGATCACGAAACCGGCGGCGGTGGTGCCGAACTGCGCGATCGCGATGACCGGCAGGATCAGCTGTCCGGCCGCGCCCTGCCCGGCCGTCTGTGCCACCCGGAGCCGGTCGTGGAAATGGGGGTTCTCGAAACGACCCAGGCCGAGGGACCGGTTGACGGCGGCGAACAGCCCGTCGCGGCAGGCGATGTCGATGTGCCGGCGTAGCTCGGCCTCGAGGTACCGGTCGAGGTGCGGCAGGACGGCGGTGAGCAGGCCGGTGACGGCGAGCCCGACGGCCAGCGTGATCAGGGTGCCACTGCTGCCGCCGGGACTGCTGACTTCGTCGAGGACCAGTTTGGTGAGCCAGGCGCCGAGCACCGGCCAACCGCCCGACAGCACCGCGACCACCACACAGCCCAGCAGCAGGCGCGGGCTGGCCCGCCAGACCAGCGACCACGCCAGGCCCAGTCGCTGTGCCAGCGACCCGGCGCCGTCGGGGATCTCCGCGCTCACGCGCGGGCGGGCTCGGCGATGGCGTCGACGGCGATCGCGGCCGTGCGTACCACGCCGCCGTCGATCCGGTAGAACACCGGAAAGATGCGGGCGCCGAACGCCCCGCTGACCGGGCCGCCGAATGGCTCCCGCCGCACGGTCGCCACCGCGTCCAGCGCGTCGGCGTACTCCGCACCGGCCGGGTCGTCGACGTCTCCGACCACGACAACCAGCGCGGCCTCGCGGCCGATCGCGCCGCCGTCCAGTAGACCGGCCAGGGCAGGAAGTTGGTCGCGGCAGGCGGAGCACGTGGTGGACAACAGGGCGATCAGCTCGACCCCGTCGGGTCGGCCGGGGAAGGCCGGCAGCGGCGTCCCCTCGGCCAGCAACTCCGTGGTCGGGTCACCGTGGCCGCCGCCGGCTTCCAGGCCGCGTAGCCGCCGGATGATGGCGAGGGACAGCAGCAGGTTCAGCAGGCTGAGCAGCCCGACGAGCACCACGGCGGCAACGAGAATCGGCACGGCACCTCACCCCAGACGAGAACGAACTTCGGAAAGTTGCAGCGGCCCGGCCTCCGGGCCGCCGCCCATGGACGGCGGCCCGGAGATCAGACGAGGGCTTCAGCAGTCGTTGCCCACCACCCGGCACACCTGGTCCTGCGTGCACCAGCGGTACTGCGTCGAGCGGTCGCCGGAGTAGTGGTAGCAGTAGTAGGTACAGCCGCCGGCGCTGCTGCCCCGTACGCCGGGGCACGGGGCGGCCGCGGCGGTCGTGGCCGGCAGCAGCCTGGCCAGCATCCGGTCGCCGATCACGTTCAGGGTCCGGAGCATGGGGTCTCCTCACGGTGGTTCGGCCCCGCCGGGTGGCGAGGGCGACTGCGGCCGAGAGTGACAAAGGTCAATTCCATTTCCCTACCGGCCGGCTACCGCTCCGCTACCGGCGCGGCAGCCGCCGACGGCCAGTCCGGCGGAGGCCACCCACAGCGACTCTCCGGTCACTGCGTCGCCCACTCGCCGGTGGCGGCGTGCGCCCAGCGGGCGACCAGCGCGAGGTGGTCCTCCGGCTCCCCGGCGAGCGTCACCTGGGCGACCTCCCGAAGCTCGGCGCCGACCGCCAGACCCAACTCCTCGGCTAGCAGCCGGCGGGTCCGGTGGTAGACCTCGAGCGCCTCGGCGCGCCGCCCGCACAGGTGCAACACGATCATCTGCAGGGCGCGCAGTCGCTCGCGGAGCTGGTGCCCCGCGCACAGCTGCTCCAACTCGGCGGCCAGGTCGGTGCGGCGGCCGAGCAGCACCTCGCCGCAGAGGGAGGACTCCAGCGCGTGCAGCCGATGCTCCTCCAGGAAGGTGGCGTCCGCGGCCAGGCCGGGCACCCCGTCCAGGGCGCGGCCGAACCAGCGGTCCAGCGCGCCGCGGTACCCGGTCACCGCCTCGGTCACCCGGCCGGTCGCCATCCAGGCGGCCGCGTCGCGGGTGTCCCGGTGAAACGCGTCCGCGTCCACCTCCCCGGATCGGGCGCACAGCCGGTAACCGGGAAAGACGGTGTCGATGGACCCGCCACCCCAACCGCCACCGGCGTCCAGCAACGGGCGCAGCGCGCTGATGGCCTTGTGGATCTGGGCCTGCGCGGTCGAGGGCGGGTTCTGCGGCCAGACCACGTCGATGAGCCGCTCGACGGTGACGACGTGGTTGGCGTTGAGCGCGAGAGCCGCGAACACTGCCCGCTGGCGGTGGCTGCGGAACCAGGTCCGCCCCTCGGGGCCAGAGATCTCGGGTGGACCGAGCAGTCGGTACCTCATGTGCTCCCCCGGCAATTGATCATGTCAATGCGTTCGTCCCAGTCTTGTCACGGGGTCGTACCGGCGCAATATCGAGTTCACAAGTCGCGTCCGTCTGCCATCGACTCATCCAGGCGCCCCTGTCAGCGGTGGCGGGACCCGGGCGGCGGGGTCAGACGCCCCGGGTGATCCGCAGGGGTTGTCCGAAGTCGCCGAGCGGACCGGCAGCAGTCCCGGACTGTGCATCAACCCGGGAATCGTGACCGGTGCGAAGCGAGACGTCGCCGACGGGGTCCGACGACTGGCCGTCGTGCGCCGCGACCTGAGGCACGTCGGGTGACAGCTACACCGCAGCTCAGGTTGTCGAGCAGTGCCTCGAAGGGGCGGTCAGTTGAACGACACCGAGACATAGCGGCGATCGTCGGCGTCGAATACAACGACGGACGCGATCTCGCTCAGCGGGACCGCTATGGTTCCGTCGACGGTGACACCCTCCAGCATGTTCGCGTCCGACCCGATCCAGGCGGCCGCGGGTACCCGGGTGCCGTCGGTGGTCAGCGCGACGATGCGGTACTCCCGCCCCGGCTGGGCACCCACCACGGTCGAGCGCAGGCGGATCCAACCCTGCTCCGGGACGATCGCCGCGGTCAGCCGGACGGAGGTGCCCCGATCCGTCGCCGCCCGGACGATCGGTGCCGCCGCGGGTGACGGGGGACGCGGCGACGGCAGCGGGTGCGGTGGCACCGGGCGGGACCTGGCGATCGCGACGATCACCGCCACGACCGCCACGAGGATGACCGCCGAGACGGCGGCGATGGTCACCGCGGGAGAAATTCGCCGCTTGCGGTGACCATCATCCGTCATGATGTGTCCTCAGGTATCCATCGGGCCAGAGTTGTCGGATCGGGCTCCTCGGTCAGATAGCGACCTCAGTCTACTTCGTAGTAGAGATCCGCGACGCTGTCGTCGAAGTAGGGGCTGAGCGAATAGTCGAAATCGATACCGGCGCGTGAGGTCAGGCCGATCAAGTAACCCCGCGAATTGGCGTAGTCGTAATCATCCAGCCAGGGCCCGCCGCTCGCGCCGCCGGTCAGGATGCAACCGACGTAGACCCAAGAGTCGAACCAGCTCCCGTCGTACGTGGTCACGTTGTCACAGTAGTAGGGAACGTCGCCCGGGTATCCGTCGTCGGCGGGGTAGCCCCACACGACCACGTTGTCGTCGTACCCATTGTTGACCCGCAGTCCGTTGGCGCCGACCACGTCGGCGATGTTCTGTCCGCCGCTCGGGAACAGGTTCACGAACCCGTAGTCGTAGTCGTCGTCGGAGTCCTCGGTCCACGCGGACCAGACCGTCCAGGTCTGCGCCCAGAAGATGCCGTACGGCCGGGAAGCACCGTGCAGTTGGGGCACGAAGAACGCTTCCTGGAAGGTCCAGTCACCACCCTCGCCACTGTGCAGACAGTGCGCTGCCGTGTTGATCAGATTGCGCTGGCCACTGTTGATTACCGAGGCCGAGCAGAAGCCGTAGGAACTGCCGTCCGCATTCGAGACGTAGAGCCGGCCGTGGGTAGCCGGCGCCGGCAGGGCGGCGACGCGAGGGCTGCTGGCCACAGCCGGAGGCACGATCGTTCGCGTCGGCGCGGTGAGGTCCTTGGCGCGGAGTTGCCTCGCCGGGCGGCTCGGCGAGTACTGGATCGGCTTGGCGGTCTGGATCACCTTGTCGATCCGCGCCTGGGTCCACCGTGTACTGCGGGTGTTCAGGAGGCTGGTCGAGGCCCGGCCGCTGATCGACTTGAGCTCTGTCTCCGGTGCGGCCGAGGCCGGTGCGGCGGGCGCGACAAGCGCCACCCCGGAGGTGAGTAGAACGCTGATGATGATTGCTTTTGCTCCTGGCAAGACATTTCCCCTTAATGCTAGCCGGATAGCACAGCAAGGGGGTCCAGGCACCTGTTGCCGATCCCCCGTGACGTCAACTGCGCATCAGCAGGCTACCATCGGCCATCGACCACGGTGCATGGCGAAAACTGTAAGAATTGCGATTGTCGTAGCCGACCAGGAGATCATTTCCTAACCGTGGTGGTGTAGGACCCATCGGGTCGAACGCCTTCGCGATCAATTCGGGATTCATGCCGGTACGACGGCGCTCGATCGGCTGGGGGCGACGACATCGCCGATGGGTCAGTGCAAGACGCGATAGCGGCGAGTGACGGATGGTTTACGGTGTTGCCGCGTGGCCCAGCGCCGCCTCGACGATCCGGATCGCCTCGGTGGGATCGATGCCGACGCTGGTGATGACCGCCGCGTAGTCGCGGGCGGCGCGGTGGGCCTGCTCGAGGGCCTGCTCGCCGGCGGCCGAGACGAACGAGCCGGCCCGCCCGCGGGTCTCGATCATTCCGGCCTCCTCCAACTCCCGGTACGCCCGACCGACGGTGTTCACCGCGAGGCCGAGGTCGGCCGCGAGCCGGCGGATCGTCGGCAGTCTCGTGCCGACGGCGAGTGAGCGGTCCTGGATATGCCTCGCGAGCTGGGCCCGGAGCTGCTCGTACGGCGGCGTCGGCGAGGCCGCGTCGATGACGATCATCGAGTGGCCATGGCTCGCCGTGCCGCCGTCCCGACACCCGTGGTCCGGATCTCGATCAGGCAGAACGCGATGGCGCTCGTCGCCACGAGGGCCAGCGAGACCGCGTTCCACCAGCCGAGCGATTCGCCGTACAGGAAGATGGCCGGCAGCGACCACACCAGGCTGGGTGTGGCGAGGGCGCGGGCGTCCTCGACCCGCATGATGACATCGGCCGTGAGCGACGCCTCGTCGTCCGCCACGGCCGGGCTCGCCAGCACCTGGCGTAGTTGCATGATGAGCCCGGCGCCGGCACCGACGAGGCCGACCAGCACGACGATCGCCCCTTGCCGCAGGCCGGAGTCCGGAATCGGCAGCACGCTCGCCGCGACCAGCAGTGTGCCGGTGTAGGTGGCGACCGTGAAGGCGGCGTACGGCCGGCCCAGCACCGCTGGCCAGCCGAGCTCGACCGGGTGGGCCACCCGCCGGGACAGTTGCTCGCCGGCCTGCCGGTCGACGCGCCGCACCCACCAGCCGAGCAGCCACTGCGCCACCAGCATCCCGACCACCAATGCCGCCAGCACCAGCAGTGGCGGCCAGGAGGACGTGAGGTTGATGGGCAGGCTCAACGCGTGTGTGAGTGCCGCGCCGATCAGGAATGCGGCCAGCAGGAGGCTGCCGGCAAGTTTGGCGCGCCGCCGCGCCGCAAGCCGCGCCGCGAGCAGTGGGGTCGGCGCGGCGTCGGTCAGGCCGTGCCGGTCCAGCCACCGCCTGGCCTCCGTGTGATCTGCCTGGCGCATGTCGCCACCTCCGAATGTCGCAAGCTTTGTCTCAACAAGATGAGTCATAGCATGCGACAATGTCAACCCCTGACTCGGGCGCTGGCCCAGCGGCCGGATCAGACCAGACCCGGTCGGGTACGCGGCGGCGAACGCCCACTGGCGCCGCGCCACCGCGAAGGCTCACTCCGCGCTGCGATAGTGGTACCCGCATACCTCGCTGAACCCGGTTCGCTCGTAGAGCCGGAGAGCGGCCACGTTGGTGCGCTCCACCTGGAGATACATCCGGTCGGCCCGGTGTCCGGCGGCCCACCGCGCGAGGGCGGCGAGCAGACTGCGGGCCGTGCCCTTCCCACGCACCTCCGGCAGGGTGGCCATACCGAACAGCCCCACCCAGCCGGTGTCGGCGACCGCGCGGCCCACCGCGACGATCTTCCCGCCGACCATCGCACCCGCGTACGCGCTCGGCCCGTCCACCCGCGCGAGCATGTCCCACTCTGCGGCGGAATCACCACCGTGGTGACCGTGCACCGCGTGCCAGACATCGAACCAGCCGCTGGTCGGGCTGTCGTCCAGCCGGATCCGCAGCGCGCCAGCCGGTGTTCCGCCCAGGACCTGGGCGGTCGGGGCCACCCGCAACGACATCGGGCTCTCCGCACGATAGCCACGTTCGGCCAGCACGGCGTCGAGCCCGCGGGGACATGCTCCCGCACTGATCTGGAACCGTGCTGTCGTA
Organism: Plantactinospora alkalitolerans; assembly: GCF_015690345.1. GTDB lineage: Bacteria > Actinomycetota > Actinomycetes > Mycobacteriales > Micromonosporaceae > Plantactinospora > Plantactinospora alkalitolerans. The sequence goes on along the minus strand of NZ_JADPUN010000063.1, from coordinate 236 downwards.
TGACGGTCGGCGTAGAACTGCTCCGCTCCGACCACCCGGCGCAGCAGCTCGTCCGGCCCGGCATCACCATGTGGCAGCACCGACCGCACCCACCAGGCACAGCCCGGGGCGGAACGCAGCCACCAACCGTCGACGTTCTCGACATGCGTGGCCGGAAGCGCCCGAGCCGCTCTCTCCTGGAGGCCGCGCACCGCCTCCGGGCCGCCCATGCCCCGTACCCCCCGACGCCTCTCCAG
>NZ_JADPUN010000193.1 GCF_015690345.1 Plantactinospora alkalitolerans | reverse complement strand
GCGGGCGTGCTGGCCGGCCGCGCGCAGGCACTCGCCGCCGCCGGCCGAGCCGAGGACGCGACGGCCGCGCTGCAGGTGCTCAGCGACGTCACCGACCAGTTGCCGGCCTCGGTGGTCGCCGATGTCGACTCGATGTTCGGCTGGCCGGAGGTCCGTCTGCGCTACGTCGAGTCGTACGTCTACACCCACAACGGGGACGCGGCGGCGGCGATGGCGGCCCAGGATCGGGCGTTGGATCTGTACCCGGTTGAGCTGGGCCGCGAGCGGGCGCAGTTGCAGATGCACCGGGCGTCGTGCCTGATCCGTTCCGGACACGTCGCCGACGGGCTCCGGTACGCCGCCGACGTCCTCGACGACCTGCCCATCGACCAGCACAACGCGATGTTGTACGAGGTCGGCCGGCAGGTCGTCGCTACCGTTCCCGGCAGCGAGCGGCGTCGAGTGGAGGCTGAGGATCTGCGGGAGCGGCTGGTGGCCTTGCCTGCTCGGTAGGCTGCCGAGCATGGCCGACCTGGTGTACGACCTGCTCGACACCGACCAGGCCCGTCCGCTGGCGGTGGAGATGGAGCGGCTCTACGGCGAGGTATACGCCGAACCGCCGTACGAGGAAGGCCCGGAGCACGCTGCCCAGTTCCGGCGCTGGTTCCGGGCCGAGCGCCGGAAGCCCGGGTTCAGCCTGGCCCGGGCGGTCGACGGCGATCTGCTGGTCGGCGTGGCGTACGGGCACACGATGCCGGCCGGCGAATGGATGGAGCCGCGGGCCGACGATCCGCCGGATCACCTGCTCGGCGTGCCAAAGCTGACGATCCCGGAGTGGATGGTCAGGCAGCCGTACCGGGGCCGGGGCGCTGGGCGCCGGCTGCTGGCAATGCTGCTCGCTGACCGGGCCGAGCCGTACGCGATCCTCGCGAGCAACCCGGCGGCGCCAGCCCGGCGGCTTTACGAGCGGATGGGCTGGGAGCAGCACGGCATCATCCGGCCGAAGTCGATCCCGCCGATGGACGTGCTCGTGCTGCCCCTGCGGGCCGCCGGGGCGCCGCACACCGGGTAGCGAGATGAGGCGGTCACGGTTGACGGGCCGCCGATCGGGAGGCGCGGTAACAGCCGGGCGCGAGCCGTGAGCGTTGCCGGCTGGGCCGGGGGAGCAGACCTCAATCCGGACGGTGGCAGGCTGGCACATCCGGGCGGGGAAGGGAATCCTCACGGGAACACCGGGCAGCGGGGCTGACCTCAGGCGATCTTGCCTGGTTGACCCTTTCTGGTTCGATCATCGGCCTTCTTCTATGATTGGCCGGACTTGCACCGACGCCTACTCCGGGGAGTCGAAGGCGTGGACGCGACGGGGGTCACGGCGGTCTCCGCGTTGCTGATCGGCGGCGGCGTGGTGTTCCTGGCGCTCGTCGTTCTCGCGGTGATGACGGACCGACCCCGGACCCCGCGTCCGGATCCGGTCCGGCTGCGGGCCGCGGCCGAGCAACTCGAGGCGCACGCGCTGGCGACCCAGACCGAGGCTGGCCGCGCCGCCGCGATCGCGACCCAGGCGAGGGCGATACTGGTGGCGGCCGAGCAGGCTCGCGACGAGGCATGGGCGGCGCAGGAGACGGCGGAGCGGGACCATCAGCGGGCCCTGCGGTCGGCGCTCGCCGGACGGGAGATGGCGGCCAGGGCTCCGACGCCCGAAACGGTGCCCGAACCGACGCCCGAAACGGTGCCCGAACCGACGCCCGAAACGGTGCCCGGCCCGGAACGGGACCGGGAGGTGTCCCGGGCCGCGCTGGCCGCCTATCGGCGAGGCGACATCTCGCTCCACGAACTCCGGGAGGTTTTCCGGCGAGCCGGGGACTGGGATCCGGTACAGGAGGACCGGGAACGGATCCTCGAACGCGGCGGTATGCGCCTGACGATGGCCCGGCGAGCGTACGACCAGGCTGCGGCCCTGGCCCGGCGTGCCGGTCAGGAGGCCCGGGTGGCCGAGGAGGCCGCCCAGGAACTGCTGGCCGAGGCGACCGCCACCGCCGCCGAGGCGCGGGAGGCGTACCTGACGGCGCAGCGGTTCACCCGGCGTCGTCCGCCCCGACGCGGAGGGCGAACGCGCTAGGCCGAAACAGGCGGACGGCGGGCCGGCTGGGCGGAAGGCGAACAGGACAGGTCAACCGGGTCGGCCGGAGGTCGGTGTGCTAGGAAGAACTCCCTGGTCAAGTGGAACAAGAGGGGCCTCGCCTTGCTCACGTTCGGATTGTTCGGCACCGGTCACTGGGCGGCCGAGGTACATGCCGCCGCACTCGCCGGGCATCCCGGGGCCCGACTCGCCGGGGTCTGGGGCCGCGATCCGGTCAAGGCCCGCGCGCTGGCGCAGCGGTACGACGTACCGGCCTTCGACGACATCGACGCGCTGATCGAGGCCGTGGACGCGGTGGCGGTGGCGCTGCCGCCCGACGTGCAGGCGGATCTGGCCGTGCGCGCCGCCAACGCCGGTCGGCACCTCCTGCTGGACAAGCCGATCGCGTTGAGCCTGCCCGAGGCGGACCGGGTGGTGGCCGCCGTCGAACTGAGCGGCGTCGCCTCGGTGGTCTTCTTCACCAACCGGTTCCATCCGAACGTCGCCGGGTTCCTGGCCGCCGCCGCGGCGACCGGCGGCTGGCACGGCGCCCGGGGCGTGATGTACTCGTCGATCTTCCAGCCGGGCAACCCGTACGGTCGGTCGCCGTGGCGCCGGACCCATGGTGGCCTGTGGGACGTGGGCCCGCACGCGCTCTCGCTGATCCTGCCGGTGCTCGGCACGGTGACCCAGGTCGCCGCGCTGGGCGGCCCCGGCGACAGCATCCACCTGATGCTGGCGCACGGGGAGACGGCGGCGAGCACCCTGTCGCTGGCGCTGGACGCCCCGCCCGCGTCGACCACCTTCGAATTCGCCTTCCACGGTGAGAGCGGCATCGACAGCATGCCGCGCCGCGACGGCAGCGCGGTCGACGCGTTCCGGCTGGCCGTGGACCAGTTGGTCGCCGAGGTCGACTCGGGAACCCGCGACCAGTTGGTCGACGTACGTTTCGGTCGCGACGTGGTTGCGGTGCTCTCCGCCGCGCAGACCGCCCGTGAGCAGGGCCGGACAGTCACGCTCCCCGGCTGACCCCTGACCGGGCCACGCGACCCGGTAAGGGGGACTGGACTGCGGAGGCTCGTACGCCGGCTCGGTACATTCGACGGCGTCGTCGAGATGAGCAGTCCACCGGGCGGCCCGACGACGGTGACCTGTGGAGGGTGCCGTGCGCGTTGTCCTCGCCGAGGACCTCTATCTCCTGAGGGACGGCCTGTCCCGGATGCTGACCGCACACGGGTTCGAGGTGGTCGCGGCGGTGGAGAGCGGTCCGGAGCTGCTGGAGGCGCTGCTCGGAATGCGCCCCGACGTGGCCGTCGTCGATGTACGGCTGCCGCCGACCCAGACCGACGAGGGGTTGCAGGCGGCGCTCGCGGCCCGTCGGGAGGTGCCCGGACTGCCGGTGCTGGTGCTTTCCCAGCACGTCGAACAGCTCTACGCCCGGGAACTGCTCGCCGACGGGGCCGGCGGGGTCGGCTACCTGCTCAAGGACCGGGTCTTCAACGCGGAGCAGTTCGTCGACGCGGTTCGCCGGGTGGCCGGCGGCGGAATGGCGATGGACCCGGACGTGATCGCCAAACTCCTCGCCCGGAGCGACCGCGACGCCCCGATGAGCCGCCTGACCCCACGCGAACGCGAGGTACTGGAACTCATGGCCGAGGGCCGCTCCAACAGCGCCATCGGTCAACGCCTCTACCTCTCCGAGAGCGCGGTCGGCAAGCACACCGCGAGCATCTTCGGCAAGCTCGACCTGGCGCAGTCCGACGACGACAACCGCCGCGTCCTCGCGGTCCTCGCCTACCTCAACGGCATGTAAGGAAGGGCCCCTTCTTATCGTTTTCTGTAGAAGAAGGGTCCCTTCCTAACATCTCGTCGCTCAGGAGAGCTCGATGATCGCATCGCCGATGTCGGCGGGGGACTGGAACTGGTCGGCCGGCAGCGAGCGCAGCAGTTGCAGGGTCTGGGTGTCGAGGCCGGTCTCCTGGGCCCAGCGAACCAGGTCCTCCTTCGACACCGGGTAGTCCAGTCCGGCCAGCGACTCCTGCAACTGCATCGCGTTTGGTCCCATACCCGTGCAGGTACCCGGTTCGGGTCCGGCCACACCCCGAGGGTTTGTCCGGCCGTCGGTCCGGGTAGGCGCCGGCATGCAGGTTCACCGGCTCGGGGGTCCGGGCGACTTCGACCCGCTGCTGGAGCAGGCCCGATCGGCCCGGGTGGTGATGCTGGGCGAGGCGAGCCACGGAACCCATGACTACTACCGGCTGCGGGAGCAACTGACCCGCCGGTTGATCACCGAATGCGGGTACTCGTTCGTCGCGGTCGAGGGGGACTGGCCCGACTGCGAGACGGTGCACCGGTCGGTGGTCGACGCGCCGGGCGGCGACGCCGATCCGCAGACCGCACTGGAACGCTTCGAGCGGTGGCCGACCTGGATGTGGGCGAACGCCGAGGTGGCCCGGTTCTGCCGGTGGCTCCGGGCCTGGAACCTGGACCAGCCGGAGTCGGGTCGGGTCGGATTCCACGGGCTCGACGTCTACAGCCTCTGGGAGTCGATGCAGGCCATCCTCGACTACCTGGGCGAGGAGGACCCGGTCTCGCTGGAGCTGGCCCAGGAGGCGTACCAGTGCTTCGAGCCGTACGGCACCCGGGTCGAGGAGTACGGCCTGGCGAGTCGGTTCGTCTCGGCCCGCTGCGAGGACGAGGTGGTCCGGCTGTTGACGCGTACCCGGGAACGGGCCGCGCACGACGGGGCGGACAGCTTCTCCGCCTGGCAGAACGCGGAGGTCGTCGTCGGGGCGGAGAAGTACTACCGGGCGATGGTGGGTGGTGGCCCGCAGTCCTGGAACGTCCGGGACACACACATGGCCGACACCCTGGACCGGCTGCTGGAGCGGTACGGCCCGGACGCGAAGGCGGTGGTGTGGGCGCACAACACGCACATCGGCGATGCCCGGGCCACCGAGATGAACCGCGACGGCATGGTCAACATTGGTCAGCTCGCCCGGCAGCGGCACGGGGCCGAGAAGGTTGTCCTGGTCGGCTTCGGCGGTTATCAGGGCACGGTCGTCGCCGCTTCCCGCTGGGGAGCCCCGTCGGAGGTGATGACGGTGCCGCCGGGCCGGGCGGGCTCGCTGGAGGAGCGGCTGCACACCCTGCTGCCCGAACGGGCACTGCTGGTCCTGTCCCAGGGTGACCGGCCGGACTGGCTGACCGAGGAGGCCGACCACCGGGCGATCGGGGTGGTCTACGACCCGTCGTTCGAGGCGTGGGGCAACTACGTGCCGACCCTGTTCGGCGACCGGTACGACGCGTTCGTCTGGTGCGACCACACCACCGCACTGCACCCGCTGCCGGCCACTCCCAGCACCCCCGGCGAGATGGAGACGTACCCCGCCGGGGTCTGAGGTGTACCGGTGTGGTGCTCAGGCGTCCTTGGTCTGCTTGGCGGTGAGCCAGTCGGCGAAGTGGGTGGCACCGACCCGCGCCGGGCCGGCGGGGACCAGGGATCCGTCGTTGACGTCGGCGCCGAAGTAGCGCGCGTCGGGGTCGGTGACCACCTGGCGGGTGTCCTGCTTGGCGGCCAGGAACTGCCGCACGAAGTCGTCCTGGCGGATCTGCTCCGGCCCGGCCAGCTCGATCGTCCCGTTCGCCGGCTGGTCGACGGCGATCTCGGCCAGCGCGGCGGAGACGTCGGCGGCCGCGATGGGCTGCATGGGCGCCGGTGGCAGCCGGACCGTGTCACCGGCGGCGCCGCCCTCGGCGATGGCGCCGACGAACTCGAAGAACTGCGGCGCGCGCACGATCGTGTACGGCGTCTTCGCGCTCTTGATCAGTTCTTCCTGCGCGACCTTGGCCCGCATGTACCCGCTGTCGGGAATCAGGTCGGCGCCGACGATCGACAGTGCGACGTGATGGCCCACCCCGGCGGCCGCCTCGGCGGCCAGCAGGTTGCGCCCGGAGGTCTGGAAGAACTCCAGAACGGGCCCGTCCTCGAAGGATGGTGAGTTCGCCACGTCGACGACGACGTTGGCGCCCTCCAGCGCTTCGGCCAGGCCGGCGCCCGTGATGGTGTCGACTCCGCTCGAGGGCGAGGCCGCCGTCACCTCGTGGCCGCCCTCCCGGAGCTTGGTCACCAGGACCGAGCCGATGAGCCCGGTACCGCCGATTACCACGATCTTCATGTCCTGATCCTCCTCGGTGTGAAACTCGGACTTCTCTTATCCGAGATACTACTCGGATGTTTTCTATCCGAGTCAAGTAGGGTGTGCTGATGAAGATGTCTGCCGGGGTCGAGTGGGCGTTGCACTGCTGCGTGGTGCTGACCGCCGCGAGGCATCCGGTGTCGGCCGCTCGGCTGGCCGAGTTGCACGACGTGTCGGCGACCTATCTAGCCAAGCAGCTACAGGAACTGTCGCGCGCCGGGTTCGTCCGATCCATCCAGGGCAAATCGGGCGGGTACGTCCTCACCCGCCCGGCCGACGAGATCACCATGCTCGACGTCGTCGAGGCCGTCGACGGCCCCGCGTCGGCGTTCGTGTGCACCGAGATCCGCCAGCGCGGCCCGCTGGCCACTCCGGCTGAGGGCTGCACCACACCCTGTCCGATCGCCCGTGCCATGGGCGCCGCCGACAGCGCCTGGCGGGCCGCGCTGGGGGCCGTGACCATCGCCGACCTCGCCCGCAACGTCGGCGCCGACAGTGGCCCGGAGGTGTTCGACGTGATCCGGGACTGGCTGGACACCCCTGCTGGCTGAGCCGTACGCCACAGGGCAGGTGGCGGCGTGCGCATCGCCCGTGGGTGCGTCTGATCAGGGCGCGTCGATGGTCATCGCTTCCAGAACAGGAGGTGGGTGATTCCGCTGGGGCTCGGCACCGATTCGAGGTGGAAGCGGTCGAGGAGATCGGTGTGGCGCTCCCACAGCCGCTCCCCCCCGGCCGAGGTCGACGGGCGCGACGGCGATGTGCATCGTGTCGACCAGGTCGGCCTCGATGAACTCGCGGATGGTGGCGACCCCGCCGCCGAGGCGTACGTCCCGACCGGCGGCGGCCTGCTTCGCGCGTACCAGCGCCTCGGCCGGGCTCGCGTTGAGGAAGTGGAACGTGGTGTCACCGAGGCTGAATGACGGGCGCTCGTGGTGGGTGAGCACGAAGACCGGCGTGTGGAACGGCGGGTTGTCCCCCCACCAACCCTGCCACTCGTGGTTCTCCCAGGGGCCGCGCTGGGGGCCGAACTTGTTACGACCCATGATCTCCGCCCCGATGTTGTAGTCGTAGTCGCGGGTCAGGTGGTCGTCCAGCCCACGGGTGCCGCCGGGCTCGGTGCGGTATATGAAGCTGGCGGTGGCGGCGCGCCAGGAGAACAGGGGGGTCGGGTCTGCGTGGCCGAAGGGCCGCTCCAGGCTCTGCCCCTCGCCGGCACCGAACCCGTCACGCGACACGTTGAAGCTCTGCACCTTCAACAACTGCGGCATGTCTGCTCCTCCGGAGGTTCGGGGAAGATCCAGTTGCGCTTTACGACCGGTGGGACCGTACTACTCTGATGGCGTATCGCAACCAGTAGGGGCCGGTCGCCTGTCGCCGGGCTCAGTCTCCTCGACGGCGCTGGTGCCGGAGCCCTCGCGGGACTCCCAGGACCAGGTCTCGTCGAGGCGCAACCGGCCGTCGGCGAGGATCGAGACGGTGCTGAGGCAGTGCCCGCTGGAGGTCTCGCCCGCCCGGTTGAGTTGGACATAGCGGAAGTCCAGGCTGTTCCCGTCCCGGGTGCCGACCAGGTACCCGGTCCGGATGGCGCCCCCGGCGTACGTCGCCGAGATCTCCCCGTCGCGTTCCCGGTAGTCGAACCGGGTGGCGCTGTCCACCTCGCCGCCGTCGACCTCGCCCACCGCGCGGAACCGGCGCCCGTCGAGCGAGGGCAGCAGATCGCCGGGTACGGCCGACCGGTCCTCCCCGGACACGACGCGCGCGAAGCAGAGCTGGTTGTACGGGCTGTCGCCGTACCGGGGAATCTCCCGGTAGCCGGCCGAGCGGTAGAGCGTCGCCGCCTCGGTGAGGACGCGGTGGGTACCCAGCCGCACGGTGTGCAGCCCCCGGGCCGCCGCCCGCTGTTCCAGGTCGCCGAGCAGGCGGCGGCCGAGCCCCAGTCCACGCGCGTCGGCGTGCACCCACAGGTGGCAGAGCTCGGCGACGCCGGGCGCGTACGTCCGGAACCCGCCGCAGCCGACCGGACGGCCCTGCTCGTACGCCACCACGAAGGCGCCCACATCGCCGCTCAGTTCGGCGTCGCTTCCCAGCGCCGAGCTGTCGTACCCCTCGGGGAACCGGACCTTCAGTTCGGCGGCGTACTCGGCGAGACAGTGCCGGGCGGCGGCCGAACCGGGCTCGACCACCTCGACGGTGACGGTGGCCAGCCGGAGCAGTCGGCGGGTCTGTTGCTGTGCCGCGATCAGCCGGTCCCGTTGGGCGGCGCTGAGCGGCGCCAGCAGTGCGCTGGCGGCGGCGTTGGACCGCCGGTCGAGTTCGGCGAGTTCGGCGCTGCCGGCCTCGGTCAGTTCGGCGATCCGGACCCGACCGTCGGTCTCGGACGGACGTAGCCGCACCAGGCCCTGCGCGCCGAGTGAGCGCAGCGACCTGCTCAGGTAGCCGGAATCCCAGTCGAGTCGGGCCCGCAGGTCGCGTACTGACGCCCCGGTGCCGATCTCGAACAGCAGCCGGGCCTCGCTGAGCGGCCGCGCCTGCCCGAGGTAGCGGTCGGTGAGCAGCCCGATCCGGCGGGAGTAGTAGCGGTTGAAGTCGCGGACCAGTTCGGCCTGTTCGATCAGGGCTGACATTCGTTGACTATAGTCAACGATATTCCGTCAGCGGTGGAAATCGGTCACCGTGTCGGTCAACCGGCCGGTACGGAACTCCGGCGGGTCGTGCATCAGGAAGTCGCGGTGACTGATGTTCCAGGCGTACGCCCCGGCCATTCCGAACGCGATCGTGTCGCCGACCGCGATCCGGCCCGGCCCACCGATCAGGTCACCGGACGAGACCCGGGCCAGCACGTCCTTCGGGGTGCAGAGCTGCCCGACGATCGTCACCGGTCCGGCGCCGGTCACCGGCCGGGCGAACGGGTACGCCCAGTCCGGGCGGGGCAGCACCGTGAACGGCTGCGAGTGCTGCTTCGCCGCCGGGGTACGCAGATGGTGGGTGCCACCCGCCACCACCACGAACCACTCGCCGCCGGCCTCCTTCACGTCCAGCACCTCGGTGAGGTACTGCCCGCAGTGGACCGTCATCGCCCGACCCGGCTCGATCCGCAACGTCCGCCCGGGGTACGCGGCCAGCAGCTCGTCGAGGGCCGAGCCGTAACCGACCCAGTCGAAGCGGGCCTGCGGATCGGTGTAGTCCACCGCCATTCCACCGCCGACGTTCACCTCGGAGGCGTCGAGTTCGGTCACCGCCCAGTCGACGACCGCCCGGGCCACCCCGGCGGCGGCCGGCGCCGACAGTCCACTGCCCAGATGCGCGTGCACGCCCCGGACCCGTACCCCGGGCAGGTCGAGTCGGGCACACTCCCGCGCCTGCTCGGGCGACATCCCGAACGGTGTCGCCCGACCGCCCATCACCAGCACGGCACCCTCGACCGGCACCGGCAGGTTGACCCGGAGCAGTACCTCGGCGACCACGTCCCGGGCCCGCGCGAGCAGATCGAGCCGGCGCAGCTCGGTGGGCGACTCGACATGGAACCGGCGTACCCCGGCGGCGAGCCCGGCGGCCAACTCCCGGTCGGTCTTGCCCGGTCCACCGAGCGCGGCCGGCGCGGTGCCCGGCAGGACCTCGGCCAGATGGCGCAACTCCCCGCCGCTGGCCGCCTCGAACCCGTGCACGTACGGCGCCAGGGTACGCAGGATCCCCGGATCCGGGTTCGCCTTCATCGCGTACAGCAGCTCGACGCCGGCCGGCAGCGCGGCCCGGATCGCGGCCGCCGACCCGGCCAGCCCGGCCAGGTCGTAGAGATAGACCGGACTCACCACGTCAGGACTCACCAGCCTGCCTTTCGTTCGCGACTGCGGGGCTCGCAAAACCGGCTCACTCCTCGCGCTCACCAACGGTCTCCGATCGGGTTGGGGAACGGCAGGTAGCCGGCGTGCCGGTCGGCGGCCCGGCGCCAGCGCACCAGCAGGTTGGCCTTGACCGGCAGCGGTACCCCGGCGAGCAGGGCGCGGAGCCGGGGCGGGTCACCGAGCCGGGCCGACGTCTCCACGACCACCTCGCGCAGCGCCGCCCACAACTTCGACTCGACCCCGGGATGGGCGTCGGCCAGCGCGCCCGCCAACTCGACCAGATGGTTGACGAAGAGGCAGTAGACGACCCGGTTGAACGCCTGCTCGGGGTCGTAGCCGATCGCGGCCGGCAGCCCGGCGAGCCAGTCCGCCCGGCGGTCGAGGTCGAGCTTGACGCCCTCCAGGTCGCGCAGCAGCATCCTGACCGGCCAGCGGTCGGCGTCCAGCACCGCGACGACGTTCTGCAGGTGCGCCTCGTGCACGATGCCGTGCGTCCACCAGAGTTCGAGCACGGCCGGGACCAGCAGCCGGGTGTAGGCGTCCCACCAACCGACGGGATCGGCCACGGCCAACGGCCCGGCGGCCAGGGCGGCGGCGATCAGCGGCGTCTCGCCGTCGGCCAGGTGCGGGCGCAGGCCACCGCGCAGGATCACCCCGTACCTCTCGTCCAGCGTCGGCAGGTCGACCGTCCGGTACGCGGGTTCGGGCAGCAGTACCACGCCGGCCGGAAGAGGCAGGTCGGCGAGGAGTCGGGTGAGCGCCACCGCCCCGGTGAGTTCGTACCGGGCGTTCTTCCGCAGGCAGTTGGTGATCCGTACGTGCAGACTCGTCTTCACGAACAGGTCGGCGCGGGGCGCGTAGAGGGTGCGTACGCTCGCCGTCGGGCGCAGGGTGGCGCCGGTGACGCCGAGGTCGCGCAGGCGCGGGTCGAGCGGCCCGGACAGCTCGAACTGCCACGGGTGCACCGGCAGTACGGCGTGTCCGGCGGGTGCCGTCGGTGGGTCGAGTACGCCGATCAGTTCGTCGAACGGCCCGTCGGAGGCGAGCAGCGACCGGGGTACGGCGATCCAGCGCAGCCGTAGGCTGGTGCGCAGTTCGGGGGCGTACCTGTTCCACGACTCGACGTCCCCGGTCCGCCACTTCGGTGCCGGATGCCGGGGGTGGCCGTGTACGAGCGACTGCTCCGAGTCCACATAGGAGTCGATCACGGCGTCCCCGGTCGGGTCCGGATCCGTGGCCGGACGCAGCCGGAGCACCCGGTCCAGCGCGTCCCGGCTGGCCACCACCTGCCCGGTGAACTCCTCGTTCGGCACCCCGGTACGCAGGGTCAACTCGTCGGCGACCAGTGCCGCCAGCCCGGCCGCGTCTACCGGCGACCACGTACCGCCGGAGAGCCGCTGCACCGGTCCCTCGTAGCGGTGCGCACCCACCTCCGACACCCGGCCCACCGCACAGCGCAGCAGTACAGCGCTGCGTGGCAGCCGTACCAGGGCGTGCCCGTCGGCGAGGCTGGTCTGCCGTTCCGGGCCGGCGACCTCCCGGGCGACGCAGCCGAGCAACGTGTGCGTGCTGGCGACGTCGGCCGCGGGCCTGGACACTGCGGCGGTCATCGACTGCTCCTTGGGGCGACACGGCCGACCCGGACGGCGATCACCGGTCGGACCGCAGGTAGTTGGGGCCGGTGCGCAGGTAGTACTTGTTGATGTCGGCACAACCGGTGCGCTGTTTGGGTAGCAGCGTGCCGGCGGTGACCATCGCCTTGACGGGCAGACGGCTGGCCGTCAGGACGCGTTCGGTGAGCAGATCAGCGGCGGCGGCCACGTTCCAGCCGTCCGGTCCGGGCGGGCCGGCGGCCCAGCGGTCCCGGGTGGCGACCAGGCGGGTCCGTAACGCGGTGCCCGGCGCCGGCACCGGCACACCCCGCTCGGCGAGCGCGCGCAGCGGTGCCGCCGCGGCCAGGTGCAGGGTGATCGTGGTGAAGACGTCGGCCAGCTCGGCCGGATCCGTGATCCACATCCGCGCGTCGCGCAGCTCCGGACCGGACCGCCGGGCCAGCCGGGCACCGTCGTTGTCCTTGTAGAGCAGCCGCAGCTCGCCGCCGCCGACCGGATCGAGGACCAGGTGGATGTTCTGCTGGTGTGCCTCCAGCGCGATCCCGTGCCGCAGCCAGAGGTAACCGTGCCAGTCGATCAGCAGGTCCAGGTAGGCGTCGAGCAGGGGCACCGGGTCCGGCCCGCCGACCCGTTGCGCGACCGATCCCGCGTCGGGGTCCTCGGCGGCCAGGCCGGCGACGGGTACCACCTGGTGACCGGCCAGCCCGCTCGGATATCGGCGGAGCAGGAACGACCGGACGTCGTCCCCGGCGTGCCCGTAGCAGCTCTCGTCGGCGTGCAGGATCCGCCCCGCGAACGCCGGTTCGGCGGCGGCGATCCCGGCCAGCAACCGGTGCAGCTCGGCACCGTCGACCAGGGTGTCGGGAGCGATCGTCCGGATGTTGCGGGCGCCGAGTGTCGCCGTGGCCAGGGGCAGCTTCAGATGCGTGTACGGGTCGTCCACCAGCGACACCGTCCGGGTCGACAGGGTCGGCCGGACGAGGATCTCGGGCCCGTCCTCGCGTACCGGCAGGATCGGCAGGCTCAGCCGGTCGGCGGTGACCGGATGCACCGGCAGCAGCACGGTTCCCGGCGTACCGGCCGGAGGCCACCAGGGGGGCAGGGCGCCGGTGAGGGTCACCTCGCTGCGCGGCACCGGCAGCCAGCGCAGGGCGAACCGGGGGGCGTGCTCCGGGGCGTACCCGAGCAGGTCCGTGTCGCCGAGACCGTGCCGGCACCGGCTGGTCGGATAGACCGGATGATCGGTACGGGCGGCGAGGACGTCGTCGAGCAGCGCGCCCGCCATCCCGGTCGGAGCGTGCTGAGCGGCCGAGCCGGCCGGTACGGCGTTTCGCCGGGCGGCGCGGAGTTCGGCGTACACCCGGGGACGGGTCTGCGCGGCGAGCCGCCGCGCGGCGAGGTCGTGCCGGCACTCGGCGCGGAACGCGAGCCATCCGGCCTCCGCCTCCGGATCGTCGGTCGGCCCGAGGACGTCGAGGAGCCCGTCGAGGGTGCGGACCAGCCGTTCCGGTCCGGTCCCGTCCTCGACCACGAACTCCGGCCGGGCCGAGCGCAGATCGTGCTGGAACCCGTCCGGACGGACCGGCAGGCGCAGCCGGGCGGTGCCGGTACGGGTCAGCCACCAGCCGTCGCCACCGGGCCGACCGTTGCTGGCCAGGCCGAGATGGTCCTCGCGAAGCAGCGCGTCGAGCACCCGCTGGAAGAGCTCCCGCTCGGCGCCGGTGCTTCCGCTCATCCCGGGTCCCTGCGGTCGCGGCCGCTCATGCCCGGACCTCCCAGTGCAGCCCGGCCCGGAAGTCCCGCAGGGCGTCGGCGACCGTTTCCCGGTCGGGGCCGATGGCGTGCAGGGCGGCCAGGTAGTCGCGGTTCGTCCGGGTCAGCGGCGCGGTGACCCCGATCGGGCGCAGCGGCCGGCAGCCGAGCCGGACGCCGGAAGGGTCGCGCGTGTCGACACTGCCGGGAGCCGCCAGGAGAGTCCCCGGGCGGTCGGCGCAGACGTACTCGACCCGGGCGTGCCGGGCCAGGGTCGCGGGGTCGGGCAGGGTCGGCAGCGCCGTGCCGGCGTGCACCCCGATGACGTACTCGAAGAGCGGCACGTCCAGCAGTTCGGCGAGGACCAGGTCCATCCGGTCACCGATCAGTCGGTAGTTCACCTCGACGAGCCGGGCCCGACCGTCGGCGACGACGAACTCGGTGTGACAGGCGCCGAAGCCGACGCCGAGCGCGTCGAGCTGGGCCCGTACCTGGTCGAGCAGGGGCGGCGGTAGTTCCACCGCCCACTCGAGGCTGGCCTCGATGAACGTCGGCGGCGGGCCGAGGCCGGTCCGCCAGGCGCCGAGCACCGCGAGGCCGGTGCCGTCGCCGAGGGTTTCCAGGGTGTGCAGCTCGCCGGGAAGGTACTCCTCGACCAGCAGCGGCAGGTCGGGGCGTCGGGCACGGATGTCGGCGACCCGGCGGCGCAGGTCGGCCGGGTCGCCGACCAGGTAGACGTCCTCGCTCGCCACGCCCTCCCGGGGTTTGACCACCGCCGGGAACGGCACGCTCACGGCGAGGTCGGGGTCGTCGTCCGGGCCGAGGGCCACCACGGCCACCGTGTCCAGTCCGGCGTCGCCGATGGTACGCCGGGTCAGGCGCTTGTCCTTGGCCCGCAACGTCGCCCGCCAGTCCTTGCCGGGCAGTCCGAGGTACCGGGCGGCGAGGGCGGCCGGCGTCTGCAGGTGGTCGCTGTTGGAGAGCAGGGCCGTGGGCGGGTCCCCCCGGTACACCGCGTCGAGTACGCCCCGCACGTCGCGCACGTCGGCCCCGACCACCTCCGCGTCGGCCCGCCCGCCCGGTGCTGCCGGCCAGGCCTCCGGTTGGTCGGTCAGCACCGTCACCGGCAGCCCGAGGCGGGCCGCCGCCGGCAGGAAGCCGTCGAGCACCGAATCGGTGGGATTGAGCGCGGTCAGGTAGAGCCGCACGGATGAGCCTCCTCCGGCGCTGCCGCCCGGACGCCCGCCGCTGCCGCCCGGATTCCCGGGGCGTCGATCCGGGTCCGGGCGGCAACGGCGGTCCGCCGGGTGTCTACTTCGCGGGGTCGACCTGGAAGGTCTGCGCGATGTCGTCGAGGACGAAGTGTGCGCCCTGGACCGAGACCGAGGTCATCCACAGCTCGTCCTTGACCTCGTACACGTGCTTGCCCTGCACGGCCGAGAGTCGGGTCCAGAGTGGGTTGGCCTCGAACTTGTCCTTGTAGCCCTCCCCGCCCGAGTAGGTGGTGACGAAGATGTGGTCGCCGTCGGCCAGCTCGATCTGTTCCTCGCTGATCTCGGTGGCGAAGGTGTCCTTGTCCTGCGACGCGGGGCGCTTCAGCCCGGCGTCGGCCAGGATGATGCCGATGAACGACGCCTTCGCCATCAGCCGGGTCGGGCCGTCCACGAATCGGACCACCGAGATGGCGGGGTTGCCGGCCTTGGCGTTGACCTCGTCGCCGATCTTCTTGGCCCGCGCCTCGTACGCGGAGAGCTGCTGTGCGGCCAGGGTCTCCTCGCCGAGTGCCTGCGCCAGCAGGGTGACGTTGGCCTTCCAGGTCGGGCCGGTGGTCTGGACGAAGACGGTGGGGGCGATCGCGGAGAGCTTGTCGTACAGCGCGTCGTGCCGGACGGTCGCCGAGACGATCAGGTCGGGCCGGAGCGAGGCGATCAGTTCGAGATTCGGGTTGTCCAGCGGACCGATGTCCTTGGTGTCCCTGACGGCGTCGCCGAGGTATTCCGGGAACGTCTTCTGGTTCCGGTAGCTGGCGATGCCGCCGACCAGCGGCCGACCGAGCAGGACGACCGCCTCCACCAGGCTGTTGTCGAGCGCCACGATCCGCTGCGGCTTGGCCTTGATCTCGGTGCTGCCCTTGTGGTGGGTCACCGTACGCGGAAAGCCGGCGTCGGCGGTGGCGGTGGCCGCGCCGGAGTCGGATCCTCCGGGCGAGTTCGACGAGCCGCAGGCCGAGAGCCCGACGGCCAGGGCGAGCCCGGTCAGGCCGGCGGCGAGCCGGAAGGCCGCCCCGCGACCGCGCGCGATTCGACGCATGAAACGATCCTCATCTCTTACTAAGGTAAGGCTCTCCTACTTCGCAGTTAGGTTAGCCTTGCTTGCTGGGGAAACAAAACTCGTCACCGGTGGGTCGCCCAACGCAAAGCACGCGGCCGAACAGGTGTCACCGCTGGTCAGCGCATCGCTGGTCAGCGCCGAGGACGACCCTCCGGTACGACGATCGGCGTACCGGCCACCGGACAGGTGATGATCCGGCAGTCGAGACCGAACACCTCCCGTACCAGATCCGGGGTCACCACCTCGGCGGGCGGCCCGGCCGCCACCACACCGCCGGCCCGCATCGCGACCAGATGGTCGGCGTACCGGCACGCCTGGTTCAGGTCGTGCAGCACCATCACCACAGTGGTGCCGTCCCGGTGGTTCAACTCGGCGACCAACTCCAGCACGTCCACCTGGTACGCCAGGTCCAGATAGGTCGTCGGCTCGTCCAACAGCAGTACCCGGGTGTCCTGGGCCAGCGCGAGGGCGATCCAGACCCGCTGTCGCTGGCCACCGGAGAGCTCGTCGAGACTCCGATCCGCCAACTCGCTGGTACCGGTGGCGGCGAGCGCCTCCTCGACGATCTGCTCGTCGGCCCGGGACCACTGCCGCCACCAGTGCTGATGCGGCGTACGACCCCGGGCCACCAGGTCCCGGACCGTGATCCCGTCCGGCGCCATCGGCGACTGCGGCAGCAGTGCCAACCGACGCGCCAGCTCCCGATGCGACAGTCCGGCGATCGGATCCCCGCCGAGCAGCACCGTTCCGGCGGACGGCGGAAGCAGTCGGGCAAGGGCCCGCAGCGCCGTCGACTTCCCGCACGCGTTCGGCCCCACCAGCGCGCTGACCTTCCCGGCCGGCACCTCGATGTCCAGCCCTTCGGCCACCACCCGGTCGCCATAGGCCAGCCGGAGACCGCTGCCCAGCAACGCCGTCATCTCATCCTCCAGCCGGGTTGTAAGGAAGGGCCCCTTCTTATCGCTTTCTGCATAAGAAGGGTCCCCTCCTAACACCTCAGGTGTTCGGTTCATCAGCCGGCTCGGCCGATGCGGTTCGCGCGGGTCAGCAGCCACATCAGGTAGGGGGCGCCCACCGCGCCGGTGACCACGCCCACTGGCAACTCGAGCGGGGCGAGCACCAACCGGGCGGCCAGGTCGGCGCCGAGCATCAGCGCCGCGCCGACGCAGCCGCTGGTCAGCAACGGCAGGTTGGCGGTGCCGGTGAGCCGGCGGGCGATCTGCGGCGCGGCGAGCGCCACGAACCCGATCGGGCCGGCCGCGGCGGTGGCCACACCGGCCAGGACGACCGAGGCGAGCAGCAGCGCGACCCGGGCCCGGTCCACCGGCAACCCCAGCGCCCGCGCGGTGTCGTCGCCGTACTGGAGCAACTGGTACGGCCGGATCAGCGCGAGTACCACAGGCAGCGTCACCAGCAGGGCCAGTCCGGCCCACCGGGCGTGCTCGAAGCCGCGTCCGTTCAGGCTGCCGGTCAACCACACCATCGCCCGGGACGCCTCGTTGATGTCGGCACGGGCCAGCAGCCAACTGGTCAGCGCGCCGAGCGCACCCTGCACGCCGATCCCCACCAGTACGAACCGGAAGCCGGTGATCGTGCCGTCCCGGAACGCCATCGTGTAGATCACTCCGGCGGCGACAAGCGCTCCGACCAGCGCCCCGAGCGGCACACTCGCGTACGACCCGGCCCCGGCCGCCGTCACACCGCCGATCAGGATCGCGGCCACCCCGCCAGTGCTCGCCCCGGCGGAGATGCCGATCAGATCCGGGCTGGCCAGCGGGTTGCGGGTGACCGCCTGCATCAGTGCTCCGGCCAACCCGAACGCGAAGCCGACCAGCAGGCCGGTGAGGGCCCGGGGCAGCCGCAGTTCGCGCACGATCAGGGTCGCGTCGGCGCCGCCCGTACCGGTCAGGGCCCGGAACACGTCACCGGCCGGGATCGGGAACTCACCGATCGAGACCGAGGCGACCAGCCCGGCGACGGCGAACGCCAGTACGACGGCCAGCACCCCGAGCACCCTGGGACGCGCGATCCCGCCGAGCCCGGCCACCTCCCAACCGACCCGGCCGGGTCGCCGTACCGCCCGCCGGCTGGCAGGGGGCGTGCCGGGTGCACCGGGTGCACCGGCCGGTCGGCTGGTGATCGGCTGATCGGGGAGCCGGACGCTCACCGGGTCTGCTCCCGGATTCTGCCGCGCTTGACCAGCATGATCAGGAACGGGGCGCCGATCATCGCGGTCACCACCCCGGCCGGTACTTCGCCGGGATGGTCGAGCAGTCGCCCGAGCGCGTCGGCGCCGAGCAGCAGCGCCGCACCGGCGAGCCCGGCACCGGGCAGCAGCCAGCGCAGGTCCGGGCCGGTGAAGGGCCGGACCAGGTGTGGCACGACCAGCCCGACGAAGGTCACCGGGCCGGCGGCGGCAACCGCCGCACCGGTCAGCAGTACGACGGCGACGGCACCCAGCAGGCGGGTCACCCCGACCCGTACGCCGAGCGAGCCGGCGAGGTCGTCACCGAGCGCGAGCGCGTTCATCCGGGGGACGATGATCGCGGTGAGCAGCAGTGCGGCGAGGACGAACGGAGCGAGTTGGAGGGCGAGCGCACCGTCGCGGCCGGCGAGCGAGCCGACCGCCCAGAACCGGTACTGGTCCAGGGTCCGTACGTCGAGCAGCACCAGGGCGTGGGTGAGGCTCATCAGAAGCGCGGTGATCGCCGCCCCGGCCAGGGCGAGCTTGACCGGCGAGGCACCGCCGCTGCGCGCCGACGCCCGGGCCGCACCACCGATGGCGTAGACGAGCGCACCCGCAAGGGCCGCTCCGATGAACGCGAACCAGACGTACTGGTAGGGCGAGGTCAGGCCGAAGACGCCGATGCTGGTCGCGACGGAGAGGGCGGCGCCGGCCGAGACACCGAGCAGACCCGGGTCGCCGAGCGGGTTGCGGGTCAACTCCTGGGCCAGGGTGCCGGCCACGCCGAGGGCGATCCCGACCAGAAGCCCCAGCAGCGTACGGGGGAAGCGGAGTTCGGCGACCAGCAGCGCGTCACCGCTCCGGTCACCGGTCAACGCCCGCAGGGCCTCGCCCGGCGGCACGTTCTTGGCCCCGAGAAGAACGCTCGCCAGGCAGGCGAGCGCGACGGCGGCGAACAGCACCAGCACGATCCCGGTACGCCGGGCGACCGTACCTCGGGCCGGTGCTGGCGGCGCCTGGCCCGGCGGCGCGGGTTCGCTGATGGTTAGGGGCACCTAAGTAAGATAAGCCACGCCTAAGCAGCAGCTCAGTGGGGTGCCGACGGGGTAACGATCACCACCGGTGGGCACCCCGGTTGTCGGGGTGCCCACCGGTGGGGTGAACGGATCGCAAGTCAGGGCCGCAGCGCGTCCCTGGTGTCCCGCGCGGCGTCACCGACGTGGTCACCGGCCTGCTTGACGTTGGCCTCGGTCTGCTCGGTCGCGCCCTCGGCCTGAAGCCGCTCGTTGTCAGTCGCGTCCCCGACCTTCTCCTTGGCCATCCCGGCGACTTCCTCGACCTTGTGCCGGATCTTGTCTCCTAAGCCCATCGTGTCCTCCAGGTGATGCCGAGATGCCGTCCGCACCTCGCTGACCTGTTACTTGCCCGATGGCTGGGTCGATGAAACAGGCTGGGTCGGCCGGCGGTGCCCCGACCAGGAGAGATGGGCATATCTGTCGACCCGCGGGGTAGCCAGCGCCGTCGGCAGTCCGCCGGCACGGTATTGAGCTGAGGGGCCTGTGATGACGCAAGGAGCAAGTGCCGCCTCGACCGGCGACGGCCACGGGTCGAAGACCCAGGTCGCTCGGCAGGGGGCCACCGAGGCTGGTCAGCGGGTTTCCCAGGCGGGCAGCGGGTTGGCGCACAACGCGGCGGACCGGGGCAGGGACGTCGCCGGTGAGGCTGGCCGGCAGGCCCAGGACCTGATGAACCAGGCCTCGGCCCAACTCAAGGAACAGGCCGGGGCCCAGCAACAGCGCGCGGCCGACGGTCTTCGCACACTCGGTGACCAGTTGCGGGCGATGTCCGACCGCTCCGACCAGCAGGGTGTCGCCACCGATCTGGTACGCCAGGCCGCCGACCGGGTCCAGCAGGCGGCGCACTGGCTCGACCAGCGAGAACCCGGGGCGGTGATGGGCGAGGTACGCGACTACGCCCGCCGTCGACCGGGAATCTTCCTCGCCGGCGCCGCCGTCGCCGGAGTGTTGGCCGGCAGACTCACCAAGAGTCGAGGCGGGATGCAGGAAGACGGCGACGGTCAGCACTCGTCCGGCCAGCCGGACGGGATGCGTGGCCAGCCGGACGGGATGCGTGGCCAGCCGGACGGCATGCGTGGCCAGCCGGAGGGGATGCGCGGCCAGCCGGACGGCATGCGCGGCCAGCCCCAGACCGGTCCACCGAATCCGGGCACGTTGCCGGACGCCGAAGCTGGGCAACGCCGCTGGGCGGGCGCTGACGGGCAGGCACCTGGGGGGCGGCGGTGAGCGCTGCGACGGGCGGGATGGGCGCGAGTCGGGAGCGGGATCCCTCCCAGGCGTCGATCGGCGAGCTGCTCACGTCGATCACCCGCGACACGTCGATGCTGGTCCGCCAGGAGATCGCGCTGGCCAAAGTGGAGCTGCGGCAGGAGGTGCGTACCGCGGGCAAGGTCGCCGGGATGTTCGGCGGTGCCGCCCTGGGCGCACTCATGGTGCTGCTGTTCCTGTCGTACGCCCTGTGGTGGGGCCTGGCGAACGTGATGGATCAGGGCTGGGCCGCGTTGATCGTCGCAGTGGTCTGGGCGCTGATCGCCGCGGTACTGGTCTCGGTGGCGCGGCGGCAGGCCCGCAGTCTGAAAACCCTGCCGCAGACAGCCGATTCGGTCCGACGCGTACCAGGCGCTGTTCGGGGCCAGGCACATCGTCAAACGGGGGGACAGTGATGAGTAACGATCCGAGTC
Source organism: Plantactinospora alkalitolerans (assembly GCF_015690345.1). Classification (GTDB taxonomy): domain Bacteria; phylum Actinomycetota; class Actinomycetes; order Mycobacteriales; family Micromonosporaceae; genus Plantactinospora; species Plantactinospora alkalitolerans. The sequence goes on along the minus strand of NZ_JADPUN010000193.1, from coordinate 1,569 downwards.
GGATCCGGGCCGACATCGAGAGCACACAGGACGACCTGGGCGCCAACGTCAACGCGCTGACCGACAGGATGAACCCGCGGAACATGGCGCGCCGGCAGGCCACGCAGGCCCGGGGCCGGGCCCAGGGCACCTGGCAACGGCTCCGGGAGACCGTGATGGGCACCACCTCGCACGCCAGGGACAACGTCATGGGCTCCACCTCGCACGCCAGGGACAACGTCATGGGTACGGCGCAGCAGGCTCGGGAAGGGGCCCAGCACGCCCGCGACGCTTCCCAGGCGCGACTGTCGGCCGCCTCTTCCGCCGCTGGCGAGCGGATGCACGCGGTGGGGCAGCAGACTCGGCAGCAGACGGAGGGCCACCCGCTCGCCGCCGGTCTGGTCGCCTTCGGACTCGGTGTCCTCGCCTCCGCACTGCTGCCCGCCAGCCAGCCCGAACGTCGGATGACCGGACAGCTCCGGAACAAGATGTCGGAACACTCCGATCAGATCGACCAGATCAAGCAGCAGGCCACCGGGGTGGCCCGGCAGACGCAGGAGAATCTCCGTGAGCCGGCCCAGCGGGCGGCGGAATCGGTCAAGTCCAAGGCCAGCCAGCACGCGGGTGGTATGCGCGACCAGGCGCGCTCCTCGGCGCAGGAGGTGCGCGGACAGGCGCAGGAGACAGCGGGCGAGATACGACGCCGCTGACCAGCCAATCGCTGTACGACGCCCGCCGCTCCGGCTGCTGCCCCTGCGGCGGGCGTCGTACGCCCGCCCTGCCGGCCGGTCGAGGGTCGGCTCGACGAGTCCTCCTCCGATAGGCTGCCGACGATCAGTTGCGGCCAGCGGTGCCGCTTCGGGTGGCAGCCGGGGAGGCGATGATGTCCTGGCCGGACGGTGGGCCGTGGGTGGTCGCCGCGACCTCGACGAGCGTGGACTGGGAGGTGGCCGCGGCCGCTCTCTGCGTCGCGTCGACGGGACGCACGGCGGTGCTCCGGATCGTCGCGGCGAGGCCCGGCCACGGAAGTGCGGGCGACGATTTCGAGGACACCGCCGACGAGCGAGCCGCCGACGAGCGGGCCGCCGTCGATGAGAGAGCCGTCGATGAGAGAGCGGCCGATGAGAGAGCCGCTGACCACGAGCGAGCCGCCGACGGGACAGTCGATGACGGGGGAGTCGCCGGCGGCCGGAGCCGGGGTCACTCGGGAGCGTTGCTGCACGACAACCTGGGCACCTACGTCGAGGTGGCGACCGGTGGCGTCGACGGACTGCTGGTGGCCGACGTCGTCGGACTCGTCCAGGCCCTGACCCGGACCCATGACCTGGTGCTGGTCGGCGGTGGGCACGGCCTCGCCGTACCGCTGGGTCGCGGCGGCTGGACGCTCGCGGACCTCGCCTGGGCGCTGCCGGCACCGGTCGTGCTGCTCAGCGGTCCCGGGCCGGACGCGGTCAACCACACCACACTGGCCCTTGAGGTGCTGACCGGTCGTGGTCTCACCGCCTCGGTCGTCGCGCTCGGCCTGGTGGATCTCGGCACGCTGCCGGTCACGCCGGCGGGCCGGATCCCGGCCGGCGCGGCCGACCGGCC
>NZ_JADPUN010000050.1 GCF_015690345.1 Plantactinospora alkalitolerans | reverse complement strand
GGCGGGTTGGGCTACTCGGTGGCGGGTTCCGCGGTTGCCTCGGCGTAGTGCGCGAGCACGCCACGGGCGGCCGCGAGCGCGGTGTCGGCCTCGGGCGTCGTCGGGGTGGCGAGATCGACGACGGTACGCAGGCGCACGTCCACCGCGTCGGCCAGCCGAAGCCATCGGGCCGGACGACCGGTCTCCGGGTCGAGCACGCTCCGCGAGTCGCTGTCGCGCAGCACGCCGCGCAGCGCGTGGTCCAGCGCCGCCAGGGCCGCGTCGAGCGCGTCGGCGGATCCGGCCGGCGCGGCGTATCCGGTGGCCTGGTCGCGCACCATCCGCAGCACGGTGACCAGGTCGTCGGCGTGCCCCGACACCCACCGCCGGATCCGGTAGATCCGGCCGAGATCCGGCCAGCGCTTTCGGGCCGCCTGCCGGGTGCTGCCGATGGACTCGCCCAGGTCGGCCAGGCTCGCGCCCAGCCAGACCGCGTCGGCGGCGTTCTCGGCCGTGTGCTCCGCGACCACCTCGGACAGCAACGCCTGCGCGGCCCGGCCGGCCCGGACCCGGCGCAGCGCGTCGGTCCGGCGGGACCGCTCGTCGTCGACGTCGCCGGACTTCGGCCCACCTTCCGGTACGCCGAACGCGGGGTGCCCGGTCAGCGTCTCCGTGATCCGCCGCACCGCGTCGGCGGCGAGGCCGACAAGGTGGGCGCGCTCCTGCTCGGACAACTGAGCGAGGGATGGTTCCACCTGCGGTCCACGCACCATGTTCCACACTCCTGACAACCTGCGGTTTACAGCCCGAAGGCTAGCACTGTAAACCACAGGTTCACACCTTGGCTTTCGTGCGGGGACAGGCGGGACAGACGGGTGGGTGGAGCCGGGCCGGGCGACGTCCGGCTCCACCGCGCCGGTCAGTGCTTTCCGACCGAACCGAAGAAACGTCGCAGCTCCCCGCTCAACAGGTCCGGCTCCTCCAGCGGCATGAAGTGCCCGCCGACGCCGGGCAGACTCCACTCCCGGATGTCGGTGCAGGCCCGCTCGGCCAGCTCACGCGGAAAACCGACCATGCCGGGTTCGGTGCTGAGGGTGAACGCCGCCGGCACCGTGATGTCGGGCCGGGGGCGGTTGTACGCGAAATCGACGTACTGCCGGAACGACGAGCCGATGGCCCCGGTCGCCCAGTACAGGGTGACGATCGTGAGCAGGGTGTCCCGGTCGAACCGGCTCTCCAGGTCACCGGAACAGTCGCTCCAGTCCCGGTACTTGTCCAGCAGCCATCCGGCGAGACCGGCCGGCGAGTCGACCAGGGCGGCGGCGATGGTGTCCGGGCGGGTACCCATGATCGCGCTGTACCCGCCGTCGGTCTCGTCGTACCGCGCCTCGGCGCCGAGGAACGCCTGCTCGGCCGGAGCCAGCGGACGCGCGTCGAAACTTCCCGGAAAGGGGGGATGGATCAGGTGGATCCCGGTGACGTGCTCCGGATACCGCGCCCCGAGCCAGCCGGTGACGGCACCGCCGATGTCACCACCGAACGCGCCGTACCGCCGGTAGCCGAGCACCTCGGACATCAGCAGGTGCAGCGTCCGGGCCATGGCCTCCCGGGTTGCCGGCCCGGACGGCGGATCGGAGTACAGGAAGCCGGGCAGGGACGGCACCACCACGTCGAGCGCGTCGGCGGGGTCGCCGCCGTACCGGCCGGGGTCGGTCAGCCGGTCGGCCAGCGGCAGCATCTCGACGAAGCTGCTCGGCCAGCCGTGGCTGAGCAGCAGCGGCGGTGGCACCGGCGTACCGGCCGGCCGCAGTCCGGGAATCCGCAGGAAGTGCAGCCGGCGACCGTCGATCTCGGCCAGGTGGTGCGGATAGGCGTTGAGCTCGGCCTCCCGCGCCCGCCAGTCGAACCCGTCGGCCCAGTAGGCCACCAGGTCCCGCAGGTAGTCGGGGTCGGCACCGGTCCGCCACGGCTGGTCGCCGCTGCGGTCGGTGAACCGGGTACGGCGGAGCCGGAGCAGCAGGTCGTCGAGAACCGCATCCGAGATCTCGATGCGGAACGGGGAAAACGTCATTATTCCTCCGAGCTGGAGGACGCTCTACCCGAGCCGGAGTCGGCGGAACGTGCCGAGGTCAGCGAATACGGGTGGCCGAGGAGAACGCCCGGACGAAACGATGGGTGTTCATCGGGCTCACCTCCTCTCGGCGCTGACGGGACGTACCCTGCCACGACCGCGGGTCGGGGCGCAACCCGGCCGCCCCGCCGTCAGCTCCCGATGACGTCAGCCTTCGGTGAAGTACGTGTACGGGGCGACCGAGACGCCCTCCGACACCGCCCGCTCGTCGTCCTCGTCCGCCTCCGGATCGAGGTCGAGTGCCCACCGCGAGTGCATCGACCAGACCGCGAACCCGGCGTGGAACTCGTACCCGATGTCGTACGGGGTGCTGGTGTACCCCTTCGCGGTCAGGTCGGCGACCACGTCGTCGAGGAACCGGAAGGTCAGTTGCACCCCGTCGAAGAAGACCTCCTCGGCGCCGTCGCCGGAGTACGCGATCTCGACGATCTCGACGGTGTCCGCCGGGGTGTAGGAGATCACCAGCCCGGGGGTGGTGTCGTAGACGGCCTTGTTGCTGCCCGGCCCGTGCACCGGAAGTCCGACCCGGGCCTCGACCTCCGCCCGGGTCTCGCCGATCCTGGCCAGCGCGACGCCTACCCCGGGAATGATGTCCACGGCGGACATGATGCCATCGTCGACGTGTCCGGACCGGCCCGGCCGTGCGCCCTGGCTTCCGGCGTCGACGGGTACGGCGGGTTCGGCGGGCTCAGTCCGCCGACATCGGCTTGATCCAGCGGGACCACTCGGCCTGCCGCCGGTAACCGCGGGACCGCCAGACCCGGTGGGCGGTCTCGTTGTCGTCGAGCACCATCGCGTCGAACCGGCCCCCGCCGAGCCGCCGGCACCGGTCCTCGGCCGCCTCGAGCAGGGCACCGGCGATGCCCTGGCGGCGGTGCTCCGGGGCCACGGCGAGCCGGTAGAGGTGCCAGCGCCAGCCGTCCCAGCCCGCGATGACCGTGCCGATCAGCTCCGGCCCGGACCAGGCGGTGATCAACGCGTCCGGGTCGCGGGCGAGCAGCGCCTCGACCGCTCCGGCGGTGTCGGTCGGGCGGTGGGCGTTCTCGGCGGACCTGCGCCACAGGTCCAGTACCGCCGGGATCTCCGAGACCGTCACCGGCCGGAGGACCAGCTCCCGCTGCCGGCTCATCGCGGCACCACCTGCTCGGTCGCCCACTCCCGCCAGCCGTCGAGCTGGTCGGTGGCGGAGGCCAGCTGGTCGGCGACCGGACCCGGCCCGGTCGAGCCGGGAGTGGTACGGGCCGCCAGCGCGGAGCGGACCGAGAGCACGTCCCGGACGCTCGGCTCGAGGTGCTCGCTGACCAGCCGCAGGTCTTCGTCGGAGACCTCGTCCAACTCACACTCCCGGGCCACGCAGAGCGCCACCAGCCGGCCGGTCACCTCGTGCGCCTCCCGGAACGGGACGTTCCGCCGGACCAGCCAGTCGGCGACCTCGGTGGCCAGCGAGAAGCCCACCGGCGCGGCCGCGGCGAGCCGCTCCACCCGGACCGTCATCGTGGAGATCATTCCGGCCAGCGCGGGCAGCACCAGGTCCAGGGTGTCCATCGCGTCGAACGCGGGTTCCTTGTCCTCCTGCATGTCCCGGTCGTACGCCAGCGGCAGACCCTTGAGCATGGTCAGCACCGTGACCAGCCCGCCGATCAGCCGACCGGACTTGCCCCGGGCCAGCTCGGCGATGTCCGCGTTCTTCTTCTGCGGCATGATCGACGATCCGGTGGCGAACGAGTCGTCCAGTTCCACCCAACCGAACTCCTGCGAGGTCCACATCACCACCTCCTCGCCGAGCCGGGACAGGTGCACCCCGAGCAGCGCGGTGACGAAGAGGAACTCGGCCACGAAGTCACGGTCGCCGACCGCGTCCATCGAGTTCGCGAACGACGTCCGGAAGCCGAGTTCCTTGGAGACCGCCACCGGGTCCAGCGGCAGGCCGGAGCCGGCCAGCGCCCCCGCGCCGAGCGGGCTGACCGCGGCCCGGTGGTCCCAGTCGCGCAGCCGCTCCAGGTCCCGCAGCAGCGGTTGGACGTGCGCCAGCAGCCAGTGCCCGAAGGAGACCGGCTGGGCGTGCTGCACGTGGGTCATTCCCGGAGCCGGCGTGTCGACGTTCCGGGCCGCCTGCTCGACCAGCGCGTCGGCCAGCCCGACGATCCGGGCGGCCAGCCCCCGGGCGTGGTCCCGCAGGTAGAGCCGCAGGTCGGTGGCGACCTGGTCGTTGCGGGACCGGCCGGCCCGCAGCTTGCCGCCGAGCGCACCGAGGCGTTCCAGCAGGCCCCGCTCCAGCGCGGTGTGCACGTCCTCGTCCTCGACCGTGGGGCGGAACGTGCCGGTCAGCACCGCCGCCTCCAGGTCGTCCAGGGCGGCGAGCATCCGGCCGAGTTCGTCCGGGTCGAGCAGGCCGGCGGCGGCCAGCACCCGGGCGTGCGCCCGGGAGCCGGCCAGGTCGTACGGGGCGAGCCGCCAGTCGAACTGGACGCTGACCGACAACCGCGCCAGCGCCTCCGCCGGGCCGCCGGCGAACCGGCCGCCCCACAGGCTCGTACGGTTGGTTCCGGCGCTGTTCTCGGTCAAACCCTTGTCGTCCACGTTGACCATTCTGGAGGTCACCTGTCGGAGCCGCCCAACCGGGCGTCCCGGGCCGAGGCGAGCTTGCTCGGCAGGCCCCACAGCTGCACGAAGCCCTTGGCCAGCGACTGGTCGAAGGTGTCACCCGTGTCGTAGGTGGCCAGGCCGAAGTCGTAGAGGCTGGCCTCGGAGCGCCGGCCGGTGACCACGGCACGACCGCCGTGCAGGGCGAGCCGGACCTCACCGGAGACGTGCGTCTGGGTGTCGTCGATGAACGCGTCCAGCGCGTGGCGCAGCGGTGAGAACCAGAGCCCGTCGTAGACCAGCTCACCCCAGCGCTGGTCGACGCCCTTCTTGAACCGGGCCACGTCCCGCTCGACGGTCACGTTCTCCAGTTCCTGGTGGGCGGTGATCAACGCGATCGCGCCCGGGGCCTCGTACACCTCGCGGCTCTTGATCCCGACCAACCGGTCCTCGACCATGTCGAGCCGGCCCACGCCCTGGGCACCGGCCCGCCGGTTGAGTTCCACGATCGCCTGGTACGGGGTGACGGTCTCGCCGTCGATCGCCACCGGCACCCCGGCGTCGAAAGTGATCACCACGTGGTCCGGGTCGCGCGGCTCCGCCGGGTTCGCCGTGTACGCGTAGACGTCCTCGATCGGGGCGTTCCAGATGTCCTCCAGGAACCCGGTCTCCACGGCCCGGCCCCACAGGTTCTGGTCGATCGAGTACGGCGACTTGTGCGTGACGTCGATCGGCAGCCCCTTCTCCTCGGCGTACCCGATCGCCTTGTCCCGGGTCCAGGCGAAGTCCCTGGCCGGCGCGATGACCTTGAGCTCGGGCGCGAGCGCGCCGAGGCCGGCCTCGAACCGCACCTGGTCGTTGCCCTTGCCGGTGCAGCCGTGCGACACGATCGTGCCGCCGTACTTCTTCGCCGCCGCGACCAGGTGCTTGACGATCAGCGGCCGGGACAGCGCCGAGACCAGCGGATAGCGGTCCATGTAGAGCGCGTTGGCCCGCATCGCCGGTACGCAGTAGTCGGCGGCGAACTCCTCGCGGGCGTCGATCACCTCGGACTCGGTGGCACCGCAGTCCAGCGCCCGCTGGCGGATCGCGGCCAGGTCCTCGCCGCCCTGCCCGACGTCGATCGCCACCGCGATCACCTCGGCGCCGGTCTGCTCCGCCAGATATGGAATGGCGACCGAGGTGTCCAGTCCCCCGGAGTACGCCAGTACGACCCGCTCAGTCATGGTGTGGTGCTCCCTTCAGCATGTTCTTCCCGGCCGGCCCAGGAGGAGAGCTTCTCCCCCAGCGCCGCGCCGCCGGTGGCCTCGCGGGCCACGACGAGAATGGTGTCGTCGCCGGCGATGGTGCCGACGACCTCCGGCAGCCCCGCCCGGTCCAGCGCGCTGGCCAGGTACTGGGCGGCACCGGGTGGGGTACGCAGTACGGCGATGTTGCCGCTGGAGTCGACCCCGTTGAGTAGTTCCCGGAGCAACCGGAGCAGCCGGGCCGGCGCCTGTTCGGCGTCCCGCAGCGGTCGCTTGCCGTCCTCGGGAATGAGGTACACGGCCGGGCCGTCCCCGCCGCGCACCTTGACCGCGCCCAACTCGTCCAGGTCGCGGGAGAGCGTGGCCTGGGTGACCTGTACGCCGTCCTCGGCGAGCAGGTCGGCGAGCTCGGTCTGCGAGCGGATCTCCCGGTCCCGGATCAGGTCGACGATCCGACCGTGCCGCGCCGCACGGGTCAGCGGCCCGGTCACGGCGTCTGCTCGCTTCGCTCGTCGTCGCCGTGACCGCGCATCCCGAACAGCCCGGTGCCCTCGCTCGGCTCGGTCACGGTGTTTCCGCCGAGTGCTGTTCGACCAGCCAGCCGAGCAGCGCCTTCTGCGCGTGCAGCCGGTTCTCCGCCTGGTCGAGGACGACGCTCTGCGGGCCGTCCAGCACGTCGTCGGTGATCTCCTCGCCCCGGTGCGCGGGCAGGCAGTGCAGCACCACGGCGTCCGGCCGTGCCCCGGCCAGCAGGACCTTGTCGACCTGGTAGGGCTGGAACGCCTCGAGCCGGTCCCGGCCGTCGTCCTCCTGCCCCATCGAGGTCCAGGTGTCGGTCGCGACCACGTCGACCCCGGCCACCGCCGCCACCGGATCCCGCAGCACCTCCACCGAGCCGCCGGTGCGGGCCGCGATCTCGGCGGCCCGCTCGACCACCGCCGGGGACGGATCGTGGCCGGCGGGGCCGGCGACCCGGACGTGCATGCCGGCGGTCGCCCCGGCCAGCAGGTACGAGTGCGCCATGTTGTTCGCCGCGTCACCGACGTATCCCAGGGACCGACCGGCCGTGCCGCCGCAGTGCTCCCGGATCGTCAGCAGGTCGGCCAGGAGCTGGCAGGGATGGAACCCGTCGGTCAGCCCGTTCACCACCGGCACGCCCGCGCCCTCGGCCAGCTCGGCCATCCGGTCGTCGCCGAAGGTACGCAGCACGATGGCGGAGACGTAGCGGGACAGCACCCGGGCGGCGTCGACCAGCGACTCGCCCCGGCCGAAGTGCGTCAGCTGGGTGTCCACCACGATCGGATGGCCGCCCAGTTCGGCGATGCCGACGTCGAAGGAGAGCCGGGTACGCAGGCTCGGCTTGTCGAACAGCACCGCGACCGCACGGGGCCCGGCCAGCGGGCGGAGCGCGAACCGGTCGGTCTTCATCCGGGCGGCGAGGTCGAGCACCGCCGACTGCTCGGCGGGGCTGAGGTCGTCGTCGCGGAGAAAATGCCGAGGCATCAGCGCACACTCCCACCGGGGTTCGCGGCGTCCAGGGCCGCCGGCAGGGCGGCGAGGAAGGCGTCGGCCTGCTCGAGGCTCAGGATCAGCGGCGGGACCAGCCGGATCGTGGCGGGCTGCACCGGGTTGGTCAGGAAGCCGGCGTCCCGGAGCACCCCGGCGGTGGCGGCGGCACCCGGTGCCCGCAGCACGATGCCGAGCAGCAGTCCGGCGCCCCGGACCTCGGCCACCAGCGGATGGTCGAGGGCCTCCACCCCGCGCCGGATCCGCTCGCCGATCCGCTTGACGTGGTCGAGCAGGCCCTCGTTCGCGATGGTCGAGATGACGGCGAGGGCGGCGGCACAGCTCACCGGGTTGCCGCCGAAGGTCGTACCGTGGGCGCCCGGACCGAGCAGGTCGGCCGCCACGCCGAAGGCCAGGCAGGCGCCGATCGGCAGCCCGCCGCCCAGCCCCTTGGCGAGGGTGATCACGTCGGGCTCGATGCCGTCGGCCTGGTGGGCGAACCAGTGCCCGGTCCGCCCGATCCCGGTCTGCACCTCGTCCAGCACCAGCAGTGCGCCGCGCGCGGTGGTGATCCGCCGGGCCGCGGCCAGGTAGCCGGGCGGCGGTACGACCACCCCGTTCTCCCCCTGGATCGGCTCCAGGATCACCATCGCGGTCTCGTCGGTGACGGCGGCGGCCAGGGCGTCGACGTCCCCGTACGGGACGTGGCTGACCTCGCCCGGCAGGGGACGGAACGGGTCGGCCTTGGCCGGCTGTCCGGTGAGCGCCAGGGCACCCATGGTCCGGCCGTGGAACCCGCCGACGGTTGCCACCACCCGGGTACGTCCGGTGAGCCGGGACAGCTTGAAGGCGGCCTCGTTGACCTCCGCCCCGGAGTTGGCGAAGAACACCCGTCCGGGGCGCCCGGCCAGGGCCAGCAGCAGCTCGGCCAGCGCCACCGGCGGTTCGGCGACGAACAGGTTGGAGACGTGCCCGAGGGTGGCGACCTGTCGGGACACCGCCTCGACCACCGCCGGATGGGCGTGCCCGAGCGCGTTGACCGCGATGCCGCCGACCAGGTCGACGTACTCCCGGCCGGTCTCGTCGACCACGACCGCGCCGGACCCACGGACCAGGGCCAGCGGCGGGGTGCCGTAGTTGTCCATCATGGACTGCGTCCAGCGGTCGACCAGCGTGGTCATGACAGGACCGCCCCGGGCTCGGGAACCACCATCGTGCCGAATCCTTCCGACGTGAAAACTTCGAGCAGGGTCGAGTGCGCGACCCGCCCGTCCACCACGTGTGCCGCCGGCACGCCGCCGCGTACCGCGCGCAGGCAGGCCTCCATCTTCGGCACCATCCCGGACTCGAGCCTGGGCAGCAGCGCGGCGAGTTGCTCGGTGCTGACCTCGGAGACCAGGCTCTCGGTGTCCGGCCAGTCGGCGTAGAGGCCGGGTACGTCGGTGAGCACCACGAGCTTGCGGGCCCGCAGGGCGATGGCCAGCGCGGCGGCGGCGGTGTCGGCGTTGAGGTTGTGCAACACCCCGTCGACGTCCGGCGCCACGGTGGAGATGACCGGGATCCGGCCGGCGGAGATCAGGTCGGCGACCGCGGAGACGTTCACCTCGTCCACGTCACCGACCTGCCCGATGTCGACCGCTTCGCCGTCCACGTAGGCGGGCCGGCGTACCGCGGTGAACAGCCGGGCGTCCTCGCCGGAGAGCCCCACCGCGTACGGGCCGTGTTCGTTGATCAGGCCGACGAGTTCCCGGCCGACCTGGCCGACCAGCACCATCCGGACCACGTCCATCGCCTCGGGCGTGGTCACCCGCAGCCCGCCCTTGAACTCGCTGGCGATGCCGAGCCGGCGCAGCATCGCCGAGATCTGCGGACCGCCGCCGTGCACGACGACCGGCTTCAGCCCGGCGTAGCGCAGGAACACCATGTCGGCGGCGAACGCCCGTTGCAGTTCCGGCTCGGTCATCGCGTTGCCGCCGTACTTCACCACCACGGTGGAGCCGGAGAAGCGGGCCAGCCACGGCAGCGCCTCGATGAGGGTGGCCGCCTTCCGCTGCGCCTCGGTCAGGTCGCGGGTCAGCATCATGTGGAGTACGCCGAATTCTCGTGCACGTAGGCGTGCGACAGGTCGTTGGTCCAGATGGTGGCCTCGTCCGGGCCGGCGTGCAGGTCGATCTGGATGGTCACCTGGCGGCCGCTGAGGTCCACCTTGGATCGGTCCTCGGCCGCCGCGCCGGACCGGCAGACCCAGACTCCGTTGACCGCCACGTCGATCCCGTCCGGGTCGAAGGCCGCGGTCGTAGTGCCGACCGCGGCGAGGATCCGGCCCCAGTTCGGGTCGTTGCCGAACAGCGCGGTCTTGACCAGGCTGTTCCGCGCCACCGCGCGGCCCACCTCAACCGCGTCGTCCTCGGCGCCGGCCCCGACCACCTCGATGGCGACCTCCTTGCTGGCCCCCTCGGCGTCCGCGATCAACTGCCGGGCCAGGTCGCGGCACGCCTGCGTGACGGCGGCGGTCAGTTCGGCCTGGGTCGGCGCGATCCCGGAGGCGCCGCTCGCCAGCAGCAGCACGGTGTCGTTGGTGGAGAGGCAGCCGTCCGAGTCGACCCGTTCGAAGCTGACCCGGCAGGCCGCCCGCAGCGCCTCGTCGAGCACGGCCGGTCCGGCGACCGCGTCGGTGGTGATCACGCTGAGCATGGTGGCGAGCGCGGGCGCGAGCATGCCGGCGCCCTTGGCCATCCCACCGACCGTCCAGCCGGCTCCGGTGACCACGGTCGTCTTCGGCCTGGTGTCGGTGGTCATGATCGCCTCGGCCGCCGCCGGGCCGCCGTCGATGGCCAGCCCGACCACCGCCGCGTCCACGCCGGGCAGCAGCCGGTCCATCGGCAACCGCTCGCCGATCAGGCCGGTGGAGCAGATCGCCACCTCACCGGCGCCGATCGACGGGAACCGGCCCCCCGTACCGGCGGCCTCCGGCGCCGCCGCGACGGCGGAACCGGAGAGCGCCGCCGCGGCGTGTTCGGCGGTGGCGTGGCTGTCCTGGAAACCGGGCGCTCCGGTGCACGCGTTCGCGCCACCCGAGTTGAGCACCACGGCGCGGACCAGACCACCCCGGAGTACCTGCTGGCTCCAGAGCACGGGCGCGGCCTTGACCCGGTTCGCGGTGAAGACTCCCGCCGCGGCGGCGGCCGGCCCGTCGTTGACGACCAGCGCCACGTCCCGGGCACCACTGGACTTGAGCCCGGCGACGACCCCGGACGCCCGGAAGCCCCTGGGCGCGGTGACACTCATCTCGACGCTCCCTCGTTCACGGTGCGATCCCGTACCCGGACAGTCCGGTGGTCTCCGGCAGGCCGAGCATCAGGTTCGCGCACTGCACCGCCTGGCCGGCGGCGCCCTTGCCCAGGTTGTCGATGGCGCTGACCATGATCAGCCGGCCCGAGTCGACGTCGACAGTCGCCTGTAGGTGGCAGGAGTTGCTGCCCAGCGTGGCGGCGGTGTGCGGCCAGACGCCCTCCGGCAGGACGTGCACGAACGGCGCGTCCGCGTACGCCTCGAGCAACGACGATCGCGGGTCGGCCGGAACGCCGTCGACGGGCCGTACGGTGACGGTGGCCAGGATGCCACGGGGCATCGGGGCCAGCACCGGAGTGAACGACAGCCCGGTCGCGCCGGTGGCCTGCTTGATCTCCGGCACGTGCTGGTGTGCGCCGACCTTGTACGGCGACAGGTCGCCCATCACCTCGCTGCCGAGCAGGTGCGGCTTGGCCGACCGGCCGGCTCCGGAGGTACCGGAGGCGGCGACCACCACGACGTCGTCGGGCTCGGCGACTCCGGCCGCGAGCAGCGGGGCCAGGGCGAGGATGGTGGCCACCGCGTAGCAGCCGGTCGCGGCGACCCGGTTCGCGGAAGCGATCATCGCCCGCTGGCCGGGCAACTCCGGCAGGCCGTAGGTCCAGGCGCCGGCGTGTGCCCCGCCGTAGTAGCGGCTCCAGGCGGCGGCGTCGGTCAACCGGTGGTCCGCACCCAGGTCCACCACCCGGACCGTGTCCGGCAGGGTCGCGGCCAGGGCCGCCGACTCGCCGTGCGGCAGGGCCAGGAAGACCAGGTCCGCGTCGGCCAGCACCGCCGGGTCGGTCCGGCCGAGTACCAGGTCGAGGCCGACGAGCTGCGAGTGTACGGCCGCGACCGGCAGACCCGCCTGGCTGTGTGCGGTTGCCGCGACGAGGTCGAACTCCTGGTGCCCGGCGATCAGCCGGAGCAGTTCACCGCCCGCGTAGCCGCTCGCTCCGGCGACCGCCACTCGAATCCCCATGCCAACCTCCGCATTTCTATGCAGAAAAGCTAGCAGCCTTACCCGGAATCCTGCAAGTCTATGCGGCCGCCTGAATGATCAGTCGGTAGCAGCGACCTGCCGGTCTCCCGTTCTTCACCTGGACGTGCACAGGTACGGCAGTTCATTCATGTGGTCGCCGACCAGGAACCGCTCGATCAGGCCGACATACGCCACACGCCGAGCCGGTCCGGAGCGGTCCGGCACACCAGGACGCTCGGACCGGCCCGGCAGTCCACCACCCCGGACGGCAGGGCGCCAAGCATCCGCAGCGCGGGCCCCTCGGCCACGGCCAGCAGCGACCGGCCCCGGTACCCGTCCGGCCTCAGCACCATGTCCGGCGACCAGACGATGGAGTGCCATCCCGCCGGACGAGCCCGGGTCCAGCGCTCGTGCCCGCTGACCGGATCCAGGGCCACCACCCGGGTCTCGCCGTCCAGACAGGCCAGGCCCGAACAGTCCCGGACCGCCTCGCCGGGCCCACCGCCCGGATGGGTCCACCGTCGGGTCAGGCCCGGCAGCTCGTACCCGCTGACCGAGAAGCCCTGCCCCGACGGGTGCCGGAGCACCAACCGGTCGGCGATCACCCGGGGATTGTTCTGCGCGTAGTCCGCTGGCGGCAGTTGGCCGCTGCTGACCAGGCCACCCGTTCCGAGGTCCCGCAACTCGGCCGTGACGTCGTCGTACACCACCAACACCCGGACCGGATCACCGGGCACCGGTTGTACGACGGCGGTCGACGACAGCGGCAGCCGCCATCGGACGTTCCCGGTGGTCAGGTCCACCGCCTCGACGGCACCCTCCAGCCGGCGTCCCGCGCCGGAGACACTGCGTACCTCCGAGACGCCCAGCCCCACGGAACTTCCCGGCACCCGCAGCACCCGCCCCGACCGGCTCCACCCCACCTCGCCGGTCCGGGCCGAGCGGGCGGTGGTTCCCGTGCGCCGCCCCACCGAGTCGACCTCACCGACCAGGATGACGTCACCGACCCGCTCGGCGTAGTGCTGGCTGGCCGTGGCGACCGACGCCGTCCAGCGCCGGGCGCCGCTCGGCAGGGCGTACGCGGTGAGGCTGTTCGACCGGCCCGCGAACCCGGACGACACCAGCAGTACGTCGCCCGCGACGAAGAACGTGCTGCCGGCCGGTACGTCGAGGCTGCCGCCCGGCCGCAGCCTCCCGTCCGGTGGGCCTGCGGCAGTGAGCCCGAACATCACCAGCAGGAGTACCAGCAGCCCTGCCGGCCAGCGTGCCGAGATCCGGCGCGACTCGGGCGAAGGCGGCGTTTCGACGTCCGGCAGGCCGCGCTCGGTGCCGAGGTCGATGAACACCGTCGCGCGGCTCTCCACCTGGTCTCCCGATCTGCCGGCCCGCCAGAGCCAGTGACCGGAAGCGTAACCGTTCCACCGGCGGGCAGCCGTCAGCGATCCGTGCCACCGGCCCTTCCCGCCGAAGCGTGATGTCGCGACCGACGAACAGCCAACGCGGTGGCGGGGCCGGTCCGCACGCGTACGCGGACCGGCCCCGTCACCCGCTCAGGCGCCGCGCAGCACCGCGCCGAACCGACGGGCCGCCTCGGCCACCGCCGCGTCCCGGGCCGCCACCGCCTCGTCACCGGTCAGGGTCCGGTCCGGAGCCCGGAAGACCAGCTTGTACGCCAGCGACTTACGTCCCTCGCCCACCTGCGCCGACGCGTAGACGTCGAACAGCCGGACCGACTCCAGCAGGTCACCGGCGCCCTCGGCCAGGGCTCGGCGCACCTCGTCGGCCGGCACCTCCGCGTCCACCACCAGCGCCACGTCGATCAGCGCCGGCGGGTAGCCCGGGATCCGGGGTGCCGGCGCCACCGGGGCGGACGGCAGCGCGTCCAGGTCGAGTTCCAGGGCGCTGGTCCGGGGCGGCAGTTCCAGAGCGGCCAACGCCGCCGGATGAAGTTCGCCGGCGTACCCGACCGACACGTCGTCGACGAGGAACTCGGCACACCGGCCCGGATGCCACGGTGCCCGCTGGGCCTGCCGGACCACGGTCCGGTCGTCCGGAATCCCGGCGGCGGCCAGCACGATCCGGCCCGCCTCCACCGCGTCCGCCCAACCCGCCGGCCGACCCGCGCCCCACCAGCCGGCCGGTTCCACCTCGCCGGCGAGCATCGCCGCGACCCGCCACGGCTGGTGCGGCAGTACCGCGTCGGCGGCCCGGAACTCCTCGTCGCTCGGCCGGTGCTCGACGCCCATCGCGGGCGGCGGTCCGGTCCGGGGACGCGGCTCGAACACCATGCCGATCTCGTACAGCGCGACGTCGCGGTGACCCCTGCCGATGTTGCGGCGCAGCGTGCCGAGCAGGCTGCCGAGCAGCGCGGTCCGCATCAGCGGTTCGGTGTCCGACAACGGGTTGGTCAGCCGTACGGCGTTCCGACGCGGATCGTCGGCCGGCAGGCCGAGCCGGTCGAAGAGGTCCGGCGACACGAAGGGCGGGGACAGCACCTCCACGTAGCCGTTCTCGGCCAGCGCCCGGCTCACCGACCGCCGCCGCCGCTGGTCCGGGGTCAGCCCCCGGCCGGCGGGCGCGACCGGCAGCACCGACGGAACCCGGTCGTAGCCGTCCAGCCGGACGACCTCCTCGACCAGGTCCGCCGGGTCGGTGAGGTCCGGCCGCCAGCTCGGCGGGGTCACCACCAGGGTGCCCGGTCCGCTCGCGTGCCGGCCGCCGACCTGGATGGGGCCGGCGGCGGTACGTCCGTCGCCGACCGCCACCGCGCAGCCGACCCGCTCCAGCAGGGCGACCGTCCGGCCCGGCTCGTACGGCACACCGGCCCGCCGGGCGGGCAGGTCCGCGTCGAGGACGATCCGGGTCGGCGGCGCGACGTGGTCGATGTCCAGCACCTCGGCACCGGCGGTGCCACCGCCGTACGTGGTCAGCAGCGCCACCGCCCGTTCGAGGGCGACCAGCGGAAGCGCCGGATCGACGCCCCGCTCCCAGCGCTTGGCGGCCTCGCTGAACAGCCGGTGCCGGCGGGCCGTCCGCCCGACCACGACCGGTTCCCAGTGCGCCGCCTCGAAGAGCACGTTTGTGGTGCTGGCGACGACCTCGCTGGTCTCGCCGCCCATCACCGCGGCCAGCGAGATCGGCACCCCGTCGGCACCGGCCGTCGGCACCGACGGAGTCTCCGTCGCCGTCGCGGCATCCGCCGCCGGAACGGGCAGGCCGGCGTCGCAGATCACCATGTCCTCGGGGTCGAGCGCCCGGTCCACCCCGTCGAGCGTGGTCAGCCGCTCCCCCGGCACCGCACGGCGGACCACCAGCTCGCCGCGGAGTGCGTCGAGGTCGAAGGCGTGCATCGGCTGGCCGAGTTCCAGCATCAGGTAGTTGGTGATGTCGACGGCGAGCGAGATGCTCCGGATGCCGGCGACGGTCAGCCGCTGCCGCATCCACTGTGGCGACTCGGCGAGCGGATCGACGCCGCGTACCACCCGGGCCGCGAACCGGTCACAGCCGACGGTGTCGAGGACCCGCACCGGGTACGCCGGCTCGGCCGTCGCTCCGGTCGCGGGTGCCAGGGCCGGATCGACGAACGGCACCTCGAAGGCGTGCGACAGCTCCCGGGCCAGCCCCCGTACGGACATCTCGTAGCCACGGTCCGGGGTGATCTCCACCTCGACGACCACGTCGTCGAGCCCGACCACGGGCCGCGCGTCGTCGCCGGGCTTGGCCGGTGCGTCCTCGGGCAGCACCAGGATGCCCTCGTGGTCGTCGCCGAGTCCCAGTTCGCGGACCGAGCAGATCATGCCGTTGGAGTTGCGCCCGTACGTCTTCCGGGCGCCGATGGCGAAGCCGCCGGGCAGTACGCCGCCGGGCAGGATCACGACCACCCGGTCACCGGGGGCGAAGTTGGTGGCCCCGCAGACGATCTCCTGCGGCTCGCCGGTGCCGTTCGCCGCCCCGACGTCGACCCGGCAGAACCGGATCGGCTTCTTGAACCCGGTCAGTTCCTCGATCTCGAGAACCTCGCCGACCACCAGCGAGCCGGTGACGGTGCTCCGCAGGTCCAGGACGGACTCGACCTCGATGCCGAGGCCGACCAGGGCCCGGTCGAGGTCCTCCGGGCTCAGGTCGGCGGGCAGCTCGACGTGCTCGCGCAGCCAGGAAACAGGAATTCGCATGACTCAGACCACCGCATCCGTTGCGTCGTTTGACATCCCGCTCACACCTCGACCCCGAACGCGCGGGTGAACCGCACGTCGCCTTCGGCCATGTCCCGCATGTCGCTGATTCCGTGCCGGAACATCAGCGTGCGCTCGATGCCCATCCCGAAGGCGAATCCGGAGTAGACGTCCGGGTCGATCCCGCAGGCCCGCAGCACCCGGGGGTTGACCATGCCGCAGCCACCCCACTCGACCCAGCGGGGTCCGTCGCGGTGCTGGGCGAACCAGACGTCGAACTCGCCCGACGGCTCGGTGAACGGGAAGTAGTGCGGACGCCACCGGGTACGCGCCTCGGCCCCGAACATCGCCTTGGCGAGGTGGTCCAGGGTGCCCCGCAGGTGCGCCATGGTGATCCCCTCGTCCACCACCAGGCCCTCCACCTGGTGGAAGACCGGGCTGTGGGTGGCGTCCAGCTCGTCGGTCCGGTAGACCCGTCCGGGGCAGACGATGTAGATCGGCGGCTTGCGGGCCAGCATGGTCCGGGCCTGCACCGGCGAGGTGTGGGTCCGCAGCACCAGCCCGGGGATGTCCACGTAGAAGGTGTCCATGGTGCCCCGGGCCGGATGGTCCGGCGGGATGTTCAACGCGTCGAAGTTGGTCCACTCCAACTCGAGCTCGGGGCCCTCGGCGATCTCGTAGCCCATCCCGACGAAGAGGTCCTCGATCCGCTCCGAGAGGGTGCTGATCGGGTGCCGGGCACCGCGCGGCCGGCGGTCGTAGGGCAGGGTGACGTCCACCCGTTCCTCGGCGAGCATCCGCTCGGCCTGTGCCGCCTGCACGACGGCGAGCCGGTCGGCGTAGGCGGACTCGATCGACCGCCGGGCCTCGTTGACCCGCTTGCCGGCGTCGGACTTGGCGGCCGGCGGCAGGGCGCCGATCTCCCGGCGGGCCAGCGACACCGGTGCGCGGTCCCCGAGGTGCTGGCGGCGCAGTTCGGCGAGCGCGTCGGGATCGGTCGTGGCCTCGAACGCGGTCGCCGCGTCGGCCACCGCCGACGCCAGCGCGCGCGGGTCGAGCAGGGCGACCTGCTTCGGGTCGTACGGATCGTTGCGATACGTCATGACGTGCAGCTACTCCCTCTGCGTCGCGGGCGGGTGCCCCGCTTCCTCCGCGTCGAATGTCCCGCTGCGCCGCGTGGGATGCCCTCCGCCACCGCGCCGGACGCACGGGTCGGATCGCTCGCGGGCGATGCGGCGACCCGGCGTACGCGGTCGGTGTGCACCGGAGGCACCGGCGACGCCGCGGACAGGTCAGTGGGCGGCCCTCACGGGCGGCCATCAGAGTCTACGGACGGGCGGCTGTGCCGCAGCCCGCCGGTCGGAGGTACGCAGGGAGGACGAGTCAGCCCTGCCGCCCGCCGAGGACGGCGGGCCGGCTAAACGAGTGACGTCGCGCGTTCCGTACGCCCGACCCACCGGACTCGGTCATCAGGTCGACATCTCCCCGATCGGTAACTGCTGCTCCGGCCATTATGCGCGTTCCGCGGTGGGGACGCCGGGCCCGGATCGCAGGGCTCTGGCCGAAGCGTACAGGCAGACCGCCGCGGCGGCAGCCAGGTTAAGGCTCTCGGCGCGGCCGTGCAGCGGCACCCGGACCCGGGCGTCGGCGGCTCCGGCCAGCTCCGGGGGCAGCCCGTGTGCCTCCGAGCCGAACAGCCAGGCGGTCGGCCGGGCCAGGCCACCTGCGTCGGTCAGCTCGTCCAGGTCGGTTTCGCCGTACCCGGAGGCGGCCAGCACGGTGAGTCCGGCGGCCCGCAGCCGCGCCACCACCCCGGCCGGCTCGGCGGCCCGGACCAGGTCGAGGTGGAACAGGCTGCCGGCGGAGGAGCGCACGCACTTGCCGTTGTAGGGGTCGACGGCGTCCCCGGCGAAGACCACCGCGCCGGCCCCGGCTGCGTCGGCGGTCCGGAGCACCGTGCCGGCGTTGCCCGGGTCCCGGATCTCGGCCAGCACGGCGACCAACCGGGGGGCCCGGTCCAGTGCGGCGTCGATCGGCACGTCGAGTTGGTGGCACACGGCGACGATTCCCTGCGGGGCGACCGTCTCGGTCAGCGCGGCGAGGGCGTCGTCGGTGAGCGCGGAGACCGGCACTGCGCCGACGGTGGCGGCGGCGGCCACCAGGTCGGCGTACCGGTCGAGGGCGGCCGGGGTGCCGAAGAGTTCGGCGACCACGCCGGGCCGTTCCAGCGCCTCCCGGACAGCCTGCGGCCCCTCGGCCAGGAACCGGCCGGTGGTCTCCCGGTCCCGGCGCCGATGCAGCCGGCGGGCCGCGACGACCCTCGGGGTACGTGGGGTGAACAGTGGCTGCTCCGGTGTGCGGACATGGTCGAGGCGTCCCACCTGCGGGTTGACCGGCATGCGGGACGCCTCGATCGGGGTGTCGCGGGGTCAGGCGGCCTGGGCCGGCGCGCCACCGGTGCCCTCGGCCGCCACGGCGGCGCGGGCGACCTCGACGATGGCCGCGAAGGCCGTCGCGTCGTTCACCGCGAGGTCGGCCAGGATCTTGCGGTCGACCTCGACCCCGGCCAGCTTCAAGCCCTGGATGAGGCGGTTGTAGGTCATCCCGTTGGCGCGGGCGCCCGCGTTGATCCGGGTGATCCACAGCTGCCGGAAGTCGCCCTTACGGTCCCGCCGGTCCCGGTAGGCGTACTGCATCGAGTGCAGCACCTGCTCCTTGGCCTTGCGGTAGAGCCGGGACCGCTGGCCGCGGTAGCCGCTGGCGGTTTCCAGCAGCGTACGGCGCTTCTTCTGGGCGTTCACAGCCCGCTTGACGCGTGCCATCTCAACTACTCCTTCGGGTCAAGAGGCGCGCGTCAGCGGGCCAGCAACTTCTTGATTCGCTTGAAATCGGCCTTGGCCACCTCGACGGTGCCGCTGAGCCGGCGGGTCCGGGTGCTGGACTTCTTCTCCAGGTTGTGGCGAAGTCCGGCCTGCTGGGCAACGATCTTGCCCTTGCCGGTCACCTTGACCCGCTTGCCCATCCCGGTGTGGCTCTTCATCTTCGGCATCTTGGTGCGTCTCTCCCCTGTTACTCGCCGGCAGATCCGGCGGGTTCGGCCGCGGTGGGCGATACCCCGGCGACCGACTGCGCCTCGGCGGCACTGGCCTCCCGCTCGCGCGCTGAGCCCGTCCTCGCCGCCGTGGCGGCCGTGGCGGACGCCTTGACGGCTCGATGCGGAGCCAGAACCATGATCATGTTACGGCCGTCCTGCTTCGGAGCGGCCTCGACGTATCCCAGTTCCGAGATCTCGGATTCGAGTCGGCGCAGAAGCCGGTAACCCAGCTCCGGTCGACTCTGCTCACGACCACGGAACATGATCGTCACCTTGACCTTGTCGCCCGCCTTGAGGAACCGCACCACGTGACCCTTTTTGGTCTCGTAGTCGTGCGGATCGATCTTCGGTCGCAGCTTCATTTCCTTGATGACGGTCTGTTGCTGGTTACGCCTGGCTTCGCGCGCCTTGAGTGCACTCTCGTACTTGTACTTACCGAAGTCCATGAGCTTGCACACCGGCGGGCGCGCCATGGGCGCAACCTCGACCAGGTCCAGGTCGACGTCCGCGGCCAGCTGAAGGGCGCGCTCCAGTGGGACGATGCCCACCTGCTCACCCTCAGGACCGACCAGTCGGACCTCACGTGCCCGGATCTGCTCGTTCACGCGTGGCTCGACGCTGATGGGGCCTCCTCGTGGTGATCCTCACCGACCCCGCGTCAGCAGTGGCCGGTCCTTCGTCTTCGACCCAAAAGCAGAAAGCCCCGGCGCATGCCGGGGCCCGCTCGACCGGTCGATGGCACGATCCAAGGATCGCGCACCCACCCCGACAGAGTCGGGGTGGTGACCGGACCCGGCCACCAGATGACGGCGACTCGGGTGGGAGCAGGCGCTCCGCTTCTTGACCGGCACACCTACACGTATCCAACCGTGCGCGTGTGACAGTGGTCGACTGGTAAAGACTAGCAGGTCAGCCCGCAGGATGCCAAAACGGGCACACCGGCTCCGGTCGCCGTCGACCGGACGGTCACCCGCCGAACTACCGCTCCTGGGCAGCCTGCGGCTGCGGCTGCAACTACGGCTACCGCTACCGCTCGGCGACGTGCGGCTACTGCTGCTGGTGGGCTCCGGCGTGCAGCGCACGCAGCGCGCGTACCCCGTCCACCGCCAGTTCCCGGTCCACGGCCTGCAGGGCGAGAATCGGCATCAGCTCGTCGTCGTGCAGTTCCAGGTTGGCCCAGGCGGAGCCCCGGTCGAAACGCACCGCCCGGACCACCGACCAGGGCACCTCGTAGGAGCCGACCACGTTGCGTACCCGGACCCCCCGGGCATCCGCCTCCACCCGGGGCCGGGTGAAAAGGAGCACCAGCAGACCGCCGAGCACACCCAACCCGATCATGGCGAGCTGGTCGCCGCGCTGGAAGGTCGCCGCACCCGAGCCGGTCGAGCCGTGCAGACCGATGCTCAGCAGGGTGAACGTCACGAACAACGCAGGCGACAGGATCCAGCAGACCACCCGGATGCGTCGAGGACGTACCCGTACGGCGGCGGGGTCGAGGACCACGGCGGAGTCGGTCACGCCGCCCAGTCTGCCACCCGCGACCTGCTCTGTAAGGAAGGGCCCCTTCTTATCGTTTCCAGTAGAAGAAGGGTCCCTCCTTAACAGGTCGCCCCGCCGGCACGGCGTCGATGTGGTGCTGACGGCGAGTCAGGTGGCGGCGGGGGTGATCCGGGTCGCCCGGCCGGACACGATCACCGCGAGCAGGGTCATCACGGCGCCGACCAGCACCGCCGCGCTCGCTCCCGGCCCACCCGGTCGCAGGTCCAGGAGCAACGCCCCACCGAGCTGCCCGGCGACCAGGGCCAGGCCGGTACGGAGCAGGCCCACCGAACGGATGCCGAGCAGAACCGCGACCGTGATGACCACCCCGAGCGGGCCACCGACGTAGAGGTACCACTGCGTCGGCCAGTCCGTGGCGCCGAGCCGGGCGAAGACACCGACGACGGCGGCCACTCCGACCATCCCCACGCTGCTGACCGCAAAGTTGATCGCCGTGGCGGCGGCCGGATTGCCGACCGAGGAGACCCGGCCGTTCAGCGCGCCCTGCACGGCGATGACCACGCCACAGGCGACACCGAGGAGCACCAGCCCCACGGCCAGATCACCGACCGGCCGACCGAACTGGGCCAGCGCCACCGCACCGACCCCGAGCATCGCGCCGGCCAACCGTGGCCCGGTCAGCCCCATCCGGCCAGCCGGGGCGAGCCGGGTCCGGTCGACGACGAGTCCGCCCGCGCTGCTGCCGGCCACCTGGGCAATGGTGTAGACCGCGACCCCGAGCACCGGTACGACGTACGTGGCGGCGACGATGAAGAACGCGCCGCAGAGCCCGCCGAGGTATGTCCACCACGGCAGCCCGGTCCGGAACACCACCCCGAGCCCGGTACGCATCGACGGCAGCGCGACCAGGCCGAGCAGCACCAGCGCCATGCCTCCGGTGTTGTTGACCAGCGCCCCGATGATCGGGTGGCCGGTCCGCTCACCCATCTCGGCATTGGCCAGACTCTGCGCCGCCGATCCGACCCCGCCGGCCACGGTCAGCCCGATCGCCGCCCATCCCGGCAGTACCTTCACCGGAATAACCGGCAGCCTTCCCACAGCGACACCCCGTCCGAACGCGCCGCCGGGCGGGCCGCCGTTCGACCGGCTCCACGCGGCGCCGGTTCAGCTTCACAGCCAGCAGCCGTGCGTGTCCGTGATCGTGACCAGGATCGCTCCTGGTCGGGATGTAAGGAAGGGCCCCTTCTTATCGCTTTCTGTAGAACAAGGGCCCCCTCCTAACACTTGCCCGGTCCGAGCGGCGGCTATCGGTGCCGGCGGCGCAGATGGGCGATCAGGCCACCCTGTTCGAGGTTGACCACCTCCCAGCCCCGGGTTTCGAGGAACTCCGCCGCCGTCAGAATCTTGTCGACCTCGTTCGGGATCTGCGCGCCGAACGAGAAGGCCGCGCCCATGGCTCCACCCATCGAGGGCTGCAGGTAGATGTAGCGGAACGGGTATCCGTCCAGGTTGACACGCCCGGAGAGGATGTCGTCGGCGTAGAACCGTCTCGATGGACGCGGCGGCAGGGGCGGCTGGGTCACGGGGCGAGGGTATCCAACCGGATCACCACGGGCTCAACCGTCCGTGAAGAGCATCGCGACCGTCAGGAGCGACACCGCCGTGCCGACGAGCCCGAGGACCAACCCGGCGGTGGCAATCGCCGGCTGGTGCCGGCCGCCGCGTCGCGGCCAGCCGAGGATGATCGCCGGGACGCCGAGGAGCAGTCCCGCCCCGAGACAGACGGACATCAGAAGCGACACGAGGCCGAGCACGAGGGCGGCGACCGACCTGCCGTGATCACCCTCCATCGACCCGACCGG
>NZ_JADPUN010000185.1 GCF_015690345.1 Plantactinospora alkalitolerans | reverse complement strand
GGGCGTGGGTGAGGAAGGTCAGGTAACACTCGGCGAGCCGCAGCACCCGGCTGGACGGATCGGGCTCGCGGCAGGTGACGACAAGTCCCCGGGCGACGTCGTCGGTGCAGTAGCCGTGCTCGCGTCGCGCGATGGCGTGCCGGGCGTGTTCGAACAGGCCGGTGTCATCGGTCAGCCGGGCCAGGTGGGTGAAACTCGGGGCGGGCGCGAGGGCCGCAGCGGTGGTGGGGATGAGGGCGAGGACGCGGGACACCGAGCCGGTCATGCCGGCGCCGTCACCACGGTCGGCGCCGCCGGGTGCGGATCGGCGGTGTGGAGCCGTTCGGCCAGCGCACGGTAACGTGCCGCCACCGCCGGCCACCGGAGCGTCGGGGCCCGGGTGCGGCCGGCGAGCCTGGGGGCCAGGCCGGGTTCGGTCAGGATCCGCCGTACGGCCGCGGCCAGCGCCACCGGATCCTGGTGGGGTACGAGCAGACCCGGCCCGTCGGTGAGCATCTCGACGGCGTGCGGGAAGGGCGTCGCGACGACGGGAACTCCGGCGGCGACCGCTTCGATGAGGACGCCGGAGGTGACCTGCTCGCGGGAGTCGTAGGGCAGGACGACGACATCGGCGGAGCGGATCAGGCGGCCCAGGGCGACCTCGTCGTGGTAGATCGGCTGGTAGTCGACGTCGTCGGCGACGCCGAGGATCGCACCGAGACGCTGCAGGCCCGTCCGGTACTCCTCACCGTGCTGCTCGAACACCTTCGGGTGCGTCCTACCGGCGACGGTGTAGGTGGGGGTCGGGTTGAGCCCACGGAGGCGGGCGAGGGCCCGCAACGCCCATTCGATCCCCTTACCGGGGCCGAGTAGTCCCCAGGTGAGCAGATGGGGACGCTGGCGGGGTTCGGCGGTGGTGTCGTCGTGGTCGGCCGCGCCGTGCGGGATGACGGTGACCTTGGCGGCGTCCACGGTGTAGCCGAGGAGCAGCCGGTCGCGGGCGGTGTCGGTCATCGTGACGACCGTGCTGGCCGCGGCGACGAGTTGCTCCAGCACCGCCTTCTGCCCGGCGGTCGGATTGGCGAGCACGGTGTGCAGAACCACGATGCTGGGCACGGTGAGCCGGCGCAGCAACGGCAGGACGTCCTGCCCGTCGGGTCCGGGATAGATGCCGTACTCGTGTTGCACGACGGCGACGTCGAACGTGTCGAGCGCCGCGGCCGCGTCCCGCCAGCCAGCGACCGTCCGCGCCGACCAGCTGTGCACGACGCCGGGTCCGACCGGTCGCCGAGCGTCTGCTCGACCATCGCCGGGAACCGCCGGCTCGGCGTGGCGGTCGTCGCCGGCGACGACGCGTACGACGCCGCCCGACGCACCCTCGGCGATGATGTGCGCGGCCAGCGCCGAGTTGAAGGTGGCCAGTCCGCACTGGGTCGGTGGATGGGTGCTGAGAAAACCGTAGCTGCGGGGCATCCGCGCGCGCCTTCCGGTCGTCGGACGCCGCCGCGCGGGGCGGTGGCGGACCTCACGCGATAATGGCGCTCACCCGACCAGCGTGTGTGGCGGGCGGAACGGGGTTCACCGAGGCCACCGCCTCTGCGGGATCTGACCGGTCGGGAACCTACGCCGGACCCTCGGAGAGCCATCGACTGCCCGACAGTATCAGCATCGGTTACCGGCGCAGGACCTCGCGGTACACGCGCAGGTAGTCGGTCACCATGCGGTCGGCGTTGAAGCGCTCCCGGGCACGGTCCCGGCAACCTCCCCGGTCAATCGTCGCGATCCGGGCGACGGCCTCGGCGGCCTCCTCCAAGGTATCCACGAGGAAGCCCGTCACACCCTCGTCGACGACCTCCGGCATGGATCCGCGCCGGTACGCCACCACCGGCGTCCCGCACGCCATCGACTCCACCACCGACAGCCCGAAGGGCTCGGCGAAGGCGATCGGGTGCAGCAGGGCCGCACTGGCACCGAGGATCCGGCCACGGCGTTCCGGGCCGACCGGGCCGAGGAAGACGACCCGTTCACCGTCGACGTGCGGAAGGACCTCCTCGGTGAAGTACCGCTCGTCCTGGACGATCCCGCAGATGGTCAGCGGCCGGTCGGCCCGCCGCGCGATCTCGATGGCGGTGTGGGTGCCCTTGTCCGGATGGATCCGGCCGAAGGCGACGAGCCCCGGGCCTCCGTCGGGGGCGAACGGCAGCCCGCCGAGGTCGATCCCGTGGTACACCGTGGCGAGGTAATCGAGCCCGGCGACGCGGTCGGCGTCGGAGATGGAGACGTACGCCGACCGGGCGGTCTCGTAGGCGGGCAGGATCTTCGGGCCGGAGAAGCCGTGGATGGTGGTTACCATTGGGGCCCGGCAATGCTGGGCGAGGGCCAGCGGCAGCCAGTCGAGATGGTTGTGCACGAGGTCGAACTCCGCCGACCGGGCCAGGGCGTGGCCGACGTGCATCGCCTCCCAGACCCGCCCGTCCATGGTCGGATCGTCGGCGTAGCCGCGTGCGCATACGCCGTCGAGCGCGGCGGAGGTGACGGAGTCGAGCGTGGCGAACAGCGTCACATCCACACCGTGGGCGGCCAGGCCATCGGCAAGCAGACCGGTCACCTGCTCCCACGGTCCGTAGTGGTGTGGCGGCGTACGCCAGGCCACCGGTCCCAGCAGGGCTACCCTCACGCGGACGGCCGATCGGCGGGATCGACTGGAACGCGTGGACCGGGACCGTGCCGGGGCGCAGAAATGTTGTGGTTGTCGACCATTGTCTCCGTTTTTCGGGTGCGGATCAGGCGCCGGCGCCATGCGGCACCTGATTCGCACCGGGTGGGGTGGGTCAGACGATTGCTGATCCGTCGATGACGGCGCGGGCGAGTTCGGACAGCCGACGATTGCTGGTACGGGCGGCACTGCGGAGCAGGATGAACGACTGGTCCACGTCGATCTTGCGGCGTTCGGCGACGACGCCCTTGGCCTGTTCGATGACGATCCGGCTGTTGAGCGCGGTTTGCAGCTGTTCGGCGAGTGTTTCGCGGTGTCGGATGGCTCGTGCCTGGAGGAGCCCGATGGTTGCCACGTCGGCCAGGGCCTGTCCCAGTCGGATGGTGTTCTCGTCCAGAGCACCGGGTTCGACCCCGAACAGGTTGAGCGCTCCGATGACCTCGGTGCGCAGCCGCATCGGCAGGGCGTGGACGGAGGCGAAGCCGCTCCGCCGGGCCTCAGCGGTGAAGCGGGGCCAGCGGCTGGTGGTGGTGGACAGGTCGGCGACCGCGATCGGCCGCCCGGTGTGGAAGCACTCCGGGC
The DNA here is from genome assembly GCF_015690345.1 of Plantactinospora alkalitolerans. Classification (GTDB taxonomy): domain Bacteria; phylum Actinomycetota; class Actinomycetes; order Mycobacteriales; family Micromonosporaceae; genus Plantactinospora; species Plantactinospora alkalitolerans. Next base: position 62,212 of record NZ_JADPUN010000185.1, on the reverse strand, counting down.
AGGGCCCCTCGTCGGTCTGCAACTGGAGCAGTTCCAGCAGCCGCGTCTGTTCGGTCGAGGCGGCCACCACGCGCAGTACACCTCGCTGGTCGGTCAGCAGCACCCCGGCCGCCGACACGTCGAGCACCTGGGCGCACCTGACCGTCACCTGGTGCAGGAAGTCCATCATGTCGAAGTCGTCGACGAGGGTGTCGGCCAGTTCGACGAACGCCTCGGTCAGTTGCCGCTCACTCATGCCCGTTCTCCCTCATCACGGTTGTGCTCGACGCGGGCGCCAGCGAGTGGTGATCGCACGCCGTGGACGGTGGGCTGGCAGGGCGTCATCGTCCGTCATCGTCGTCCCCTGGCGGATCGGGCCGGAGGCGCAGCCGGCGCTCCACCACGTCGCGGGCGACGTCGCCGAGTCGTCGGTCGTGGGCGTAGGCGTAGGCCCGAAGTCGGGCGAAGGCCGCCTCGGCGCTGCTCCCGAGCTGCACCAGGAGCATTCCGGTGGCCTGGTACACCTGAGCGTGGTGGGCGGTCGGGTCGTCGCCCTGCCCGGCCACGGCAACCGTGGTCGGCCGGATACCCGCCTCGTCGAACAGCAGCGTGCCGGCGGCGTCCGCGAACGCCAACGCGTCCGCGAGTTCGGCAGGACTCAGTGGGCCCGGTCGGACGCGGTAGAGGTCGAGCACGCCCAGCCGGATCGCGCCGACCTGTACGGGCAGCGCGAACAGCGCACCCACGCCGCTGTTCAATGCCGCCGGGGTGAACGCCGGCCAGCGGGCCAGGAAGTCCGGTGAACCGAGGTCCACGACCAGGACCGGGCCGCCCACGGCGAACGCGTCGACGCAGGGGCCTTCGCCGAAGGTCAGCTGCCACTCTTCGAGTTCGCCCGCCACGTGGTCGGTGGCGTGCACCGAATCCCGTACCGCAGGGCTGACCATCACCGTCACGCCGGCCCCATCCACCCCCACCCCGACGACGGCCGCCGCACACACGTGCGCCACGGACATCGGGTTGCCCTCGGCCTGCCGCCCCACCTCGGCCCAGACCCGGACGACCCGGTCACTGCTCACGGCGTCACGGCGTCGCTGCCGCCTCGGACGGTGCAGCGGCCGAATGTATCCGGTGAGCTGTGGTGATGCCGGGCGGTCGTGGGGACGGGCGCGATGATCGAAACGATGACGCGCACAGCTCCTCCAGGCGATCGACACTAGGGCACGTCGCCAGGGTCCGGAGCAACCGCGGCGTCAGCGTACTCCTGGACCACTGCCCAGTGGTAGCCGGCCTGTGCTGGCTGACCAGGAGGTTCCCCACGACGTGTCCTGGATAGGCGAAAAGCACGCGTTGCTGCGAATAGCCAGATCCGGCGTCGTCGTCCGTGGGTCATCGGTGCCATAGTGTGATCGCGCGACACAGCCGCTCCAGTCCTTGGCGGTGCCCTGACCACAGGCACACCACCGGAGCTTCGGATGCCTATCCCATCCAGCTACATTCCGCCCGCCGCCGAATCCTTGAGTGATCTCGTCAAACGGATCGCCGAACGGGACGAGGCCGCCTTCGGCCGTCTCTACCGCCACCTCGTCCGCCCCGTCTTCGCCCAGGTCCGCGAGAGCCTCGGCAGTTCGGCGCGCGCCGTGCCGGTGACCCGTGCGGTCTTCGTCGAGGTATGGCGGCTCGCGCCGGTATCCCAGGCGCGGCACGACGACGTGCTCGGCTGGGTCACTGCCATCGCCGCCCGTCGCGCCGGCGACCAGGCCCGCGAACTCGGCCACCGGCAGCCGGCAGCCGGCACCGGCTACCCCGGACACCTTGGTCGTGACCTGGTGGCCACGCTCCGGGCACCCGATGCCTACGCCGACCCGGGTTCCACACTTCCACCCGGCCTGTAGTGACCGTGCCGGAAAGCGTCCGAATGAGCGGGCCGGGCCGCCCGGCGCGTCGACGCCGCCCGTACGGGTCGATCACGAACCAACATCAGACAGGGGTACCGACATGAGCAGCGCCAACTCCCCCGACGGTCGGAGCACCATCGTGCTCATCCATGGGCTGTGGCTGAACCCCCGGGCCTGGGAGTACTGGATCGACCGCTACTCCAAGGCCGGCCACCGAGTGATCGCTCCCGCCTGGCCGGGCATGGATGGAGAGGTCAAGGCCCTCCGGGCGGATCCGTCGGCCATGAACGGGGTGGGCGTCGCGGAGGTGGCCGAGCACTACGAGAACATCATCCGCGGCATGCGTACGCCGCCGGTCCTCATCGGGCACTCCTTCGGCGGTGTACTGGTGCAGATCCTGCTGGACCGGGGGCTGGGTCACGCCGGGGTCGCGATCGCCCCAGCCCCGGTGAAGGGGGTATTCAGGCTGTCCCTCTCCAGCCTGCGGGCCGCGTTCCCCGTGCTGGGCAACCCCGCCAACCGGGGACGCACGGTGACCTTGAGCCCGAAGCAGTGGCACTACGGGTTCACCAACACTTCGGACGAGGCGGCGTCGATGGCCGCCTACCACCGCTACCACGTGCCGAGCAGCGGACGCCCGCTGTGGCAGGCCGCGACCGCCAACCTGCTCCCCCACCCGGCCACCAAGGTCAATCTCCGCAACGGTACGAGGGCGCCGCTGCTGATCATCGCCGGTGGCAGCGACCACACCGCTCCCCCGGCACTCAATCGGGAGAACTACCGGCGGTACGACAGGTCGTCCGCGATCACGGACTACAAGGTGTTTCCCCACCGACCGCACTTCACCATCGGAGTGCCGGGTTGGGAGGCGGTGGCCGACTACGCCCTCGGGTGGGCGACCAAGCACGACACGACACACCTGGAGACGACACCGGCCTGACCTTCGCGGCCCCGGTGGCGTCCGGCGCGGGCCCGAGGGTTTGTCCTCCGGGCCCGCGGCCGGAGGTGTCGGCCTGCTGACGACGGCTGGTGGTGCCCCGGACGGCTCCGCGGCAGTTCAGCGCTGCGCCGATCCGACCGTGTCGGGTGCCCTGGCGGGGTCGACGCCGAGCATCCGGAGCAGCGACCCGTGCTTGTGTGTGTCGACCATCGTGGGCAGTTCCCGGTCGACCCAGGCGGCCCTGGCATGCAGCCCTCTGGACCGCAGCGATGCGAGGATGTCGGCTTTGTCGATGTGCATGGGATGTCCCTTCGGTTCGTCTCGTGGGGCGGCAGCCTGGATCGGCTGGCGTCATCACGTCGGATCGGCTCGGGCCTGCGATCGGGACACGCAAGGTATCCAAGCCAGTTCGTGGGCTGTCCGCGCGGCGCGGATCAGTGACGCCGGCGGTCCAGCCGGGTGAGACGCACGGCGCCGACCACCATGGCCAGGATGGCCATACCGACGCCAGCGATCAGCAACGCCAGCGCCAGCGCCAGCGTGCCGTGCATCCACAGGAAGGTGACCTCGACCTCGCGGGTGTTCTGCATCATGAAGACGAGAAGAACCGCCGAGGTGACCCCTACGGCACAGACACGGAGCCAGGCGGGTCCGAGCCGGATCCGGGCCGACCCGCTCGCCGGTGTCGCGGTGGGAACGTCCGGGACCCGCGAAGCGGTGACCGCGGGATCTGTCGGTGCGGTTCGAGTGCGGTGAAGGACGGACATGACACTCCCCTAAGGGTCGAGCCGGCGTGGCTGGCACCTCGGGAGTGGGATGTCGTCGTTTCCGGGATTGATCCCAGCGTACGCCTGTTCGGCCCGGTGTGCGCGGGGACCTCCGCTCCGGGCGCGAGCCCGGGACGGAGGTCCGGTCGGGGTGGTCGTCAGTCGAAGTGCTGGATCATCGGCCACAGTTGCTGCCAGGAGGTGCGGGGCTCCCGGCACACCACGATCGGTACGCCCTGTTCCTCGTTGTCGACCCCGAGCCCGTTGTCGAGCCGGCCGACGAGGGCGCAGGTACCGAAGTGCCGGCTCAATTCGCCCGCCTCCCCCACGCCGACCCCGAGCAGCACGGTCGCCGACTCGGGGGGTGGCCCGTAGTAGCCGAGCTCATTATGTCCACTGTAGATCACGGGCAGCCGGTCGGCGCCGAGTCGGGTGAGCGCCCCGGCCTCGCCGTAGTTGGCGGTGAGCACGATCGCGGCGGCCCGGTCGGCGGCCGGCAGCTCGTCGTACGCCCGGACCACCTGGTCGACGTAGCGGGGCCAGCCGACCGAGTCGGCCGCGGTGATGTTGATCCCCGGAACCGGCGTGGCACCGAGTACGCCGACCGGCAGCAGCGGCAGCGCGATCACCGCGCTCACCACCGCGTTGACTCCGGCAGCGGCCGCGACCAGGGTGAGCCTGGTCCGGCGCCGGTCCCGCCGGATCCAGTCGGCGGTGACCACGCACCCGGCGGCGAAGAGGGCGCCGAGCAGCCCGTAGGTGTAGTAGGGCTGCCCGCCCGAGACCAGCACCAGTACGCAGACCGTCAGGTACGCCACGGCGAGGGCCCGGACCGGTCGCCAGGCCGCTCGGCGTAGCAGCCCGACCAGGCCGGCGATCCAGATCGCCGCCAGCGGCGGTCCGATCAGGATGAGCTGGAACGGCACGAAGGTGGTCCGCGACTCGGCGCCCTTGTCGTCGGCGATCGCCCCGGCCATGTCGGCCTGGGGCAGGTCGTGGGTGAGCTGGTAGACGAGGTTGGGGGCGCCGATCAGCAGGGCGAGTGCCACGCCGGCCCAGAGCCAGCGGTTGACCAGCGCACGGCGTGGGCCGAGGGCGAGCAGCCCGACGGCGAGTCCGACCAGGAGCAGCACGACCAGCAGCTTGTTGTAGAGCCCGATCCCGAGCACCGTGCCGGCCGCCAGCCACCAGCGCGGCTGGTCGCGCAGCAGCGCCCGGGTCGCGCAGAGGATGATGCCGAGCCAGACCAGCACGTCGACCCCAGCGGTCAGCAGCACGTGCCCGAAGATCAGGGTCGCGGCGCCGGTGCCGAGACCGAACGCGGCCAGCGTCTGGGCGAGCGTGCCGCCGCCGAACTCGCGGGCGAGCAGCGCCGCCAGCAGCAGCGCTGCCAGCACGCAGAGGGTGGCCGGCAGCCGTAGCCCCCACAGCGACCCGCCGGACAGCGCGTCGGCCAGCCGGGCGATCGCCGGGGTCAGCGGCGGCTGGTCCCGGTAGCCCCAGTCCGGCCGGAGCAGCAGGAAGTAGAGCTCGTCGCGGTGGTACCCGTAGCCACCGTTGGTGGCCAGCAGCAGTGTGGCGACGAGTCCGGCGACCACGCCGACCGGCCGCCAGGCGATCGGGGCCAGCCGGCCGCGCCCGCCGTCGTCGATCCCTGGTTGCTGTGGTGCGTCCGGCGGCACGACGTCGGCGCGTGGCCGGGTGGCGTGGGAACTCACGATCGTGGCTCCTTTCCCTGGCGATGGCCCGATCGGCGACGGGATGCCGAGGTGACGTCGACCGGCCGACGTGGACGGGAACGAACGTCGACGGCCCCACCGCCGGTCATGCGCTGATACATAACGGTTATAGCTTAGCTGTTAGGTATCGACTGTCAATGGGTCCCGCTGCCGCTCCGACCGGCCCCGCCGCGCTATCCGGCGTTCGGGACAGGGCGTGCGGGATTGCCCCGCCAGACGGTGCCGGCCGCGAGGGTGCTTCCCTTCATCACGAACGAGTCGGGCGCCACCACCACCCCGTCGGACAGTTCGACGCCGTAGTGGACCAGCGCGCCGGCGCCGACCGAACACCCCCGGCCGAGCCGGATCCGGTCGGACTTGAACGCCCCGTCCTCCAGCGAATGCGAGTGCAGCACCGACCCCTCGCCCAGGGTGCAGTAGTCACCGATCTCGACCAGGCTCCGCTCCGGGATCCCGCAACCGTCGTCGAAGACCCGTCGGCCGACCCGTACCCCGAGCAGCCGCCAGACCAGCGACTTGACCGGCGTACCGTTGAACAGCCCGAGGAACCCGGCCTCGCCGAGTTTCCAGTAGCGCTCGTGCCGCCAGTAACGCGGATCGTAGATCGAGCAGCACAACGGGCGGAGCCGCCGGAACCCCAGGCAGACCCAGTCGAGCAGGACGACGTAGCCGATCATCGTCAGCAGCGCCAGCAGGATCCCGGCGGCCAGCGCGGGGACGTGCGGCCCCGCGCCGTCGTGCAGTCCCTCGACGCGTACCACGATCAGGATCGGGAGGTAGAACAGCAGCCAGCGGGAGAGCAGGTACCAGCCCATGGTGGCGATGTTCGAACGGTTCTTCCGGGACAACCGTCGCCGGAACTCGTCACCGGTCCTCCACCCGTCGAAACGGGCGTCCCGGCGTACGGAGCGGGGGATCTCGAACGGTGGCGAGCCCAGCAGCCCGACACCTGACCGGACGGGGCCGTCGAGCGGCACCATGACCTTGGTCGCGAGCAGGCAGTTGTTCCCGACCCTCGCCCCGGCGGGATAGACGATCCGGTTGCCGAGGAAGTTCTCCGCGCTGATCGTCGCCCGCGACAGCGCGAACGACGTACTGGAGAACCGGGCGTTGGACATGGACAGCCCGTCGGAGACGAGACCGCCACCGCGTACCTCGCACAGGTACGGGCTGTCGTGCTTCTGCCCGAGCCCGAAGTTCGAGCCCGTCTGCCGCACCTCGCGCAGCCGCCAGCCGATCAACCGGAGGTATCCGGTGATGTAGGAACTGTCTCCGAACAGGACGTTGAAGATCCGGACGTTGCTGAACCGGGAGACGACCTGGAAGCACATCCAGTGCCAGCCGTAGAGCGGATACGCCCGCTCGGCCACCAGGAACAGGTTCGCCAGTCGGGGAACGGCGACCGCGAGCAGCAGGCCGAGCGGGATCGCGCCGAAGAACATCAGCAGCGATCCCGGAACCGTCCGGATGTCGACGGCGAAGGCGACCGCCACCAGGACGACGACCAACTGGGTGTCGACCACCATCCGGCCGATCAGTTGGGCGGTGCCGTAGCACAGCCGGCGCACCCGCGAGCATGACCTCGGCGCCGCGACCGGGCTGCCACCACCACCCGGCACCGCGGGCGAGCCGTGATAGCTGGCCCCGGCCGGAACGACCTGGCCGGGGTGGGGCGAGGAGACGTGCCCCAACCGCGCCCCGTCGCCCAGTTCGGTGTCGATGTCCAGGACGCTGCCCTCACCGACCTGGACGTTCCGGCCGACGCTGATCGGGCCGGTGGTGATCCAGCCGGCCTCCGCCCGGTACCCGAGAAGGCTCACGTCCTTTCCGATCACCGTACCGGCGCCCAGCGTGATGAGGTCGGTACAGACCGGCACCGACCGGGACAGCATCAACACGTCGGGCCCGACCCGCACGCCGAGCGCGCGGAGGTAGAGGTTGTAGACCGGCGATCCCCGGAAGAGCACCAGCGGGCTGGCCCGGGTGACCCGCTTGACGACCCAGAACCGCAGGTAGGTCGGCCCCCAGATGGGAAACGTCCCGGCCCGCCACCTGCCGACCAGCAACCACTTCACCGCCACCGGAAGCAGCGCCGTCACCGCGAACCAGGCGAACCCGAAGCTCAGCGAGCGCAGGGCCACGTCGACCCCGCCGGAGCCGCCGCTGATCCAGGTGTACCCGGTGACCGCGCCCATGGCGAAGAACACGATGCACACCAGGCCGAAGAGGAGCTGGAGAGCCGCACAGCCGTAGTACGCCAGATCGCCGGGCACGCGCAGCACCGGATGTGGGGGCTCGACCGGCGTCGCCGACGCACCCTTGCCGACCACCTCGGCGAGGCCCCGGACCGTGGGATTCAGGTACACGTCCTTGATCGAGACGTCGGCGCGGATCCGTTCCCGCACCCCCGTGCAGTACCGCGCCATCATCAACGAGTCGGCGCCCAGGTCGGTGAAGAAGTCGTCCCGCACCGACACCCGCTCCACCCGCAACAGTTCCGCGAGAAGTTCCGCCAGCGCCGACTCCGTGGGCCCGGCGGGAGCGACGATGTCCGACGTCGTCGACCGGTGCCGCGTTCCGGACGGCGCGGGAAGCCGGTTACGGTCCACCTTGTCGCTGGGCAGCGTGGGCAGCGCCGGCAGTTCCTCGAGATACGCCGGGACCATGTAGCGGGGCAGCCGGGACCGCAGCGCGGCCATCGCCCGGCCGCGGTCCAGCGCCCCCGCTCCGGCACTCCGGGTGTAGAACGCCGCGAGTTCGACCACACCGAACTCCGGCTGGTACGTGGTGACCGCCGCCTGGGCCACCTCCGGCAGCCGCAGCAGCACCGACTCGATCTCGGTCAGCTCGATCCGGTAGCCACGCACCTTGACCTGGCTGTCGATCCGGCCCAGGTACTCCAGTTCGCCGTCGTCGTTGACCCGGCCGAGGTCACCCGTGCGGTAGATCCGGCCCGAGGGATTGTGCGCGATCCCCAACCGGTCCGGAACGAAGGCGTGGGCGGTCAGGTCGGGCCGGTTGACGTACCCCGGGGAGAGGCCGACCCCGGCGACGCCGATCTCTCCGGTCTCCCCTCGGGGCAGGGCCCGCAGGTCCGGATCGAGGATCACCACCGAGTACGTCGGCAGCGGCACCCCGATCGTCACCGGCCGGTCGGGATGGAGTCGGGCCCAGGTGGCGGTGACCGACGTCTCGGTCGGTCCGTAGACGTTGAGCAACGTCCTTCCCGGCCGATGCCAGCGGTTGACCAGGTGTGCCGGACAGGCCTCACCGGAGACGAGGACGAACCGGAGGTCCGGCAACTCGCCCTCGATCGTGGCCAGCAGCGTCGGTACGCAACACAGCGCCGTCACCCGGTGCCGGGCGAGGAAGCCGGCGAGATCGCGTCCGACCAGCGCCCCGGGCGCGGTGCTCGGCACCAGCGTCGCGCCGCAGACCAGCGGCACCCAGATCTCCTCGACGGAGAAGTCGAAGGCGATCGTCATCCCCTGGTAGACGCGGTCGTCGGCGCGCAGGCCGTAGCTCTCCGCCGCGACCTGGACGAAGTTGCAGATGTTCGCCTGGGTGATGGCGACGCCCTTGGGCCGGCCCGTGGTACCCGAGGTGTAGATGAGGTAGGCCAGATCGTCCGGTGTCGGCGCGGGATCGTCCAGGCGGATCCGGTGCCGGGGGTACCGGTCGAGCTCCGGCGCATCGTCGATCCGGATCACCGTCCGGGCCACCCCGTCCACGCGGTCGGCCAACGCCGAGAGCGCGACGACCGTCCGGACGCGCGCGTCGTCGACGATGAAGGCGATCCGGTCGGTCGGAAAGCCGGCGTCCACCGGAACGTACGACGCGTGGATCTTGGAGACGGCGAGCATGGCCAGGTAGGCGAGGGCGGACCTGTCGACGAGCAGCCCGACCCGGTCCCCCGGAGCCACGCCGCGCGCCAGCAGGAGCCGCCCGAACTGGTTGGCCCGGGAGTCGAGTTCGGCGAACGTCAACCGGTGCTCGCCGTCGTCGACCGCCAGGTGCCCGGGATCGCCCTCGGCGACGAACCGGTCGCAGCGTCGCTCGAACAGGTGGTGCAACCGCTCACCAGGTCGCCAACGGACCCGGTTGTCCACCCCCGCGGCGGTCAGCACCGGACCGGTTCCAGGCCCGACACCCTGGTCGGGGACGTACGGCGGACGTACCGGGTCGGCGTCGGGCACCACCCGGGGGTCGGCGTCCGGCGGCACCCGGGGAGTCGCGGTCACGCGTTCACCAGGCCGGACGCACCGGGTACCCCGGACCCCGTCGTGACGTCTCGGGCGGCGTCCAGCAGGATGTCCAGCCCGTCGTTCAGCAGGTCGTCGGGGGTGGTGAGCGGGGCGAGCACCTTGACGACCTCGTCGTGCGGGCCGGAGGTCTCCAACATCAGCCCTCCGGCGAAGCAGCGCCGGGTGATGTCCGCCGCGAGCGCACCGGAGCCGACATCGACGCCGCGCATCATCCCGCGCCCCTTCACGGTCGCGCCCGGCACGACGCGGGCCATCCCGGCGAGGCGACCGGCGAGCAGATCCCCCCGGCGTGTCACGTCGGCGGCGAACCCGGGGGCCGCCCAGAACTTCGTCAACGCCACCGTGGCCGTGACGAACGCGTGGACGTTTCCGCGGAACGTGCCGTTGTGCTCCCCCGGCAGCCAGACGTCGTGCTCGGGCCGGATCAACAGCAGCGCCATCGGCAGGCCGTAACCGGAGATCGATTTGGACAGCACGACGAGGTCGGGGACGATCCCGAACGGCTCGAAGCTGAAAAAGGTACCGGTCCGTCCGCAGCCGGCCTGGACGTCGTCGACCACCAGCAGGGCGCCGCTGCTCCGTGCCAGTTCCGCGATTCTTCCCAGCCAACCCGGCGACGCGACGTTGAGGCCACCCTCCCCCTGCACCGTCTCCAGCAGGATCGCCGCGGGCGCGTCGAGCCCGCTGGACGGGTCGCACAGCATCCGGGCCAACAGGTCCGCCGTGTCGACACCCTCGCCCTGGTAGCCGTCGTACGGCAGCCGGGTCACGCCGTGCAGCGGCATCTGCGGGCCGATCCGGTGGTGCCGGTTCCCGGTCGCCGCCAACGCGCCCTGCGACATCCCGTGGAAGCCGTTGGTGAAGGCGATGACATTGGACCGGCCGGTGACCTTACGGGCGAGTTTGAGTGCCGCCTCGACCGCGTTGGCGCCGGTCGGGCCGGTGAACTGGACCCGGTGGTCGAGGCCGCGCGGCAGCAGCACGAGCGACTCGAAGGCCGTCAGGAAAGCGCTCTTGGCCGTACTGGCCAGATCCAGGCTGTGCGAGAGTCCGCCGTGTTCGAGGTGGGCGATCAGGGCGGCCCGCATGTCCGGGTCGTTGTGCCCGTAGTTCAACGAACCCGCGCCGGCGACGAAGTCGAGATACTCACGGCCGGACACGTCCCTGACCACGCTCCCCTCGGCGGTGTCGAGGACGCAGTCGAAGCGGCGGCAGTAGCTGCGCACCGCCGACTCGCGGCGTTCGACGATCAGGATGTCGTTCTGGTCCGCCGCGCCGCGTACCGTCATTGGTCCCCCTCCCTCGCCCGATCACTGCCCTAGGCGTTTTCCCTGGTCAGGACCGGTTTCGCCGGACTGCCCGCCTGGTCCAACCGAGGATTGGCAGCCGGGACACGGCAGGGTCCCGGATCGGTGTCAATTGGCCGGATTGCCGACTGAACACTTGCGATCCGGAAAGCGGACTGTCCGATATCGGCGCTTGCTCGGGACCGGCACGCGTCCGTCGCGGCGGTACCCGGCGGGTGGGGTCAGCGGTAGTCGCAGACCCCGGTGGGGAAGATCTGCTCCAGGCGCCGCCGCTCGGGCCCGGTCGGACGCCACGACCCGTACCGGCCCCGGGCGATGGCCGCCGGCACGGACTGCCGGTCGCAGGCGTAGACGCCACCGGCGATCGGGCCGCCGGCGACGGTACGCGACGTTCCGTAGAGCGGGAAGCGGGACGTACACGCACCGGCGGGGCGGTTGTCGAGGATCCCGTCCCAGACGTGCTCTCCCCGGGCGATCTCCACACCCGCGGTGCTGAAGCAGCGGTCGACGGCCAGCGCCGGCCTGTTGCCCACCACCCCCCGCCAGGGCCGGGTACGCAGGTTGGCCATCCAGTCGTCGATCACCGCGAGCGCCTCCGGAGTCTGGTCGAACGCCTCCGCCGGCCGGGCGTCGGTGAACCAGATGACCTGGTTGGCCGCGTTCCGATCGTGATCGCGCATCCGTTGCCGGGACGCGAAGGACTGGTGCGAGTTGTGCATGTCGAGCTGCTCTTCGAGGTAGTGCCGCCAGTCGATGACCGGGATGTCGATGTCGCCGGTGAAGACGATCCCCGAGTCGTACGCGGCCCGGATCGCCCTGCGGTCACCGGTCGTACGCGGTGCCGGGGTACTGCCACCGTCCGGCGACAGCCGCATGTTCCGGGACGACCACGGGTCGAACTGCGCCGGGTCGGCACAGGCCGACGGGGTGAACGGGCATCCCTCCTGCACCATCTCCGGCTGTGGCCGCCAGGAGCCGACCCGGGCGTTCAGGTCCAGGAACTCGGTCGGGGTGATCCGGCCGGACGTCAGCGCCGACAACCCGTACTGGACGCCGACGTTGTCCCAGGTGGACCGGGCGTACCCGGCCGGGCCGGTGCCGTAGATGTTGACCAGGTCGCCCCAGTGCGACCACTGGACCGTCTGCGCCACACCGGGCGGATCCATCTGGGCCCAGAGCGGGTCACCCGGTGACCACAGCGGGTTCAGCGCGAGCGGGGTGAGGCCACGCCAGCCCTCGACGCACTCGGTCGAGCCCGGCACGCCACCCAGGTACGGGTTCGGCACCGTCGCGCTGGCGTTCATGCCGATCAGCCAGGTCCGGTTCTCCCAGTTCCGCCACTTCGGGTTCGCGCGATCGGTGACGTCCATGTAGTACTCCAGCAACTCGCAGTCGCCCACGTGGATCGTCTGGGTCGCCATGTCCGGGTACGAGTACTGCGGAATCGCCGCGTCGATGACCCGGGTGCCGTAGTTCTGCCCGTAGAGGTACTGCTGGATGCCGCCGCCGGAGCCGCCCACCCCGACCGTGTACAGCGGAACTCCGTACGCCTCGACGAAGTGCTCCTTGAGCATCAGCGCCGTCTCGCCGCCGAGCACCGTGTTGTAGTGGGTGGCGGTACGGGTGCCTGTGGAGTAGAGGACGGCGTACCCGAGCGAGAGCCCCTCGTGGTAGAGATGTCCCCCGGGCAACCTGCCCTGGTCGTGCCCGATCGCCACCCCACCGTCGAAGCGGTAGATCACCCGCCGGTTCCAGTTGGATTCCAGCACCGCGATCGAGTAGACGAACCGGTTGATCGTGCCGCGTTCCCGCCGTACCACGTAGTCGACGCTGCGGCCGTCCAGGGTGCGGGTGGTGGCCAGGTCGGCCGGCCGGGTGCCGTCCGCTGGCATCGGCTTGAACGTGCCGTCCGTGGCCCGGTAGAGCCGGTCGGTGACGGTCGGGGCGGCACAGTCCCGGCTCCATCCGACGACCGCGCCGTCCGGGCCGCGTACCCGCATGCCCTGCCCGTCCTGGTTGTCCACCGCCGGAGCGCCGAGCCCGTTCTGCTCGGTGCGGCAGAGGAACGGGTACTGCCTCGGCCCCGAGAAGATCGGACCCGAGCTGTGGTTGCGTACCACGAGGGTCGCGGCACGGGCGTGTGGAGCGCTCGCCCGGAGCAGGTTGGCACCGTCGCGGAGCCCGTCGACCACGCCCCGGAGCGCCCCTGCCTCGATCCGGAACGCCCGGGTGACGTCGGTGCCGTTACGGGTGATCCGGACCGAACGTGGGTCGATCCGGCCGGCGAGGGCCACCCGGACCAGTGCGTCCGCACCGCTGACCTGGTCGGGCCGGCTGGAGAGGGTCTCGATGGCGAGCCGGTGTTCGGCGGCGCCGGTCCAGGCGGCGGCCGGCGTCGCCGCGCCGGTGGCGAGTACGACGGTCAGGGTGGTGCCGAGCCCGGCGGGAACGCTCCGGCGGGCGAGGAGTCTGAGCACGGACATCGGTCTTCCCGTCCTCTCCCCCGGAGCTCCGGGTGGTGGCGAGCCCGACGATGCCACGAGGATCGCTCCGTTGTCGAGATCGGAGTCCGGCCCGGCGGGCGATGGCGATGTGGCCTGGACGATCCGACGATCCGACGTTAGGCGTTCGATTGACGATCGTCATCTTTCCTTCTACATTGACAGTTATTGTTATCGATGGCTGTCGAGGTGGTGGGCATGCGGTCGACGCGTGTGCGACCTCGTCGCACGGGCGGCCCGGTGCAGACCACGCGCCGCCGGCTCGCGACCACCGGAGCGGTTCGTCCCCCGTGCCGCTCTGGTCGCGGCGACCGCCGCCGCCGATGCGTCGCCGACACCGGCCGCGCTGACCCCAGCCGGTCGATTTGTCTCCGGCGCTGCCGTTATGGCCCATACTCTGAGGAGGAACGTTGATTGGGAGAACAGGTCGCAGACGTCGCCCGACGATTCTGACGCTGTCGGGCATCGCAGCCGCCGCTGGCGTCGCGATGTTGGTGGCGACCGCGATACCGTCGGGTGCGGCGATATCCGGAGGAGCCGGCGGAAGCGCGCCGGGCTCCGGGGTAGGCGTCCTCGCGGCCACCGCCGGCTGCGGTAAGGCACCGGCGCTGGCCAACGGCACACATTCGATGCAGAGCGGCGGAAAGAACCGCACCTTCATCCTGAGGCTGCCCAACAACTACGACAACAGCCGTCCCTACCGGCTGGTCTTCGGGTTCCACTGGTTGAACGGCAACGCCAACGCGGTCGCGAGCGGGAACTACTACGGTCTCCTGCCGCTGTCGAACAACAGCACGATCTTCGTCGCGCCCGAGGGCCTCAACGCCGGCTGGGCCAATTCCGGCGGCGAGGACGTGACCTTCACCGACAACATGATCCAGACGATCGGGAACGCTCTCTGTGTCGACACGGCACAGATATTCTCCCTGGGATTCAGCTACGGCGGCGGCATGAGCTACGCGCTCGCGTGTGCCCGTGCCAACGTCTTCCGCGCCGTCGCGATCTACGCCGGTGGCGTGCTCAGCGGATGCAACGGCGGCACCCAGCCGATCGCGTATCTCCATGCGCACGGCATCAGTGACAACGTGCTCAGCATCTCCGGCGGACGCTCGATGCGCGACAGGTTCGTCCGGAACAACGGCTGCACCGCGGCAAGCCCGCCCGAGCCGACGCAGGGCAGCGGACGGCACACCGAGTTCCACTACTCGGGCTGCTCGGCCGGGCATCCGGTTGCCTGGTACGCGTTCGACGGAGGGCACACCGGCAGCCCGTCGGACTCCGGCGGGCAGTGGCTCCCCCAGGAGACCTGGACCTTCTTCACCCAGTTCGAGGGCACCACGCCGACGACAGGACCGACGACGGGCCCGACCACCGGACCGACCACCGGACCGACGACCGGACCGACCACGGGACCGACGACCGGCCCGACCACAGGACCGACGACGGGCCCCGGCGCGTGCCGGGTCACCAGCACCGTGAACGCGTGGAACACGGGCCTGACCGAGAGCCTCACCATCACCAACACCGGCACGACCGCGGTCAACGGCTGGTCGCTGGTCTTCACCCTGCCGAGCGGCCAGACCATCACCTCCGGCTGGAACGCCAGCTACTCGCCGTCCTCCGGACAGGTAACGGCCCGGAACGCCTCCTACAACGGCGCGATCGCGCCGAACGCGTCGGTGAGCATCGGCTTCCAAGCCAACCACACCGGCAACACCGCCAGGCCCGCCTCGTTCACCCTCAACGGTGCGGCCTGCAGCCTCGCCTGATCGACAGAAGACTCTGGGGTGGAGCCGGTCGGCTCCACCCCAGAGCCTTGGGCGGGGTACGAAGCCCTCACCTGCGCGGCTCGCCCGGCAGGCTGTCCGGTATCAGCTCGCCCAGCCGGTCCAGGGTGTACGCCTCCGAGCCGTCCGGCAGGCCCTCGGGCGCCTCGATGCCGATGAACGTGATCGGCTCGTCCGGCAACCGGCCGTCCCACGTCAGCACCTCGGCCCGGGCCCGCCACCGGTCGACAAGGTAGGACACGGTGAGGTAGCGCCGCTCCATCAGCGCCCGTACCCGGTCCGCCGTGCTGAACGTGTTCTCCTCCACCCGGTTGAACGACGGCATACCCCGCAGGTACAGGTGGAGCCACACGGCCTGCCAGCCACGCTCGCCCCTGGCGAACACCATCGGCAGCGCGACTCGGCCCTGGCCGCGCAGCTGCGAGCGCGCCCGCACCGTCCGTGCGTCGAACGGGGCGCCGCGCTGGTCCCGTCCCCGGGTCTGGTACCCGAACATCGACTCGGCGACGTCGTCGAACGACTCGCCCGCGTAGACGTGGACCTGCGGAACCACGTATTGCCCGGGAACCGTCAGGGGCACGTCGATGAACTCGGTCGCACCGTTCGTCGCGTCGGTGACGTCGCCGGAGTGCACCACGCCGGCGTGGCGGTAGTTCGTCCAGGACACCTGGCCCACAGCGTGGAACTCGTCGTCGAGCAGCAGCACCGACAGGTCGTGGTCGGTACGCCGCTCGGTCTGGCGCCAGTAGGTGAAGAAGCGCAGCAGTTCACCGGAGACCGATGCCCGCGAGCCCCTCGGCAGCACCCCGAATCCGCCTTCGGTCGCCCGGCCGGACAGCGGCAGTGCGACGTCGAGCACCTGCGGGTCCACCACCAGCGGTCGCCCCGGTTCCGGCAGCCGGGCGCTGATCTCCGCGTCGAGCAGCGACGACAACTCGGCCACCAGACCGGCCGGCAGCGGCGGCCGCTCGTCCGGCCCGACCCACGCCCGCCGAGAGCGGCTCGCGTACATCCGGACGGACGCGGGCGTCAGCCGGTTGCCGACATGCTCGCGCAGCGAACAGAGCACCCGGCCCGACGCCGAGCCGAGCGCACCAGTGACTGCGTCGACCACGACGCCTCGCTCCGACGCCGGCGCCAGCCGCAGCAGCCGGTCCGCCGATCGCAGGAGCAGTCCCGGCGCGGCCGACAGCACCGACGCGGCCGGGCCGATGGCTCCGGCCCGGATCGCCGCCTCGGCACGACCGGCGAGGCCGTGTCCTCGCCGGTCCCCCCGCGCGACGGCGAACACCTCCTGTGCGTGCGGCCACTCGTCGTACTCGTGCGGGTGCAGCCGCTCCCCGAGCCGCTTCCACCGCTCCGCGTAACGTGCGACGTCACCAAGCTTGTCCGGGCTCGCGCCGACGACCCCGTCCAGGGCGGCAAGCAGGATCCGGCGCTCCCGGCGCCGAAAGGCACGAAATCGCGCAGGTGTTCCGAGCGAGGCGTCCCCGCCGGAGGCATAGCAGGCGAGGCGTAGCACGTCGGTCGTGGTGTCCACGGCGACCAGCGGCCTGCCGAGGACGAGCCGCATCCCGTTCAGGACGGCACGGTTCTCCCGCACCGGAATCTCGGCTGGTTGCGCGCCGTCCAGGCAGGCGACCGCGAGCTCGCCGAGGATCGCGAGGTCCGCCTCGCCGAGTGGCGTCGAGCTACCGGCCAGGGCCAGGTAGAGCCGCGCCGCCTCCGCGTCGACGGTGTCGCCGAGATGCAGCAGGGTCACCCGGTCACCGGCCGTGGCGATCAGCGAGTCGTGCGCGGCCAACAGCTCGGCGTAGGTGTGCGGGTAGACGCCGTAGGCCGGCAGGTCGAGCAGGTTCACCCCGCCCGAGACGACCGCGTCCCGAAGCTTCGCGTCGGTCGCCGTGCCGCCGCGGCTGAGCACGGCCGCCCGCAGCCGTTCCGTCCAGAACTCGATGGTGTCCGGAACGTCGTCCGGAAAACCGAGAAAGTAGGCGTTGTGCTGGACATGGTCGCCGACCAGCTCGCGCACCGCGGACACGACCGTGGCGGCGAGATCCAGCGCCGGGCCGGGAGCCAGGGCACCGACGTGTTCCAGCAGCGCTCGCGAGGCCGAGAACCCGACGTCGAGCAGCACCGCATCCAGTTGCCGGGCCACCGGCGTGCCGTCGCCAGCCGCTCCGGTGCCTGCCGGGACGCGCAGTGTCTTGGAGATGATCAGCTTTTCGAGCACGGGGTTCTCCCTTCCGCTGGTGGTGACTCTCGGCGAAACGACAGACGGGCGCCGGCCCGGGAGGCGACGCCGGCGGTTGCCGGCTCGCAGCCGCGGCACAGTGGGTCGCCGGGGACTCGAACCCCGAACCATTCGGTCCAACCAGGAGAAGGAAGCGCTCCCATGACCGCACAGGCGGAAAGCGGACGCGCTACTCAGCCGAATGCTCTGCCAGTTGAGCTAGCGACCCAGATGTCGATCTTCGCACGGGCCTGGTCGGCGGGACCACCGGGTTTCCACCCCCGGCACGGCTGCCGGGCGGTGTGCACCGCCCCGCGGGCCCGCGCCGCCATCGGGATCCGCGGTCGACCGCCCGGAGCGACACCGGCGCCGGGTGCGGGAAGGGATGCGGCCCCGGAGCGTGGTCGAGGAAGATGGGTCACATGTCTGCTGACGCACCCGTTCCCAACCCGCTCCAGCCCGTCGACGAGAGTTGGCAGCGTGGGCTCGCCATCGTCGCCCATCCAGACGACCTGGAGTTCGGCGCCGCCGCGGCCATCGCGCGCTGGACACGCCAGGGCAAAGAGATCACCTACGTGCTGCTCACCAGCGGCGAGGCCGGGATCGACGGAATGGAGCCGGCCGTGGCCGGACCGACCCGCGAGGAGGAACAGCGCACCTCCGCGGCGATCGTGGGCGTGTCCCAGGTCGACTTCCTGGGACTACCCGACGGCGTCCTGGAGTACGGCGTCGCGTTGCGCCGCGACCTCAGTCGGGTGATCCGGACGCACCGGCCGGACATCGTGATCACGAACAACTTCCGCGACAGCTGGGACGCGGAAGGCAACGCGTTGAACATGTCCGACCACATCGTCACCGGTCGAGCCGTGCTCGACGCCGCACGCGACGCGGCGAACCGCTGGGTGTTCCGTGAGCAGATCGAGGAAGGGCTGGAGAAGTGGAACGGCGTCCGGGAGGTGTGGGCCGCCGGATCGCCGCTGTCGAAGCACGGAGTCGACACCACCGAGACGTTCGACCTGGGCGTGCAGTCGCTCGAGGCGCACGCCGCCTATCTACAGGGCCTTGGCGCCGGGGACTTCGACCCCGAGGAGTTCCTGGACGGTTTCTCCCGGCAGACCGGCAGCCGCCTGGGTGTCAAGCACGCGGCCAGCTTCGAGGTCTTCCGCCTCGGCCTCTACTGAGGCCGTCAACCCGCCCCGCCGCGCTCCGGGCATCGACCGGGACGCAAACGCAGACCATCCCGTTCGAGATCAGATCGCGGCACGACAGGTGCCGGTGGATCGGGAACCGGCGATGTTCGGCGTGCCGACACCTCCGCCGATCGGGATCCGGAGCCCGTCAGGGCCGGCCCGCCGCCCGGCGTACGGATGCGGGCGATGTCGGCGCCGCTGGGTACGATGCCGCGACCCTGAACCCGGACGAGGAGCACAGTTGCTGGTCGGAGCCGTCGACATCTACACCAACCACGCCGTGGTCGTACTCGGTGCCACGGCCTTTCCCGAGGTGGAGCACGACGACTCGGCGGCGACCGCCGACGACCGACACGTCGTGGTACGCACCCGGGGACAGGCCGCGCCGACCCGGGTGTCGATCTGGTCCCGGGACATGCCGTATCTCGGCCCAGTGGTCTTCGACGGAGAACTCGACCTGATGGACCACACGCTCTGGGTGGGCGACATCGAACGCCTGACGTCGTACACGACGAAGGTTCTCGACAGTCCCGGCGTCCAGCGCGTCGTGGTCCGCGTCGACGATCCCGGGCACGCGTCCCTGATCCACGTCGGGCTCGATCTCGACACCGAGGTCACCACGCTCCGCCCGGTGCCGGGACACCGGCCGGGACCTCGGAGTGACCCGATGTCGGACCAGTAGTGCGTCGCCGGACGGTCGTCCGCGCAATTTGCACGGATCGGGGTTGTGCCCGGCCCCGACCCTGCCGTATCAACATTCAAATGCGACCGGACCCCGGGCAGGTGCTGCACTTTTCAGAGGATCCGACGATCACCCGGTTCGTTCCGCACGTCGCCGCGACCGCCCAGCAGTCGGACGCGTACGTCTGGGCCGTCGACCACGATCGCGCACCCGACTACTGGTTTCCCCGCCGGTGCCCGCGCGCGATGGCCTGGGTCTGCGACGCGACCTCCGAGGCGGACCGGGAACGCATCATGGGATCCGGCTGCGGCGATCGCGTCCATGCGATCGAGTACGGCTGGCTGGAGGCGATACGTCAGACGCGGCTGTACGCCTACCGGCTGCCGGCCGAGCAGTTCCGGCCCTTCGGCATGCCCGAGCCACACGCCCACGTGTCGGTCGAGACGGTCGAGCCACTCGGTCCTGCCGAGCCGGTCGGCGACCTGCTCCAGTGCCACGCCGAGGCGGGGATCCAACTGCGCGTACTGGACAACCTCTGGCCCTTCTGGGACGCCGTGATCACCAGCACCGTGGCGTTCAGCGGCATCCGGCTGCGGAACGCGAGACATCACCCGAAACTCTGAGTCGGCCCGGGTCAGGGCTGGTCGCGCCGCCGGGCGGACGGTGCCGCCGCCGTCGCGGGGCGGCCGACCCGGACCACGTGCAGCAGTCGTTGCGGCGCGACGCCGAACTGCGCGGCGAGCGCGGCACGCGGCACGGGCGCGTCGAGAAGCTGGCTCAGCGGGTGTGCCGCCAGCCCCGCCGCCTGCACGGTGAGCCAGATCCGCAGAAGTGCCCGGCCGATCGTCACCTGCGCCTGGTCGTCCAGGTCGGGCGGGCCCACCAGGACCAGGACGTCGCCGCCGAGGGCGAGCGGGTTGCCGCCCGCCGCCGCCAGGATCCGGGGCAGGCCGACCCGACGCAGCAGCGGGTACCCCGCCAACGCCGCCCGGAGCCCGGCCGCCTCGGCCCGGGACAGCGCCAAGGCCCGGTCGGTGAGCCCGTCGGCGTGGTAGCGCGGATGGCGCGGGGTCAGGCGCAGCCACGACCGCAGCTCACCGGCGATCGCGGAATCCGCGTAGAGCTGCTGGTCGGCGGCGCGGATCAGCCCCGGCAGCGGGCCGGCGTCCGGTACCGCCCGGAACCGGGCACCCACCGTCCGGGCGAGCGCGTCGAGGTCCGCGACGACCTCCGGCTCCGGCCCGGTCAGGTACCGGCCCCGATGGGTACGCCGATCCCGTACCCCGGCCGCCCCGAACGGCGTGTCGTACCGCCGCCCCGCGCCACGCAACCAGCCGATCCGATGGCCCTCGGCACAGTGGTCGGCGTCGAACCGTACCGCGAGACCGGCGTCTGCGGCGACGACCAGGCAGGTCTCGACGAACGCACCGAGCGAGAGCCGCAGGTCGCGACCGGTCGGATCGGCCGCCGGCAGGGCGTCCGCCGGATCCCAGCCCACCCGTACGGCCCGGGACTCGTAGCGCAGCCGCCACGGCTGGGTGTTGTGCGCGCTCGGCGCCCGCCAGCACAGCGGCGCCAGCGCCCGGAACGCCTCGACATCCATCTACAGCGCCTTCTCGTAGAACGTGTACCCGTGCAGCGGTCGGCCGCCCATCGCCCGGAACTGCGCCGCCGACGCGGGATTGTCGCGCCCGACGTACGTGCTGCGCAGGGTCGTGTAGCCGCCGGCCCGCAGGTTGCGGTGCAGTTCGTCGGAGAGCAGTCGCTGGTATCCGCGTCCCTGCTCCGCCGGAGCCACCCCCTTGATCAGCAGAATCGCCTCGCGCCGGTACCGCCGCCGGGTGGCCAGCAGCCGGAGTTGGCTCAGCGGCCCGAGGTCGCCCCGGACCCGGATCACGAACTCGCTGATGTCCGGGATGCAGAGGACGAAGGCGATCGGCCGGTCCGCCCTGGTCAGATAGAGCAGCAGGGACTCGTCCAGCAGGTACGTCAGCCCCTCGGTCTGCCGCCGCAGGTCCTCCGCCGAGATCTCGGTGTAGTAGCCGAGCTGGCCGAAGGACGAGTTGAGCATTTCCCGCAACAGCTCGAGCTGGTCGTCCAACCGACGGGTGTCGCCCCGGTGCAGCCGAAGTCCGTCGGGCAGGGCGGCGACGGGTGGCGGCTCGGTCCCGGCCACCGGACAGATCCAGGTGTCCGACTCGAACCGCCGACGGAAGCCGTACGACTCGTAGGCCGTGACGTAGTAGGCCGGGTTGTAGGCGCTGTCGACGAAGCCCCGGTCCGCGAATCCGGAGGTGATCACCCCGCCCGTCTCGTTGGGCAGCAGGGCCACCGGGCCGAAGACCGTGTCCCGGTCCCCGGCGGCGCGGGCCGCCTCGATGATCGCTCCGATCAGTGGTTCCGCCCCGGGCTCGGTGAACTCCGTCAGCCCGAACAGCTGGCACCGCCGCCCCAGTTTGGCGTCGAAGCCGGCATCGGTGTGCAGCGTGGTCCGGCCCAGCACCTGCCCGCCGGGGCGGTCCCGAAGCAGGTACATCGGCACGCCGTCGCGCCACCAGCGCCGGACCTGCTGGCGCAGCGGTGGTACGAAGCGCGGCTCGCCGACGTACACCCGGTCGGTGAGGTCGAGGAAGTCCCGCAGCCCGCGCCGGTCGACGACCCGTTCCAGCCTCATGCTTCCTCGCTCATCGCCGGACCGCCGGCCCGGCCGCCTCGGTCGACAGCGGGGTGAACGTCGGGATGTGGGCCATCTCGTCGCCCTCCGCCCGCCAGATCCCGTTGGTGTAGCCATCCGGCTCGGCGGTGTAGAGCCGGATGTAGCCGCCGGTCGCGTTGCGGGTGCCGTCGGTGACCCACTGCATCAGCCGCCGGTGGTGCCGGGACCGGGCGAAGCGCAGCATCGCGTCCCGGTCGGTGAAGAACGCGATGGTGCCGAGCGTGCAGGGATACTCCCAGTAGATGGTGTGCCAGCGGTAGCCGGCCATCCGCTTGAGGTCCCGCACCATCCGGAGCCACTGTGGATAGAGCCGGAGCACCGCCAGCGGCCCGGAGTAGCGGGTCGCCCCGATGAACATGGCACCGGCGCGGGCCTGGGCCGGCGCCGTGGAGAAGTCGTCCGTACGCATCGCTCAACCCACCAGGTAGACGTTCTTGATTTTTCCGGCTCCAGCTCCGGCTCTGGCTCCGGCGAACGGCCCGGCGCCCGGATCGTGCAACTCGACCCGTAACTCCGCCGCGCTCGGGTCCTCGGTCAGCGACTGCGCGAAGTCCCGGGAGACTTCGGCGAGGTGCCGCAGCACCCCGGTCCGGCAGGCCGCGCCGAGTTCGTCGCGGGCCGGTTCCGACAGTGCCCGGCGCAGTTCGATGTGCACCACCGGACGGGTCTCCAGGTCCGGTCCCTCGACCAGGGCCAGACAGAACCGGCCGATCTCGCCGGCGTACGGGTTCCCGGTGTAGAGCCCGTACTCGACGTCCTGGGGATAGAGGTTGGCGCCCAGGTAGGACACCGTGGAGTCACGGCGGCCGAAGAGCAGCAGCACCGGCAGGGTCATCCGTTCGGTGGCCAGCGCGGCTTGGCAGGCGGCCCAGCGCGCCGGGTCGGTCCGGACCAGTTCCAGGATCCGGGGGTACGACAGCAGCAGCGCCTCGTCGCCGACGTTGTACCGCAGCCGTGGCTGGAGCACGTCCCGGCTGGTCATGGTGCAGAGCAGTTCCCGACGCCGGTTGGTCTCCAGGTAGGTGGCCAGCGGGTTGTACTGGAACACCATCGGCAACCGCTGCTCGTCCTCGCCGAGCACCGCGACCCGCAGCGCCGGATCGGTCTGCAACCGCTGCCGCAGCCACACGGTGAACCGGGTTTCCGCGCCCATTCCGATGGTGAGGTCCGACGCCCCGTACGCCGACCGGACGCGGCGGAACCGTTCCTCCAGGTAGCCGCGCAACGCCTCGGTCATCCCCTCGCCGCCGCAGGTCGCGGAGATGCGGTACCGCGCCCAGGGGAATCCGTCCGTGTCGAGCCGGTCCCGCAGGTGTTTGAGGAACGGCGGGTAGGCCGTGACCAGGTAGTCGAAGTCGGGGCCGAACTCGTGCAGCGTGTCGACGATCTTGTCGAGGTCGGGGCCGGTGTTCTTCACCACCGCGATCCGGGCCATCGCGTTGCCGGTGGTCGTACCGGTCGCCCAGGCCCCCATCGAGTAGGCGTTGATCACGAACGGTCGCCGCATCGGAAAGACGAGGCTGGTGTAGCCGGCGATGTCGCGGTGCACGGCCCGCAGTTCGCGTTCGCTGCGCGGCCAGTTGAACGGGCGCCCCGACGAGCCGGCGGATTCGTCGACCACCACGCCCCGGTCCGGCAGCCGGCCGCCCCAGCAGCGGCTGGCCGCGTCGTGCACGGCGACGTAGTTCTCCTTGTCCGTCTCCGGAAAGTCCCGCAGCCGCCGCCGGGCGCCGGATCGATGCGCACCGGCCCGACCGGCCTTGAGGAGTTCCCGGTACGCCGGCACCTCGAGCGCGGCCAGTGCGCAGACCGCTCGGGCGTTGGCCTCGGCGAACCGGTCGAGTGCCGGGCGGTAGCCTCGGGCCAACCGGCGCCAGAGTGCGGGGTGCGCCTGCACGATCCGCAGGACCGCCCCGAGCAGTCGCCCGGAGACGGTCAGCCGCCCCCACCGCCACCGCTCGCGCAGGGTCAGGCCGGAGTTGTCGATGGTGGACGGTGCCGGGTGCCGCAGCGTCTCGGACATTCCACGATTCTGGTTCCGGCCCGACGCGCCGTCCTGAGCGCGGCGGCGGGACCCGCCTGAGTATCCGACCCCAGTCGCGCCGTCGACCGTCGGCCCTGTGGTGCGGCGCACCATCCGTAAAGCATCCTAGGATGATGCTGGTCCGGCGGCTGGGCCTCCCCCGGTCGGTCCACGGACGACCCGTGGACCGACCGGCAGGCGAGGGGTCAGTCGGCGCTGCGGGCCATCGCCCGGACTCCCACCGCCAACCCGACGGCGGCGGTGACCAGTGCCGCCACCCATCCCCAGAGCACGGTCGCGGTGCCGATCCGGCCGGCGAACAGCGCGCGCTCGGCGTCGACCAGGTAGGCGAGCGGATTCAGCTGGGCCGCCGCCCGCATCCACCCCGGGCCGGTCTCCAGCGGCAGCAGCATCCCGGAGAGCAGCATGAGCGGGAAGATCAGGGTCTGCTGTACGACCCAGAACATCCAGTCCTGCTTGCGTACGGCGATCGCCAGCGCGTAGCTGAGCGCACCGAGTCCGATGCCGAACACCGCGAGCAGGGCCAGCCCGACCAGGGCACCGGCCAGGTGCAGCCGGAAGCCGAACGGGATCATCACCAGCACGATGATCACCGCCTGTCCGGCCAGCGGCACCATCTCCTTGAGCGCCCGCCCGATCAGCAGCGAGGGGCGGGACAGCGGGGTGACCAGCATCCGCTCGTGTGCACCGGTCTGGAACTCGAACAGCAGGCTGGCGCCGGTCGTCGAGGTACCGAAGAGAGCCGTCATGACGAGGATGGCCGGAACGAACCACTGCCACACCCCGCCGTTGCCGAGAGCCGTACCGGCCTGGCCGCCGAGCGATCCGACCAGCAGCGGCCCGAACAGCCCGAGGAAGACCAGCGGCTGCACCATTCCGAAGATCACCGAGAACGGGTCGTGCAGCAACGGCCGCAGTTCCCGGGTCATCACGATGCCGATGTCCCGGAACAGGCCGAGCGGACCGGTCCGGCCCGCCGTCCGGATCTGCGACGGTGCGGTAACGCTGACAGTGCTCATGCCGGTACGTCCTTCGGGGTCTTCGCGTCCTGCGGATTGCCGTGCTCGTTCTCGCCCTCCCGGAGACTCCGGCCGGTGAGGGCGAGGAAGACGTCGTCCAGGGTGGGCTGGTGCACCTGTGCGGTCGCGACCGGTACGTCCGCGGCGACGGCGGCCCGCAGCAGTTCCGGGAGCGCCGCCGGCCCGTTCCCGACGTGCGCCTGCACCCGGTTCCCGTCGCACACGACGTCACGGGCACCCGGCAGCCGGTCCACGAGTCGGGCGAGCGGCCGGGCGTCGTCCCCGGCCACCGTCACGACGATCCGGTCACCGGCCAGTTTCGCCTTGAGCGTCGCGGCCGAGTCGTCGGCGATGATCTCGCCGTGGTCGACGACCACGACGCGCTCGGCCATCGAGTCGGCCTCGTCCATGTAGTGCGTGGTGAGCACGACAGTCATCTCGTGTTCCGCCCGCATCCGCAGGATGTGTTCCCACAGGTTCGCCCGGTTCTGCGGATCCAGCCCGGTGGAGGGCTCGTCGAGGAACAGCAGCGACGGCCCGTGCACCAGGCCCATCGCCACGTCGAGGCGCCGGCGCTGGCCGCCGGAGAGCGCCGAGACCTTCCGGGTGGCGAGTTCGGTGAGGTCGAGGGCGTCGAGCAGTTCGGCGGCCCGCTGCCGGGCTGCCCGGCGGTCCAGACCGTAGATGCTGCCCTGCGTGTTCAGCTCGTCACGGACCCGCTGGGTGTGGCCGGCGCCGTTGCCCTGGCCGACGTAGCCGATGTGCCGGCGGACCTGGGCCGGCTGGCGTACGACGTCGTGACCGGCGACCGTGGCGGTACCGGAGGTCGGCGCGATCAGCGTGGTGAGCATCCGCATCGTGGTGGTCTTGCCGGCCCCGTTCGGGCCGAGCACGGCGACCAGTTCGCCGGGCTCGATCCGCAGGCTGATGCCCCGGACGGCGTGCACGGTCTGGCTACGGCTCACCACGAAGTCCCGGGTGAGCGAGCGGGCGTCAATCATCGTCACGTCCCGCCGGTCGGATGTTCGATTCGGTCATGGGACGGAACGTACGGACCATAGCGGCCACTTCCTGACCTGAATTGCGGGCACACTGACGGCATGGCGAACACCAGCTCCCGGACCCTCCGCCTGCTGTCCCTGCTACAGACCCACCGCTACTGGCCCGGCAACGAACTGGCGGACCGACTCGACGTCTCCGTACGCACGCTGCGCCGCGACGTCGATCGGCTGCGGGAGTTGGGCTACCCGGTCGACGCACACCGGGGCGTCGACGGCGGTTACCAGCTCGCCCCGGGCGCCGCGCTTCCCCCGCTGGTCGTCGACGACGAGGAGGCCGTCGCGCTCGCGGTCGGTCTCCAGGCGGCGGCCCAGGGCGCGATCGCCGGCATCGAGGAGGCCTCGATCCGGGCGTTCACCAAGGTGGTCCAGGTGATGCCCGCCCGGCTGCGCCGTCGGGTCGACGCGCTGCGGGCGATGACCGTACCGTCGCCGTGGGGCGGCGAGACCGGACCGACCATCGAGGCGGCCGTCCTCACCACGGTCGCCCAGGCCTGCCGGGACGCGGAGCGGCTGCGCTTCTCCTACACCGCCAGGGACGCGGAGCAGACCGCCCGACACATCGAACCGCACCGGCTGGTCTCCCTCGGCCGCCGCTGGTACCTGGTCGGATACGACCTCACCCGGCAGGACTGGCGCAGCTTCCGGCTCGACCGGATGCGCGAACCACTGGGCACGGGCGCCCGGTTCAACCCCCGGCAACTGCCCGCCGAGGACGCCGCCGCGTTCATCCGGGCGAGTATCGAGAACCTCGCGACGCCATACCAGGTCGAGGCGCTGGTGCACGCCCCCGCCGGCACGGTACGGGACCGGGTCGGCCGGTGGGGCACGATCGCGCACCTCGACGAGCAACGGTGCCGGCTGTCGATGACGACGTACACCCTGGACTGGCCGATCCTGGCCCTCGGCTCCCTCGGCGCGGAGTTCGAGGTGATCTCGCCGCCCGAGCTGGTCGACCAGATCCGGGAGTGGAGCGACCGGTTCGGTCGGGCCGCCGCCACCGGCCCGCACACCCCGACCGGACCCGACGACACCGCAGCCTGAGCGCCGATCGGTCTGGGGGCGGGTCAGCCGTGGCTAAACCGCTCGCTGCCGCTCTCCTTTCGGCTACGGGGTCGACACTCCGGCGAACGGGGCCCGGGCGAGCCCGACCCGTACCGGCTGGCGACCGTTGTACGCGAACCGCAGCAGTTCGGCCGCGCCGACGGTGGTCGTACCCAGGTCCAGGTACCGCCGCGCGGCCACCCAGTCCACCAGCCCCCGCGGGTCACGCAGTTCGCCGGTGAAGTGGACCAGCGTGGCGTACCAGATGTCCCGGTGGTAGGCGGCCTCGAACCAGCCGTCCGGCCCCAACTCCTCGCCGAGCCGGTCGGCGAACCCGGCCGCCGCCGAATCCTCCGGAAAGGCGCAGACCATCACCCCGGACGGCGTCAACGTCAGCCCGGACAGCCGCAGCCGGACCGGCGGCGAGACGGCGGCGGCCCGGTTCAACGCCGACGCGGAGCGCGCCACCAACGGATCGTCGGACGGGATCACGGACCGGTGCTCCTCGATCGCCCGGACCGTGAAGTGCACCGCCTCGACCGCCCCGGTCGGCCAGTGCACCGCCCCGGCGATGCCGAGCGCCTCCACCGTTACCGCCGCCAACCGGTGCGCGCAGTCCGGGTCCGGCCGGAGGACCACCGACATTCCCCACCGGCCGCCGTCCACCGGCGGCGTGTCCCGATAGTGCGTACCGGCCAGCACGGCGGTCCGGCCCCGGGCGAACAACCGGTCGAAGGCCAGGGCATATCCGGCGTCCGCCGCCGCACGGCCCGACAGGGTAGCTCCACTCGTCGCGTCCATCCGACCCAGCCTAGGCAACGGATCCCCAGGTCCGACTACCCCCTGCGGGAGTTCGACGGCCCGGAACGGTTGACGGCGCGGCCCGGCGGGGCGAGGCTGTTGCCACAATTTGTGGATCATCGTCCCGAGGTACGGCGGAAGTCCGACATGAAGCAGACATTCGAGTTGACCGTCAACGGCGAGCGGCGACAGGTCGACGCCGAGGACCAGAGCACCCTGCTGCACGTGCTGCGGGAAGGGCTCGGCCTCAAGGGCTCCCGGTTCGGCTGCGGCGTCGGGCAGTGCGGCGCGTGCGTCGTCCTGCTGGACGGGCGACCCGCGCCGTCCTGCGACGTACCGATGTGGTCGGCCGTGGGGAGGGACGTGACCACCGTCGAGGGACTCGCCGACGGCGACGTACTGCATCCCGTCCAGCAGGCGGTCCTCGACGAGCAGGCCGCCCAGTGCGGGTACTGCGTCTCGGGGATCCTGGTCAGCGCCGCCGCGCTGCTCGCCGAGAACCCGCACCCGGACGAGTCCACCGTCGCGGCCGCGCTCGACCGGCACCTGTGCCGGTGCGGCGCACAGCGACGCATCGTCCGGGCCGTCGTCCGCGCCGGTGCGCGCGGAGCCGGACGCCGATGAGCACCGGAAGCCCGGACCCGGCGCCCACCGCCGGACCGGCGCTGCCCCGAGGACTCGTCGCGAACCCCCGGCTCTCCCGCTGGGTGAGCGTGGGCCGGGACGGCACCGTCACCGTGCGGGTGGGCAAGGTCGAACTCGGCCAGGGAATCCTCACCGCCCTCGCCCAGATCGCCGCCGACGAACTGGACGTCGACCTTCCCGCCATCCGGATGCAGGCGGCGAGCACCGCGGAGGGACCGGACGAGGGGCTGACCGCCGGCAGCCTCTCCGTCGCCGACTCCGGTGCCGCCGTACGTCAGGTGTGTGCCGAGGTCCGGGCCCTGTTCGTCGCCGAGGCCGCCCGTACCCTCGCCGCCGACCCGGCCGACGTCACCGTCTCGGGCGGCGTCGCCAGCACCCCGGGCGGATCCCGCCGCGTCAGCTACGCCGAGTTGGCCGACCGGATCGACCTCGAGCGGGAGGTGGACGGATCGGTCCGGGCCAAGGCCATACCCGAATCGCGACTGGTCGGCACCAGCGTGCCCCGGCTGGACCTGCCCGACAAGATCACCGGCAGACCCCGGTTCATCCAGGACCTCACGCTGCCCGGACAGCTCTCCGGCCGCGTCGTCCGGCCGCCGTCACCGGCGGCGACCCTGACCGGGGTCGACACGGCCGTCGTCGACGCCCTGCCCGGGGTCGTCTCCGTGCTCCGGGACGGCGACTTCCTCGGCGTGGTCGCGCAGGACGAGGAGACCGCCGAGCGGGCCGCCGCCGTCCTGGCCGGCACCGCGCGCTGGCACGAGGAGCCGACGCTGCCCGACGAGGACGACCTGCCCCGGTTCCTCCGAGACGGCCCCGCCGAGTCGTTCGTGGTGGCCGAGCCGGACCCGTCCGGCGTCCCGGACCGGGCCGTCCGGCGGATCCGCGCGAGCTACAGCCGGCCCTTCCTCGCGCACGCCTCGATGGCACCGAGCTGCGGTGCGGCCCGTTGGGACGGCGAGGGCGTCAGCGTCTGGAGCCACAGTCAGGGCATCCACGCCCTGCAACGGGCCATCGCACTGGCGCTGGGCTCCGACATCGACCAGGTCGGCGTGCGGCACGTCGAGAGCGCCGGCAGCTACGGGCACAACGGCGCCGACGACGCCGCCTTCGACGCGGTACTGCTCGCCCGTACGGTGCCCGGGCGCCCGGTGCACGTCCGGTGGAGCCGACGCGACGAGCTGACCTGGGCGCCCTTCGGCTCGGCGATGGTGGCCGACGTCGAGGCGGGCGTCGACGCCACCGGCGCCGTGCTCACCTGGTCGTACGACGTGTGGAGCCAGGGGCACACCGCCCGACCCGGGTACGCCGGCAGCCCGGGACTGCTGGGCGCGGCACACCAGGACCGGTCCCGCCCGGTCCCGCCACCGGCCGACCCACCCGTGCTGGCCGGTGGCGGAATCACGCGCAACGCGTCGCCGATCTACACCTTCCCGCACCGCCGGATCCAGGGCCACCGGCTGCTGCGGACGCCGGTGCGGTCCTCGTCACTGCGCTCGCTGGGCGCGTTCACGAACGTGTTCGCGGTCGAGTCCTTTATGGACGAATTGGCCCTGGCCGCCGGGCAGGACCCGGTGGCGTACCGGCTGGCCCAGCTCGCCGATCCACGGGCCCGCGAGGTGCTGTCCACCGCCGCCGAACTCGGGCGCTGGGATCGGCGCGGCACCGAGGAGAGCGTCGGGTACGGCATCGGCTTCGCCCGCTACAAGGACCGCGGCGCGTACTGCGCGGTGGTGGCGGAGGTGGAGGCCGTGCACGAGGTACGGGTCCGCCGGCTGGCGCTGGTGGTCGACGTCGGTCGGGTGGTCAACCCGGACGGGGTACGCAACCAGATCGAGGGCGGGGCCGTCCAGGCGACCAGTTGGACGCTGAAGGAACGGGTCCGGTTCGACCGGTGGCGGATCACCAGCGCGGACTGGGAGAGCTATCCGATCCTGCGGTTCAGCGAGGTGCCGCAGGTCGACGTACACCTGATCGCCCGGCCGGACGAGCCCTCCGTCGGCGCCGGCGAGGCGGCCCAGGGACCGACGGCCGCCGCCATCGCGAACGCGGTCGCCGACGCCCTCTCGGTCCGGGTACGCGACCTGCCGATCACCACCGACCGCATCGTGGCGGCCCTGAACGGATAGCCAGTCGGACCGGCGTGCCCTCTGGCGCGCCGGCCGAGCACCGCGCCACCTCGTCGACGCCGCGACGGGGGCGGCCGGACAACGCGACATCGCGACAACCCTGGGCGCCCTTGACACCGGAAAGCGGGGCCGGCCACACTACGGACGCTGCTAATTCGATTTAGCAGGGCACCAGTACACCACCCGCATCGGATCAGAAGCTGCCGCCGCGGAGGCATGCGATCCGGTGGACCTGGATCTCGTACCGGCCGGGACGACCACGAGATCCGGGCAGGCCACGACAAGAGACCACGGAGGAGTGTCCTCAGATGAGGAAGGCGACCGGAAGACGCAGGCTCAGGCGTGCGGTCTCGTTGCTCGCGTTCATATCACTCGGTGCGGGCGCCGTCGTCGCCGCGCCGGCTGCCGCCGCAGGCAGGCCCACGAGTGTGGAAGGCCCGACCGTCAGGCCGGATCGGCATTCACCGACCGGATACACCGTCACGTTCGTCTATCACAATCCCAACGCGACACAGGTCCGCCTTGCCGGGGACCTGACTCTGCTGGACGTCGGCACCGGCAACACGCGGTACCAGCCGGAGGCGTGGCAGCCGGGGCGGTACCACGCCGGCGGTACCGAGTTTCTCAGGGACATGACCAAGGACGCGAAGGGATACTGGTCGGTCTCGGTCCCCCTGCACGCCGGGAGTCTCAGCTACTGGTACCGGGTCTGGGACCCGACCCAGGGCTGGGTGAACAGGCGCATCTGGGATCCCGCCTCGACACACCCCCGACCCCCTGGCGAGTCCTCGTTCCGGGTGAGGAACAACGACGTTCTCGATGCCGTGTACGTGCCGTACGCCGCGAAGCAGAACGACCCGGTGCTGAGGGAGCGTGCGAAGTACGAGCTGCCGGCGCCGGACCCCTCGCAGCGGGGCACCGTCCAGTACGTCCCCTACACCACGATCCTGGGCGACAGTGGCCATTACCTCGGCGTCTACCTGCCGGCCAACTACGATGCCAACCGCGCGGAGCCGTACAAGGTCGCGTATCTCGCCCACGGCATCTTCGGTGACGAGACCGACTTCATGGTCCCGGCGAATGTTCCGAACATCCTGGACAACATGACGGCCAGGGGCGAGATCGAGCCCACTGTGGTTGTCACCATGGGAAACCACTTCACCGGCACCAGCCTCGGCTTCGCCTCCTACAACCAGACCAACGCCGCCAACAACCTGGTCCAGACGATCCTTCCGCTCGTCGAGCAGAACTACAACGTCTCGACCGAGCGTGCCGGGCGCGCCTACGCCGGGTTCTCGTACGGCGGGATGACGGGCGGGGTCGTGATCAGGAACTATCCGACCACGTTCGCGTTCTACGGGCACTTCTCCGGTAATCCGTCGCTCACCGTTCAGGACTACGACAACATCGCGGCGGCGGTCGGGAACGACGACCTCTTCGTCTTCCTCGGAAACGGTGTCTTCGAGGGCAACCTCAACGCCCAGAACGCCATCGCGGACAACTTCAGGGCTCGGGGGTTCGCCGCCGAGACGACCCAGGTCCCCGGCGCGCACGACGGGATGACGGCGGGGCAGCTGTTCACGACCTTCGCCAGGGACCACCTGTGGTCGGGGGTCGACTCCGTCTCGGTGACGCCCGCGACGCAGAACCTGACGAAGGGCTGGAACTGGGTCAGGCAGTTCGGCGCCCGGGTGACGACCAACGAGGGTGTGAGCCCGGCGGTGACATGGTCGGTCAAGGGCGCGACCTCGGCGGGTACGACCATTTCCGCGGGCGGTCTGCTCTCGGTGGCCGCCGCCGAGACCGCGCCGTCGCTCACCGTCGTGGCGACGTCGGTGGCGGACCCGACCAAGGCAAGTTCGGCCCGGGTCACCCTGACGCCGCCCGGCGCGGTGGGAGTCGCGGTGAAGGCGAAGGCCACACCCGCGTCGATCGTCCACGGTGGCACGTTCACGCTGAACGTCGACGTGCGGGCACAGTCCCGGCACAGCAGGGCCCCGAAGGCGACCGGTGAGGTCGCCGTCACCTTCGGCGGTACCACCCGGGTGGTGCCGCTGACCGGCGGCGCGGCGGTCATCGGGCTGCCGACCACCGGACTGTCCGCAGGGGTCTACCCGGTCCACGTCGCCTACTCCGGCGACCCGACCTACGCTCCCGCCGCGGCGGTCCACCAGCAGCTACGGGTTCGGTAGCCAGCAGGCACGGTGGGCCGGCGACCTCCCGTCGCCGGCCCGCCGTGACCGATCCTGGAGCCGTCTGGTCCGAACTCACCGCCCCTCACCCACCGAACCTCAGCTTCTTCCAGTCCTGGAAGACATTCGCCCCGAAATCCACTGGCGGGGCGCCGTCGTGCGCCACTACCGTGCTGTCGAACCACGTCGTCCAGGTCAAGGACATGCCGTTGTACACCCTGTGAGACCTCCCGAACGCTGATCTGTCGCGCGTCGCGCATCTGCGCCGCGCTTCTTCTGCTGCGGAATTCTCACGGAAACCGGTGTACTTCTGTGCTCAAAAACTGGATGGTCGTACCCACCTGCCTACCGCTCGTCCGCCGCCGATGCCACACGTGCGCGTCCGAGCGCTTCCGGGCGAGCGGTAAGTTTCGCGTCAACGCAAACCACAAGCTCATCGACGTCTGGCTCCTCGCGCTCTGTACCGCCTGCGGGGAGACCGCGAAGCTCACGGTCCTGGAGCGGATGACCGTGCGTTCCGTACGACCTGAGCTGCTGGACCGGCTGCACGACAACGACCCTGGCCTGACAGCCGAACTGCTCCAGGATCCGGTCGTGCAGCGCCGTAATCGCGTCGCCCTCGACTGGGACGACGCCTGGCGCCTCGACACCGGCGGATCGGATCACCTGGACCGCGAGGTGATCGACATCTCGGTCCGCTTTGCGGCCCGGATCCCGGTCCGGCCGGTGCGACTGATCGCCGAAGGTTGCGATCTGCCGCGCGCCGAGGTCGACAGACTGATCGCGGCGGGGAAACTCGTCTCGGCAGTCCGGCTCAGCGGCAAGCTCTCCAGCGACTTCACCTTCACGCTCAAGCGCTGAGCCCTCCTCGGGCCACGGGCCTGTCCGGCTTGCTCCGCCGGACAGGCCCCGGTCCGACGAGGTCGCCGCGATGGCCCACGCGTCAGAATTCGAGGACCAGCCGGCCGCGTACGCCGCCGGCTTCGAGGAGCCG
The DNA here is from genome assembly GCF_015690345.1 of Plantactinospora alkalitolerans. Taxonomy (GTDB): domain Bacteria; phylum Actinomycetota; class Actinomycetes; order Mycobacteriales; family Micromonosporaceae; genus Plantactinospora; species Plantactinospora alkalitolerans. Next base: position 28,282 of record NZ_JADPUN010000185.1, on the reverse strand, counting down.
GTGGGCTTCGGCCGCACGTTGCGGCAGGAAGGTGTCGGCGACCCGGAGGCCGAGCCGCCCTTCGCCGGCGAGCCGGCAGAGCAGGTCGAGCTTGTCGCGCCGTCCGTCGTACTCGTGCACGAAGGCGTGGACCAGCCTGATGCCACGCGCCGCGGCCGCCTGCGCGAACGCCGTCGAGTCCGGCACCTCTCGCACGTACGCGAGGGCGCCGTCGCGGCGGATGGCGGCCAACAGCGGTACGCCGATGATCGCGGCGTCGACCACCGCGTCGACACCCTGGGAGGTGAGTTCACGGAACCGGTCGGCGACACCCGGCCCGCGCGGGACGACGTCGTCGGCACCGAGCGCGGCGACGAGCGGTACGTCGGCCGGCGCGGCGTCGGCCAGTACGCGGTGACCGGCGGCCTTGGCGAGTTGCAGGGCGTACCCGCCGACCGCCCCGGCCGCGCCGGTGACGGCGATCGTGCTTCCCTCGGGAAGGTCGAGCTGATCGAGGGCGTGCAGGGCGGTGAGCCCGTTCAACGGCAGCGTGGCCGCCTCGGCGAGGCTCGCCCCGGTCGGAACCGGTGCCACCCACGACTCGGAAAGCACGACCCGTTCGGCGTATCCGCCGCCGCCCGGCCGGGTGGGGTTGACCATGGCCATCACCTCGTCGCCGACGGCGAGGCCGGTGTCGGTGCCGGGGCCGATCTCGTCGATGGTCCCGGCGACGTCGAGGCCGGGGATGACCGGATGCGCACCGCGCTGGCGTATGGGCGTCAGGCCGGCCCGGATCAGGGTGTCGGCCGGGTTGACCGCCGCGACCCGTACCCGGATCCGGACCTCGCCCGGTCCCGCGTGCGGGGTCGGCACGTCGAGGACCTGGAGTACCTCGGGTCCGCCATGGCGTAGTAGTCCTACCGCTTTCACGTCGTCGACTCCGATCGTCCTGGGCCGGCCGGCGCCGGGGCGCCGGCCGGCCGTTGGTCACCTCAGGGACTGGGCGACGCCGCTGGCCGAGGAGCGCTCGACGGCGTCGATAAGTCGGTGCCGGGCCAGGGCGAGCGCGAAGTCGGGCACGGTCCGGGTGTCCTCGGCCAGGTCGCGGGCGAGCGCCGCGTAGAGCTGCGCGACTCCTTCGGCGGGGGTCCGCGCCAGTTCCGCCGGAACATCCTCCGAGTAGGACGGCGGGACCGTGAGGGGCGTGACGGCGGCGTCGGTCCCCCGACCGCCGGCGAGGGTGAGCTGGGCGACCTGCATGTTCCCCCAGGGCGCGGTCAGCACGAGGTCCCCGTCGGTGCCGTTGACCTCCCAGCGGAAGTTCTCGCCGCGCGACGCACCGCCCCGGTAGAAGATCGAGGCGGCCGCACCCGAGTCGAGGGTGCCGATCATGGCAACCTGGTCGGGTGCGGTGACCGGGATCCGGCTGCCGTCCTCGGTGACCGTCGCCTCGCTACGTCCGACGACGAGGTTCGCCGTGACCGTATCGAACTCGCCGAGCACGGAGTGCAGCGGATCGAGGGCGTGCAGCGTGGCGGAGGTGAGCGTCGTCGCGCCCTTGCTGTTGTCGAACCAGTAGGCCTGGCTGTGGCTGGCCACCTCGCCGCCCCAGACCATGCCGGAGCCGACCATCGCGGTGCCGAGCACCGTGCCGACGTACCCGTCGTGGATCAGGTCGCGGGCGTACCGGACCTCGGGGGCGTAGCGGCCCTGAAGCCCGACCACGGTACGGACCCCGGCCGTCCGGGCCAGTTCGGCGAGGCGCTCGGCTTCGGCCAGGCCGTTGGCGAGCGGCCACTCGCTGTAGACCATCTTGCCCGCGCGAAGCGCCGCCGAGATCAGCTCGAAGTGCCGGGTGACCTGGACGGCGACGACCACCAGGTCGACACCGGGGTGCTCGATGAGGTCCCGGTGGTCGTGGTAGCCGGGCACGCCGTACCTGGCCGCTGCGGCGTCCGCCGAGGCCCGCCGGGAGGTGCTCACCGCGCGCAGTTCGAACGCCGGGGAGGCGGCGAGCACCGGGATGTGGGAGCTGGACGCCCACGCGCCGGGGCCGATGATGCCTACGCCTGTCGGGGCCATGCTGTTCCTCCGGTCGGTTCTCGGTCGCACGATAGGCGGGATTTCGTCCGGAACAGCCGGAATGGTGGTTTCGGGCGGTTCCGGCACGCCCGGGAGGTCCTGGCGGCGGCACCGCCGTCATGGCCACTTCCGATCCCCGTGCCGTGCTGCCTACGCTAACGACTATCTGGAACGTACGACAAAGAATATGGCTACGCTCACAATCCCGATCCGCCGCTCCCCACGAGCCACAATGGTTCAACGCGGCGGTCTGGCGCGGCCGGTGGGTCGCCACGGGCAGCAGAGGGCTTCCGAATACTTTGGTAGTCGTTCCAGAAAGGCGTACGGTAGGCCCGTGGCGCGTAATCGGGAGTTTGACGTTGACGTCGCGGTAGCCGCGGCGATGGACGTGTTCCGGCGCAAAGGCTACGAGGGCACCTCGATGCGGGATCTGGCCGAGGCGACCGGCCTGGGCAGTGGCTCGCTCTACGCGGCGTTCGGCAGCAAGGACGGCCTGTACCTGGCCGCGCTCGACCTATACCGGCAGCGGTACGCGGCCCCGCTGACCGATATGCTCCGCGCCGGCAACGACGCCCGCGACGTCATCCGTGAGGTGTTCGTCGGTGTTGTCGACGACATCGCCCGGGACTCCCGGCGACAGGCCTGCCTGATCGTGGGTGCGGCGATGGAACGGGCCCACACCGACCTCCGGGTCGCCGAGCGGCTCCGGTCGACCACCCAGTCACTCGAAGTCGCACTCTTCGACGTGCTCGCCGAGGGGCAGCTCCGCGGTCAGATCCCGACCGCCCGCAGCGCACGTGACCTGGCCAACTTCCTGGTGACAAGCCTGCAGGGCCTGCGGGTGATGGGCGCCATCAACCCCGACCGGGCCAGCCTGATGCGGTCGGCCGAGGTCGCCCTGACCTGCCTGGACTGAGCCGACACGGCTCTCCCGGCCCCCTCGTGCCGACCCACCGCGGCGGTCCCGCGCCGTGACCACCGGCCGAGGCGTTCCGTCATGGCTCCCTGAGGAATTCGGCGGCCCAGGTGAAGTGCCCGATTCCCGCCGCGACCGCGAGTTCCCGGTCGGTCTCGGTGTCACCGATCATCGTCGACGTCGCCAGGTCGATGTGATGGGCCCGGGCCAGGCCGAGGACCAGACCCGGCCGGGGCTTGCGGCAGGTGCATCCGGCGTCGCGCGGGTGCGCGCAGACCGCGTAGTCGGTGACCACTCCCTGGGTGGCGGTGGACAACTGGTCACAGAGGTCGTGAAACCGCCCGGGGGTTAGCGTCCCGTCCGCGAGGCCCGCCTGGTTGGTCACGACGAAGACCGGAGTTCCGGCCAGAGCCGCCAGCCGACGCGTGACGCCGGGCAGGATCGTGACCCGGTGATGCTCGTCGAAGGCGATCTCGTCGTGGTCGTCGAGGGCGAGGAGGGTACCGCCGAGGTCGAAGAAGTGGGCTGGTCGTCTCATCGCGACTGGTCGTCTCATCGCGGCTGGTCCTCCGTGAGCAGGGACAGCGCCGTGCGGACCTCGGTCAGCAGGGCGTCCACGTCCGCGCCGTCGCTGCCGGGGTTCACGACACAGGCGCGGAGCGCGAAGACACCGTCGACGCTCGTGCCGGCGAGGAACGCGCGCCCGCCGAGTTGGACGGCGGAGAGCACCTGACGGTTGAGTGCGTCGAGCGCTGCGCCGTCACCGGCCCATCCCGCGGGTCGGCACCGGAAACACACGACGCTGAGCCCGTGGGCAAGCAGTTCCAGGTCGGTGGCGGCGGTGACGCCGGCCGCGAGCCGGGCCGCGACAGCGAGATCGTGGGCGATCAGCCCTCGGTAGCCGTCGAGACCGAGGTGTTTGAGCATCAGCCAGACCTTGAGGGCCCGGAAGGGGCGGGTCTGGTCGAAGCCGTACTCGCTGAACCAGGTCGGGCCCGCCACCCCGGTCGGGTCGTCGTCGGTACGCAGATACGGCGGCACGAGGCTGAACGTCTCGCGGGCACCGTGGCGGTCACGCAGCAGCACGAGGCCGACGTCGACCGGGGCGTAGAGCCACTTGTGTGGATCGAGGGCCAGGCTGTCGACCCGGGCCAGTGCCGTCCCGCTGTCCCGGTACCGGTCCAGGAGCAACACCGCCGGGCCGCCGTACGATCCGTCGACGTGCAGCCACACCCCGAGGTCGGCGCAGATGTCGGCGATGACGTCGACAGGGTCGACGGCACCGGTGTTGACGGCACCGGCGGTGGCCATGACGGCGAGCGGCACCCGTCCGTCGGCCAGGTCGTGTGCGATCTGGTCGCGCAGCAGATCCGGCCGCATCCGGTGCCGGTCGTCCGAGGCGATGGTACGGATGTTCGCCGATCCGATGCCGAGCAGTTCGGCCGCCTTGCGGGCAGACCCGTGGCCCTCCGCACCCAGGTAGAGCACGAAACGCCGCCCGTGGCCCTGCATCCCGTCAGCCCGTACGTCGACGCCGACCCGCACGGCGGCCCGGTGGCGGGCCACAGTCAGGGCGGTCAGGGTGGCCATGGAGCCACCGCTGACCAGGAGGCCGGTGCTCCCATCGGGGAACCCGGCGAGGTCGGCGAACCAGCGCACCACCTGGCGCTCGATGTGGACGGCGGCATGGTTGCCGCCGGCGACGCTCGGGTTCATGGTCGCGGCGAGCGCGTCGGCGACGATTCCGAGCAGGTGGGGCGGCGAGTTCACCCAGCCGAAGAAGCGGGGATGTCCGTTGCCGAAGGGGTATGGCGCGACCCGCTGGAGAAAGTCGTCCAGTACCGCGTCGACGGTCGCACCGTGGTCGGGCGCCCGCTCCGCACCAAGCGCCCCGGCCAGGTCGGTCGGGTACGGCTGGAACACCGGACGCTCCCGCAGGCCGGACAGGTAGGCAACGATGATCTCCACGGTGCGGTGGCCGAGTTGGCGTACGTCGTCGGCGGTGAAGGCCCATCCGGGCGGAACCGACGCTGTCATCCCGAGTGCCCGTCGTGGGCGTCGGGAAGGTCCATCGCCAGGTAGTAGACGCAGGCCTCGGTGCCGGGATTGGCGAACCCGTGGTGACAGTCGCCCAGGTAGAAGATGCTGTCCCCCTGGCGTAGCTCCACCTGCTCATCGTCGAGCGAGAGCCGCAGGACACCCGCCTCCACGGCGAGATACTCACGGGAGCCGGGGCGGTGCGGCAGGAAGACGCCCGCGTCCACTCCGGCGCCGATTGTCGTGCGCATGAATTCGAACTCCACGCCCGGCAGCACGGGGCTGAGCACCCGCCTCTCCCAGCCGGACGGGTCCCGCGCCACGTCCTGCTCGTCGTGCCGCAGGACCACCCTTCGCGCGGGCAGCTCCGCACGCAGCAGCCGCGCGATGCTGGTGCCCAACCCGGTCGCGATCCGGTCGAGGACGAGTACGGTCGGCACACGGCTCCCCCGTTCCACCTCGGACAGCATGCTGCGACTCACCCCGCTGGCGGCGGCGAGTTGCTGGAGGGTGAGGCCGCGCTGGCGACGCTCGGCACGCAGCCGGCCGCCAAGAGCCGCCATGTCGAGGCCGGGGTCCGGGGTGATGCTCTGCACCGCTCCACCATAGCGGAATTCCATTATGACGGAATAGCATCAACCGCTCGCGATGTGTTCGCGAGCAGGACAGCGCGGTGGCGAGTCTTTCAACCTTCTGGTTGACAGGCTCGTCGAACGAACGTAACGTTTCTTTCAACCAGAGAGTTGAAAGCTGGGGGTGAGGATGACGACAGACGGGTTGTCGCGGATCTTCGCGGCACTGGCGGATCCGACCCGCCGCGACATGGTGGCCCGACTCTCGGCAGGCGACGCGACCGTGAACCAGCTCGCGGAGCCCTACCAGATGACGCTGCAGGCGGTCTACAAGCACCTCAAAGTGCTCGAGGACGCGGGGCTGGTGAGCCGGCCACCGGGACCCCAGCCCCGGTCGGTGCGACTGGAAATGGAGGTCTTCGACCTGATGGACAAGTGGATCGAGCGCTACCGGCGCCAGGCGGAGAAGCGCTACCGCCGCCTCGACGCGGTGCTGGCGCGGATGAACGACGAGACACCGAACGATATCGAAGAGCAGAAGGGAACGACGGCGTGAGCACTGTCGCTGAAACCACGATCGAGGCCGACCCGAAGGTGCCGGTCATCCGAATAAGCCGCGACTTCGACGGTACGCCCGAGCAACTGTTCCGGGCGCACACCGATCCTGCGCTGTACGCGCAGTGGGTCGGACCGGACGCCATGGAGACGCGCATCCTCGAATGGGACGCTCGCGCCGGTGGCGGCTGGCGGTACGTGGCCGGCCGCGATGGCGAGGAGTACGGGTTCCGGGGCTGCTTCCACGAGGTCCGGCCCGACCGGATCGTGCAGACGTTCACGTTCGAGGGACAACCCGACGACGTGGCGCTGGAGACGCTGTGGTTCGAGGACCTCGGCAACGGGCGCTGCCGGTTGCGCGTGCAGTCCCTTGTCGACAGCTTCGAGGGCCGCGACGCGTGGCTCGCCAGCGGCATGGAGACCGGGGTCAACGAGGGTTACGCCAAGCTTGACAGGATGCTCGTCGATGGCACTCTCTGACCTGCCCGCCGAGCGGCACCGGGAGATCGCCCGGGTGTTCACCGCCCGCGTCCGGGGCACCCGCTCGTGGAACGCGCCGGCCCCGGTCGCCGGCTGGACCGCCCGCGACGTCGTACGTCACCTCGTCGAATGGTTGCCGTCGTTCCTTGCCCACGGGTCCAGCGTACGGCTGCCGGCCGTACCGTCTGTCGACGACGATCCGGTCGGGGCCTGGCAGGCGCACGTCGATGCCGTACAGGCGCTGCTCGACGACCCGGCGACCGCCGGACTGACGCTGTCCAACCGGCACATCGGTCAACTGCCGCTCGATCGCGCGATCGACCAGTTCTACACCTCGGACGTGTTCATGCACACCTGGGACCTGGCCCGGGCGACCGGCCAGGACGATCACCTCGACCCGGAGTTCTGCGCCCTGCTGCTCGCGGGGATGGAGCCGCTGGAGGACGTCATCCGGTCGTCCGGACAGTACGGCCCCAGGATGCCGGTGAAGGACGATGCCGACACCCAGGCCAGGCTGCTCGCCTTCATCGGCCGGGATCCGTACTGGACACCGGCGGACTGACCGGGACCCGGGTCGCGCCGCCCCACATCGAATCGAGATTCGTTCGCACCGCGTGTGCGACTGGACCCGGATCGGCATCGATACTCTCTGGCAATGCGAGGCTCGCGCGAAGATGACAACTCGGCCAACCTCGATGACGTCGAGCGACGGCTCCGGGACATCCGCGACAACCCTGAGAAGTCGACGACGTTGCGGGCACTGGCGCAGTACCAGCTCGAACGGATCGCCGGGATCCGTGCGATGGCGGGCGGCTCCGGCGAGGACGGAACGCCGACGGTGACCGTGGAGCGGATGGGGCCGTTCACCTTCTCGGCCATCCCGGACACCAGCCTCGTCGCCGTCGCGGTCGGCCGGCGTAACTCCGCACCACTGGTGGCCGTGGTCTCCGCAGAGGAGATCCGGCGGTTGACGCCACTGTTCGAGCAGGTCCGGGAACGCGTCGAACGCGGCCAGGCGGTCGAGATCGACGTGCGGGCGGCCTTCCTGGACCTGCTCGGTCGCGATCCGTTCGACGGTCAGTTCGAGGACGGTTGACGTCCGCCTATCCGGCGGACGCCCCCACCCGGTGCTCGTGTGGACTGATCCCGCGCTCACGCTTGAAGGCGGTGCTGAGCGCGAAAGGGCTGCCGTAGCCGACCCGCCGGGCCACCGAGGCGACGGTGGCGCCGGGCTCTCGCAGCAGATCGGCGGCGAGAGCCAGGCGCCAGCCGGTCAGGTAGCTCATCGGCGGTTCGCCGACCAACTCGGCGAACCGCCGGGCCAGCCCCGCCCGGGAGACACCGGTCGCGCCGGCCAGGCCGGCCACCGTCCAGGCGTGGGCCGGGTTGTTGTGCAACATGCGCAGGGCCCGCCCGACCACCGGGTCGGCGTGGGCCCGGTACCAGGCCGGCACCTCGGCCTCGGGTCGGGCGAACCAGGCCCGCAGGACGGCGACCAGCAACAGGTCGAGCAGCCGGTCCAGGATCGCCTCCTGGCCGGGCACGTCCTGGACGATCTCGTCGCTGATCAGGCGGACGAGTGGAGTGAGCCGCTCGTCCGAGGGGAGCACGAGCAGGCCCGGCAGCGCCCCGAGCAGGCGACGGCCGATCTCGCCGTCCACCTGGTAGGTCCCGGTGAGCATCACCGTGGCGCCGTCCGAACTGTTGCCCCAGGTGCGTACGCCCAGGTCCATCGCCTGGGCCAGGTCTTCCCCCCGGACGGTGGTGCACCGCTGCCCGGGATGGATGATCACCTGTGGCGGGGTGGCCGGATCGTCGGCCACGGTGTACGGATCCGGGCCGCGCAGGATGGCGACGTCGCCCTCGCCGAGCGGCCTGACCTCCCCGATGTCGGGCAGCAGCACCGCGCCGCCGCGCAGCAGCACCACCAGGGTCAGCGGCGCCTCGTCCTGGATCCGTAGCGACCAGGGCGGGTCGAGGACGGAGCGGAGCAGGAAGGCCCCCCGGGCCCGTGGCCCGTCGAGCAGGCCGGTCAGCACGTCCACGGCCTCAGGTTAGACGCATGAACATGGAATTGCGATTCCTGGCTATGGGACGTCGCACGTATGCCGGCTTGAATTCAGTCATGACCGAACATGAGCACGAGAACACGGCCCTGACCCTGGTCCTCGGCGGCACCGGCAAGACCGGCGGCCGGGTGGTGGAACGACTGACGGCACGACACCGGCCGGTGCGGGTCGGCTCCCGCTCCGGCGAGCCGCCCTTCGACTGGGCGGACCGGCGGACCTGGGCGCCCGCGCTCGACGGGGCGACGTCGGCGTACCTGTCGTTCTATCCGGACCTGGCGGTTCCGGGCGCCGCCGACGCGATCCGGGCCTTCACCGACCTCGCGGCCCGGCAGGGGGTACGCCGGCTGGTGCTGCTGTCCGGGCGGGGAGAGGAGGAGGCGCAGCTCTCCGAGGAAGTGGTCATGAAGTCCGGCCTGGAGTGGACGATCGTCCGGGCGAGCTGGTTCAACCAGAATTTCAGCGAGGGGCACCTGCTGGAGCCGGTCCGGGGCGGCGAAGTCGTGGTGCCGGTCGGGAACGTCGGCGAACCGTTCGTCGACACCGACGACATCGCGGACGTCGCGGTCGCGGCGCTGACCGAGGACGGCCACGCGGGTCAGCTCTACGAGGTGACCGGCCCCCGGCTGCTGACCTTCGCCGAGGCCGTCGGTGAGATCGCCGTCGCCACCGGACGGGACATCCGGTTCCGACCGGTCTCGATCGAGGAGTACGCCGGGATGCTGGCGGAGTACGAGTTGCCGGCGGACGAGGTGGCGCTGCTGACGTACCTCTTCACCGAGGTGCTGGACGGCCGCAACGCCCACCTCACCGACGGGGTGGAACGGGCCCTCGGGCGTCCGCCCCGCGACTTCCGCGACTACGCCCGGACAGTGGCCTCGACCGGTGTCTGGGCGGGGTGACCAGGCGCCGGTCATCGCGCTCGCCACGGCCGGGCCGGCCGCCCGCACGGGGCTCGGCCGCAACCGGCCGGAGTGACGCGGTTGTCGCGAGCAGCCGTGGCGCCGTCGGCGCCACGGCTGCTCTTCTCGAACCCGTCCGGACCGCTCGAACCCGTCAGGCGGACTTCCACGGCCGCGCCGTCACCGCACGGAGGCCCGGTTGTAGGCCCTGAGCGACCAGAGGTATCCGACCAGGGCGATGCCGACGCACCAGGCGACCGAGACAACCGCGCTGTTGCCGATCGGCGTGCCGGTCAGCAACCCGCGCAGGGTCTCGATGATCGGGGTGAAGGGCTGGTACTCGGCGAACCAGCGCAGTCCGGTCGGCAGGGAGTCGGTGGGTACGAAGCCACTGCCGAAGAACGGGAGCAGCGTCAACGGCATCGGCAGGTTGCTGGCGGTCTCGATGCTCTTGCTCGAGATGCCGAGCGCGACCGACAGCCAGGTGAGGGCGAAGGTGAGCAGTCCGAGCAGACCCGCCGCCCCGAGCCACTCGACCGGGCCGGCGGAGGGCCGGAACCCGACCAGCACCGCGACGGCGAGCACGGCCGCGAGGCAGAGCATGGTCTGGATCAGGTTACCGACGACGTGTCCGGTCAGTACCGAGGCGCGGGCAATCGCCATCGTGCGGAACCGGGCGACGATGCCCTCCGTCATGTCCATCGCGATCGATATCGCCGGTCCCGCCGCACCGCTGGCCACGGTGATCAGGAGGATGCCCGGGGTGACGTACTCGACGTAGTCGGCGCGACCGCCGGAGACACCGCCGAGCCCCGCCCCGAGCGTCCCTCCCAGGACGTAGACGAACAGCAGCAGGAAGATGATCGGCATCGCGAGGAGCATCAGGGTGAGGGACGGGTAGCGCACCATGTGCCGGAGGTTGCGACGCAGCATGGTCGCCGAGTCGCTCGCGACGTGGCCAAGGGTGGTCATCGTACGGTCTCCTTCTCCTTCTGCGGCTGGCCGGTGAGCGCGAGGAACACGTCGTCGAGATCGGGGGTGTGCACCGACAGGGCCTCGACCTCGATCGAGGCGTCGTCGAGTCGGCCGAGCAGCGTCCGCAGGTCCCGGACGCTGCCGTCGGTCGGCACCCGCAGGGCGAGCCCGTCGTCGTCGGGGGTGGATTCGCGCAGGACCCGTACCGCCGCGCGGAGCCCGCCCGGGTCGGTGAACCGCAGCCGGACGTGACCGCCGGGAACCTGGCGCTTGAGCTGCTCCGGGGTGCCCTCGGCGACCAACCGGCCGTGGTCGAGCACGGCGACGCGGTCGGCGAGCTGGTCCGCCTCCTCCAGGTACTGGGTGGTGAGGAAGACCGTGACCCCGCCCGCCACCAGGTCGCGGACGATCTGCCACATCGTGCGCCGGCTACGCGGGTCGAGTCCCGTCGTCGGCTCGTCGAGGAAGATGACCTGCGGATCGCCGACCAGGGTCATCGCCAGGTCGAGCCGGCGCCGCATTCCGCCGGAGTAGGTCACGGCGCGTTTCCGGGCCGCGTCGACCAGGTCGAACCGTTGCAGCAGCTCGGTGACGCGCCGCCGACCCTCGCCCCGGCCCAGGTGGTACAGGTCCGCCATCAGCCGCAGGTTCTCCTCGCCGGTGAGCAGGTTGTCCAGCGCCGAGAACTGCCCGGTGACGCCGATCGCGGCGCGTACCGAGTCGGGATCGGCGGCCAGGTCGTGTCCGGCGACCCGTACCTTTCCGCCGTCGGCGTCGAGCAGCGTGGACAGGATCTGCACCGTGGTCGTCTTGCCGGCACCGTTCGGGCCGAGCAGCGCGAAGACCATGCCCTCCGGCACGTCCAGGTCGATTCCGTCGAGTACGACCTGCTTGCCGAAGGACTTGCGCAGCCCGGTCACCGAGATCGCCGATCGGGGTGTGGCCATGTCCTCTCCTCTCCGAACGTCCGATGGTCAAGTGGGGGTGGGTCGGTCGGCGTCGAGCTACCGCAACCGCCGTGGCACCATGATGGCATCACTATGGCGCCACATGCAAGCCAAGACTGAGCCAGATGGCGCCGGACTTGCGCCACATCGGGTCCACAACCGCGCCATCCATCGAAGGACGTAGCGGTTGATCATCACGGCGGACGAGGAGAACCGGCGGAGCAGCCAGGACGCTGGAACGATGCGATGGCGGATCTTCACCGGGGCCGGACTGGCCGTCTTTCTCCTGTCCCCGTTCGTCCTGCTCGGCCTCGGCGGCTCGGCCGTACGGACCTCGGCCGACGCCGAGGCATCACCGAAGCCGCTGATCGCGATCGTTGTCGCCACCCTCGCCGGCCTGCTGCTGACCCGGCTCGTGCCACCACAGCTACCGGCGATCGCACCGGCCGATGCCGCACACCGGCCCGCGCTGACCCGGCAGGCCGTCGGGCTGGTCGGGATCGCCCTGCTGCTGCCCGCCATCGTCCTCACCGCCGAACCCGGCGTCTGGTACGGGCTGGTCAAGCTCGTGCTCTTCTTCGGAGGCGCCTGGCTGCTGCTGCGCCGCTGGCCGACCGACTGGCGGGGCGGCTCCACCCACCGTGCGTCGATGCCGGCCCGCTGGCGCCGGCTCGGCCCGGTTCCCGCGCTTCTCGGCTGGGCCTACCTGCTCTACTACAGCCCGTTCGCCGGCACCGAGGACCTCTCCGGATACCGCGAGTTCGACCGCGCGTTCCTGCTCTCCGCCATGTTGTTGACCTTCCTCACCGCCAGCCTGGCCGAGGAGATCTTCTACCGGATGCTGCTCCAGACCCGGCTGGAGGCGCTGCTCGGACGCTGGCCCGCGATCATGGCCACCGCGCTGCTCTTCGCGGCGATGCACGTACACCGGATCGGCGACGGCCCACTGGCGGAGATGATCGCGATCATGGTCGTCTGGAACGGCGGATTCGGGCTCCTCACCGGCTACCTGTGGGCGCGCTACCGCAATATCTGGAGCATCGTCGTGCTGCACACCGCGGTCAACTCGCTCCCCCTGCTGCCACTGTTCCTCGAGTGAGCGGCAGCCGCACCGGGCCGACGCTAGGCCGGATCTGCCGCTGGGTCGTCCGGACCGGCGAACCGGGCCACGTACCGGTGCTGCCACGGCGTCTCGACGGCCCCGGCGGCGTAGTGCCGACGTACGAACGCCACCGCCTGGTCGGCGGGAACTCCGTCCAGGACGGCGAGACACGCCAGGGCGGTACCGGTCCGTCCCCGGCCACCGCCGCAGGCGACCTCGACCCGGTCGTCCGCCGCCCGCTGCCAGGCCTCCCAGAGGATCGTCCTGGCCTGAGCCCGGTCACTGGGCAGCCGGAAGTCGGGCCAGCGTAGCCACCTGCTCTCCCAGGGCGTCTCCGGAGGTCTCCGTCCGAGCAGGTACACCGCGAACGTCGGGGTCGGCCCGGGCGGAAGCGGTCGACGCAGGCCACGACCCCGGACCAGCCGGCCCGAGGGCAGTTCGAGCACACCGGTGTCGGTCGGCGTCCAGGGCTGGTTCACGAGGGTGAGCCTACGCGGCCACGCTCTGGGCGGTCAGGACCCTTCGGGACGGTTCCATGGCGTGGGGCGTCCGACTCGATGATCTCAGTCGGCTCCCCGACACAACGTCAGATCCCGCCCTGCCGGCGCAACCGAGGCGGAGGGATGGAGGTGTATGCCACGACGGGCGAACGACGGAGCCCGACACCTAATCAAGGGGGAGCGATGCACAGCATCGGGTTCGGATCCGATCGACGTACCCGGATGGCAGCCATGGTGGTTGCCCTGGCCGGCGCGATGGCCATGGGACTGGCCGGCTGCGGTGCCGATGCGGCACCGACCGGCGCACCGGCGACGACCGGGGTACCGACGGTGGTGCCGTCCGCCGATTCCGGAACCAGCAGCCCGAACACGGCGGAGCCGACGGCCGGGGAGTCGAGCGCGCCGCCCGGCGAGGACGGCAGCGGGTCGGCAACCGTTCCGGGTCGGACGGCTCCGGGCCGCCCGACGGGGACACCGAAGCCGCCGGCGTCGTACGACCCCGCCGAGGACATCACCGACCTGGTGGCGCAGACCAACGGCCTACGGCTCAACCGGCCGGTCGACGGCGTCCGGCACGGCGAGTTGGTGGTGACCATCCGGAACAGCGGACCGGAACCGGTTTGGGGTCTGACCTTCACCGTCGAGGTACCGGAGAGCATGGCGGCGGACGGCGGAGACTGGTCGGGCTGTTCCCGTCTCCGGTCGACGCGGGCCGGCAACCCGGCCGGGGCGAAGTGCGAGAAGGGCTACCTGGCGCCGGGCCAGTCCCGGGGGTACCGGTTGGGCATCCAGTCACCGGCCACGAAGGACGGTGCCGACAGCCCGGTGTCTCGGTGGCTGGTCGACGTCTGGTCCGCCGGACAGCGCGGCCAGCACTACCGCGATCTCGGACCGGACGACAACAGCCGCATCTTCCTGGTCGACCGTGCCTGACACCGTCGGCCCGGCGAAGGACTGAGGTCGGCCGGAGGGCCGCCCGCGACGACAGAATGCCGTGGCCGACGGTCTCCTCCGTCGGCCACGGCATCGTTCGGCTGGTACCTCAGGATGTCGGTGGTCTGCTTGCTCTTCCCCTGGACCACCTTCGTCGAACTGATCTAGGGGCATGGATTGCCGACTCCAAAGTGTATTGCTAACCTTAGGCCGTGGCATATGTCAACCTAGATAGCGCGGGAACGCTCCACACTGACGAGGAGTGGTCCTCTCTCGAAAAGATCGGGACCGTCATCCACTATCCGGTTGGCAGCATCCTGGTCGGCGAGGGCGAGGCGACCGACTTCGTGCTCCTGATCCGGACGGGCCATGTCAAGGTCGTCTCCGGGGCTCCGCGACGCATCGTCGGAATCAGGCGCCCCGGCGAGATGGTGGGCGAGATGGCGTCCATCCGGATGAAACCGCGCTCGGCCAGCGTGTTCGCGTTGAGCGACGTCGAAGCCCTGTTCCTGTCGGCGGACAGCTGGAAGACCTTCCTGCTCGAGCATCCACGGGCCGTCCTGGCTCAGCTGTACGCCACCGAGGAGCGGCTCGCCGAGGCCACGCAGAAGAGCGTCGAGTCGCTGCTGGGCGCCGAGCGGAAGCTCGCCAAGGCCATCCTCGAACTCGACGCCCGAGGGCTCGGGGTTGTCACCGAGTCCGGGACGTTGCTGCGGTTCAGCCAGCAGGATCTGGCGGACATCGCCGGAGTCTCGCTCGACTCGGCGAAGCAGGTGATCCGGGCCATGAAACGCGGCAACGCCGTACACACGGGGCGCCAGGCCATCACCATCGTCGACCGGCTGGTTCTTCAGGACATCGCGAGCGCGAGAACGACGAGTCTCGGTGAGCGGGTACCGCGCCCCGACGATCGACCGGACGCCGGAACATCATGAGGAGTCGCTGTGCACACTGCCCCAGCCGTGGCCGACCTGGTCGGACACCCGCTGCTGCGACGTCTGGTCTCGCTCGGGCTCGACCACCGCGACTTTGCGATCTTCGGGAGTGGACCGATGCTCGCCCGGGGCCTGCGCCGGGACATCGGTGACCTGGACGTCGTGGCCAGGGGGGCGGCATGGAAGCGCGCCTGCGCCATCGGCGAGCCGAGGGTGGGACCCGTCAGTGGAGACCGGGCGATGCACTTCTGGGGCGGCCGGATCGAGGTGTACGCCCGATGGATCGCACCGCTGCTCGACACCGACGAGCTCATCGACGGTGCGGACGTGATCGAGGGCCTGCGGTTCGTCCGGCTGGAGCACGTCCTCGCCTACAAACGCGCACTGGGGCGCCCGAAGGATCTGGCCGACATCCGTGCCCTGGAGGCGTTGCACCAGCGAGGGCGTGCCGCCACGGTCCGCCGCCTGGCACCCGCCATCGCGTGATCGTTCCTGCGGGAGGAAGCTCATGATGTACGCCGGAGGGTTCGCGGAGCGCGCCCCCCACCTCCAGGAGTTCCTTGCCGGAGGCGGGATCGGTGTCGAGGACTGGCCGACGATCGTTCCGGGCCTTGTCGGCGTACTCGGCATCGTGGTCGCCGTGATGGTCGCCTGGCGACAGCGGGTGATCCAGCTCCGCGACCGGGCCGCCGAGCGCGAGCAGCAGGAGGCACGTCGTGCCGAGCGCCAGGCACACGAGACGAGGATCGCGCGGCGGGAGATGTGGCGCGCGGAGTACCAGCAGATTCGTACGCTGCTCGAGAACGGCGAGGTGCTCGCGTACCAGGTGCGCAACAACGGCCCGTTCACGGCTCGCGGGCTCGCGGCCCTCGACGTCGACACCTTCCGGATGAACGCCGAACGGTTGGCCGCCCGAGGGGTGGAGCAACTCCGCGGTCCGCTGCTCGGCCTGGCCAAACTCGCCGATGAATTCGCGCGGTACGCCGTCCCCGAGGAGGAGGCCATGGTGGCCGGCTACGCGCGGGGCCAGGTTCCGGACGAGTGGGGCCTGCACCGGGTGCAGCGGCTGGCTGTCGGGCAGGACCGCACGGCGCGGGACCTCGCCGAGCAGGTTACCGCCGCCTGGCAGGTGCTTCGCGCCGAGTGGGGCAACTGAAACCGTTCGGCCCGGCCCGGGAGCCGCCGGAACGGCCCCCGGGGCGGGTTCGGATGGGCTCAGTAGCGGTAGTGGTCCGCCTTGTACGGGCCTTCGACGTCGACGCCCAGGTATTCGGCCTGCTTCTTGGTCAGGGTGGTGAGACGTGCCCCGAGCGCGTCCAGGTGCAGCCGGGCCACCTTCTCGTCCAGATGCTTCGGCAGTACGTAGACGTCCTTGGCGTACTGGCCGGGCTTGGTGAACAGCTCGATCTGCGCCATCGCCTGGTTGGTGAACGAGTTGGACATGACGAAGCTCGGGTGGCCGGTGGCGTTGCCGAGGTTCAGCAACCGCCCCTCGGACAGAACGATGATCGAGTGCCCGTCCGGGAAACGCCACTCGTGCACCTGGGGCTTGACCTGCACCCGCTCGATGCCCGGAATCTCCGCCAGACCCGCCATGTCGACCTCGAGATCGAAGTGGCCGATGTTGCCGACGATCGCGTTGTGCTTCATCTTGGCCATGTGCTCGGCCATGATGACGTCGGTGCCACCGGTGGTGGTGACGAAGATGTCCCCGGAGGCCACCACGTCGTCCAGTTCGACGACCTGGAGACCCTCCATCGCCGCCTGTAGGGCGCAGATCGGGTCGATCTCGGTGACCACGACGCGGGCGCCCTGGCCGCGCAGCGACTCGGCGGCGCCCTTGCCCACGTCGCCGTAGCCGCAGACGACGGCGAGTTTGCCACCGAGCATCACATCGGTGGCCCGGTTGAGGCCGTCCACGAGCGAGTGCCGGATGCCGTACTTGTTGTCGAACTTCGACTTGGTCACCGAGTCGTTGACGTTGATGGCCGGGAACAGCAGTTGCCCGCTGCGGGCCAGCCGGTAGAGCCGGTCGACGCCGCTGGTGGTCTCCTCGGTGACGCCGCGCATCTGGCCGACGATCCGGGTGAAGCGCTGGTCGTCGGCGGCCAGGCTCGCCGTCAGCGTCTGCAGGATGAGCCTGTACTCGACGTGGTCATCCTCGTCCGGAAGCGGCACGGCGCCGCTGTTCTCGTACTCGAAACCCTTGTGTACGAGGAGGGTGGCGTCACCGCCGTCGTCGACGATCATGTTCGGGCCCTGCCCGCCGCCGAAGTCGAAGAGCTGCATGGTGCACCACCAGTACTCCGCCAGGGTCTCGCCCTTCCAGGCGAACACCGGCGTACCGCTGGGCTGGTCGACCGTGCCGTCCGGGCCGACGACGACCGCGGCGGCGGCCTCGTCCTGGGTGGAGAAGATGTTGCAGGACACCCAGCGAACCTGTGCACCGAGCGCGACCAGGGTCTCGATGAGCACGGCGGTCTGGACGGTCATGTGCAGCGAGCCCGCGACGCGCGCCCCGCGCAGCGGCTGGGACTGCGCGAACTCGCGCCGGATCGCCATCAGACCGGGCATCTCGTGTTCGGCCAGGCGCATCTGGTGCCGTCCCGCCGTGGCGAGCGACAGATCCGCCACCGCGAAGTCGACACCATTGATCTCTTGCAGTCGTGCGTTCATGGATTCCTCTTCCGTACTCCGCACTGCCTGGAGGTCGGTCGGACGGGGTCCGACCGGTACGGCGCCGCGGCGGCTGTCGTCCGCAGCGCGGCAGAAGATGCCAAGAAGGGCACCTCCTGCTCGGAGGCGCCCTTACGTCTGGCCACAGACCGAGCGTGGCGGAATAGGATCCGTCGCAGCGCCTCTCGGCCCGAGCCGCGCCCCGTGGGGCGTGCGGAAAGTATAACCCGCCCGGAGCCGCCGTGTTGCCGGCCGACGGGCCGGGCGCGGCCCGACCGGCCGTACGTAAACTGGCACGGTGACTGCACCAGTTTCTGGCTCCGGGAACGCGGATGCCGGGTACGGATCGCGCACCATCGTGTTTCCGGTCTGGGTCCTGGCAGGACCCGCGCTCGCCGCGTGGGTGGGTGCGTCCCTGCTCACCGTCACCCTCGGTCCGCAGTGGACGGCGATGCGGACGGACCTGGACCTGCCCGCCCTGGCGGTGGTCTGGGTCTTCGTCGCCTACCTGCTGCCGGCGCTGGCGACGGCGGCCGTCGGGCTCCTGGTCGGCGGGCGCTGGCCGACCGCCCTCGTGCTCCCCGGAATCGGCCTGCTGGTCCTCGGGGCGCTGCTGACGACGTTCAGCCCCGGCAGCGCCCTGCTGATGTTCGCGCGGGCACTCACCGGCCTCGGCGCCGGCCTGGCCTGGGGTGTGACGGCGGCCCTGGTCCGGCAGCAGCCGGCCGGGCGGGCCCGGACGGCGTGGGCGATCACCGCCGCGGGGACCGTCGTGGCGCTGGTGGTGGGGCCGCTGTTCGGCGCGTTGGCGTCGACGAGCCTGACGTGGCGCCTGACGCTGTTCGTCGCCGTGCCGATCGCGGGGGTCGCCTTCCTGGTCGCCGCGGTGAGCGGAATCGCGCTGCTCGTCTCGGGCGACGCGGGGAATCGGACCCGCTGAGCCTTCCACGGGTCGACGCGTACGACCATTTCGCCGGGTTCGGACCTGGCGACGTAGCCGACCACCGGCCAGGGTTGGCCGGGCCGACCGGCGCGACTTCTTCTTGCTCTTGAACGTCGGGTACCTGGCGCTCGACCTGGACGAGAGCCGGCCGGGGGCGGTCCTCTTCGCGGACCGCCAGTCGTAGCTCCGGCGGCCCGAAGGGCCCGAGCCCGGCAGCATCCCAGGAAACCGGACAGACCCGACCCCAGCCGGTCGGTTCGCACACCTGTCCGGTAATTTCTGGCTCTGGCCGTACCGCCCGGACAGGAGAGCTCAGGCATGGGTAAGAGGACCGTTCACGTCTCCGACTTCACTGGCAAGGTCCTCCCGACCGCCGACCAGGTGGTCCGCATCGTCGTCCTGGAACACCCCGACCTGGTCGCCGGGCCGGTGCAGTTGGAGGCCGAACCGGTCGAGGTCGAGAGCATCGACGACGCGGCGCTGGACGTCGCCGTCGTGGAGATCTACGACGGGCAGGACGGCGACCAGCCGCGCCGGATCGTGCTCACCGCCAGCGAGTTCGACGCGCTGGCCACCGACGTACCGATGGCGCAGTTGCTGCGGACCGCCGAGCGGATCCGGCCGCCGAAGGCGAACCGGAAGGCCGACCGCCCCGACTACGGCACGCTCGAGCACGCCGGCAAGCCACACCGGGGCCGGGTCACCGAGGAGGAGGCGGCGCTGGTCCGCGACCAGCTCGACGAGATCAACAAGAGGCTGGCCGACGAGGGGATCCGGCAGATCGACCCGAACGATCCGGAGCACGCCTCCCGGTACGGCTTCCCGACGCCGGCCTGACCGGGTCGAATCCGACCCGCGTCCGCCCTGCGGCCAGGTCTACCCTCGGACCGGCTGGACCGGGCGGGTGGGGAGCGAGGACGCCTCGCGGGCGTCGAGAAGCTCGTCCCAGTGCTCCCGAGCCCACGCGCACGCTGCGGCAATCGGCTGGAGCAGGCTGCGGCCGAGGGCGGTCAGCTCGTACTCGACCCGACGGGTCGGTTCGGCGTGCGCCCGGCGGGTGACCAGGCCGTCGCGTTCGAGGCTCCGCAGCGACTTGGTGAGCGCCTTGGCTGAGATGCCGCGCAGCGGAACGCGGAGTTCGGAGAACCGCCGGGGGCCGTGCTCCAGGCAGCGGAGAAGCATCCCCGCCCATTTGTCGCCGAATCGGATCGGCGTCAGGTCCGACGGGCAGACCGGGTCGAACATCTCCGGATCAAGGGACGTACGCACGTCCCCAACCGTAACTGGTATCCGATCGGTAACCATCCGCCTGGCTACCGTCTCGGACAACGCCGGGCGATCGGGCCCGGCCCGGACGGCGAGGTGGTCGGATGAGCAGGATCGTGGTCTTCGGTGCGGGTGGCAGGGCCGGGCGTACGGCCGTGGCGGAGGCGCGTCGGCGGGGCCATCGGGTCACCGCCGTCGTGCGTGATCCGGCCCGTCACCCCGAACTGGTGTCCGCCGACGGCGTACACGTCGAAGCCGGCGACGTCACGGATCCGGCTGGTGTCGCCCGGCTCGCCGACGGCCACGATGCCGCGATCAGCGCCGTCTACGATGCCGGCGCGGAACCCGGCGCGTTCTTCACCGGCGCCGCCCGTGCCCTGGTCGACGGGTTGCCGAAGGCCGGCGTGGACCGGCTGGTCGTGGTCGGCCTGGCCTCGCTGCTGGCGGACCCCTCCGGGGTGGCTCTGATGGACACGCCCGGTTACCCGCAGGAGTACCGCTCGTTCTTCCTCGGGCACGCGGCCGGGGCGGCGGTGCTCAGCAGCGCGACCACCGGACTGGACTGGCTGATCGTCAGCCCGGCCGGCGACTTCGACCACGGCGGCCCGCGCACCGGCCGGTACCGCACGGTTCCGGCCGACGCGGCCAGCCGGATCACCTACCCGGACTTCGCCATCGTCCTGCTCGACGAGATCGACGCTCCCCGGCATCACCGTACGCATCTGGGTGTCGAGGCGGGCTGACGGCCGCCTGAAACCGCCCGCCACGGCGGCCGTGCCCCGGTCCGGCGAATGAGCACCCGACCTGCCGGCCCGGTCAGTCGCCGGCCGCGTAGCGCTGGGCGACGGTGTGGAACGCGGCCTTCGGCTCCCAGCGGTACGTCTCCGGCTCCTGGCCGGGAAGAACCTTGACGATGCCGTAGCCGGCCATGTCCAGGTCCCGGCGGGGATCGTCGGAGTGGGGGTGGCTCGGCTCGATGAATTCGAAGACGAACGCGCCGTCGACGCCCGCCGCCTCGTAGATGTCGATCAGCTCCCCGAGCTGCTCCGCCTGGACCTCTTCGTTCCGCTGGTGACCGCCGCTGATCTCGGGGACGTCGCCGCTCCAGTCGATGATCTCGTGTGCGGCGGGCCCCTTCTCGACCGCGTCGGCGAAGCTGGCGCAGCCGAACTCCACGACGACCACCGGTTTGCCGTGCCGGAGGTGCCTGCGCAGGTTCGCCGCGTACCGCCGCCGGTTGAACCGGACCCGGTAGTAGTCCAGGCCGACGATGTCGAACGGACGCCAGTCGACCTGTTCCCAGAGACCCGCGCCGTAGGTGAGCCGGCCGTGGAAGGAGGACCTGGCGACCGTGGCGGCTCGGGCCAGCAGCGAGTTGAGCCTGCGGTTGTACCAGGGCAGCAGCGGCCAGGTCCGGGGTGAGGCCAGTCGGGCCCCACGCTCGCGGTAGGTGGCGCCGGGGATGATGCCGGCGGAAAATATGGTCAGCTCGCAGCCGACGTTGAGCGTCACCGTGCAGTACTGCCGCCTCAGATCCTCGGCGGCGCCGGCCGCCTCGGCGAGGTGGTCGAGCATCCGCTGCGGGTCCGCGTCGACCAGCCGGGGTTGCAGCCACACGTGCAGGCCGTGTTCCAGCCCGATCGTCGCCGCCTGTACGAGCCGGTCGAGGTCGGTGCCGAAGATGCCGACGGAGTCGCAGTGCAACTCGTTCCGGATGGCCTGGATCTCCCGCCGGACCAGTTCCGGTCGCCACAGGTCGCGGGACAGCGCGCCGCCGGCTCCGTAGTTGGTGCCGGTGTCGTAGTTGACGCCTCGGTAGGTCAGGCTCATGTCAGTCCCCCTGGCTTCGGGTGGCCCGGTCGAACAGGGTGACCAGTTCGGCGGCGTACGAGGTCGGGTCGACCGTCGGGTCCGCCACCCAAGCGCCGAGCACGCCGATGATCGCCTGACTGACGGTCACCGCGACGAGCCGAGGGTCGAAGTCCCGGAACTCCCCGTCGCGTTGCCCGGTGCGCAGGATCTCGCCGAGGAGCGTCAGCACCGACTCGTCGGCGCTGGGCTCGAATCGCAGCCGGCCGTCGGCGCTGCGGTGGTTGCCGACGACGGCCACCACCGCCAGCAGGTGTGCCCGGCGCGCGTGCATGTACGCGATGTTCGATTCGATGTACGCGGCCAGCTTGCCGGCCGCGCTCGACTGGGCGGCCAGCCGGGGTTCGATGAACGCCCAGGAGTCGGCGTAGATCTGCGTGACCACCTGTTCCAGCAGCTCGTCCTTGCCTGCGAAGTGGTAGGAGACGACGCTCTTGCTGGTCTGGGCGCGTTGCGCGATGCGGGCCAGTGATGCCTGCGCGTATCCCACCTCGGCGACCGTCTCGATCGCGGCGTCGACGATCTGCCGCCGCCGGGCCTCCTCGATGATCGGGTTTCGTTTCCGTCCGCTCGGACTACTCTCAGGCCGCATGGTCTGAGGGTAGGCCGATCGGCCTACATTGTCCAGCGTCATGGCCGTCGAACTGGGCCGCCCGGGATTGCAGTTCCTCTCGAACGAGCACCGGCAACGCCCGGCGGGAGAACGACTAAGCCGCGCGCAGGGCCTCCACCGCGACCCGGGCGGCCTCGCCCATGGCCAGGTCCACGTCGATCCGGCGAACGGCGAGCCGATCGCTGCGCGCGAACACCGCGATCGCGTACCGGCCGCCATCGGGATACTCGGCGACCCCGGCCTCCAGGTGCAGCCCGGGTAGCGTGCCGGTCTTGGCCGCGACCCGGACACCGGGCGGAAAGCCGGAGGCGAGCCGGGTCCAGGAGAGCTGCCGGGACATCCACTCCCGGACCATCCCGCAGGCCGCGCCGGGGCCCGCCTCGTTCCGCCAGACGAGGCCGAGCAGCCGGGTCATCTCCCGAGCCGTGCTCGACGTCGTGTGGGCCGGGTCGAAGACCCGCATCGCCCGGATCCGCTCCGCCGACATGGTCGGGAAGATCCGGGCGAACTCCGCCTCGGTCCGGGCTCCGACGTCGGCGAGCATCGTCTCGACCAGTTGCCGGGGCCCGCCGAGGATCCGGGTCCGGGACAGCCCCAGCTCGGCGGCGAGCATCGGCAACACGTCCGCACCCACCCGGCGCAGCAGCAGGTCGGCGGCGGTGTTGTCGCTGACCGACATGGCGAAGTACGCCAGATCCCGCAACGACACCTCGGCGTCGTCGGCGCAGCCCGCCAGTCCCCAGCCGCCGAGGCGGTCGGCGGCCCGGATCAGGACGCGCTCCCCCGGATCGAGTTGGCCGGCGGCGACCTGCCGGGCGAACTCCAGAACCAGCAGGATCTTGAAGATCGAGGCGATCACCACCTGCTCGTCCGCCCGGACCGCAACCTCCCGGTCGACGACGCCGGTGCCGGTGTCGACGACGCCGCTGTCGATGTCGATGTCGACGACGTGCAGGCTGGCGGTCACCCCGGCCCGGGCGAAGACGCCCTCGATCAACTCCTCCACTGCCATCCCGGCACGGTATCCGGCCCGCCGACCACCCACCTGCGGTTGGTGACGGTCGGCACGGGACCGGCCGGTGCACCGGCCGGTACGCGCCCCTGGCATACGATCGCGTCGTGGACCTGCTCCGACACCTGCGGAACTTCGTGGTGGTCGCCCACGAACTGCACTTCGGGCGGGCCGCCGAACTGCTCGGGATGGCGCAGCCGCCGCTGAGCCAGTCGATCCAGCGGTTGGAACGGGAGCTGGAGACAGAACTGTTCGACCGCTCCCAGCGGCAGGTACGGCTGACCACCGCCGGTCAGTTGCTGCTCGGCGAGGCCGAGGAGCTGCTCGCCGGCCAGCAACGGCTGCGCAACCTCATGCGGCAGGTCCGGGACGGCACGCTGGGCGTGCTCCGCGCCGGGGTGCCGCCGGAAACGTCGGCGGTTGTCCTGCGTGAGCTGCTGGAACGGCTCGCCGCCCGGGCGCCCGGCCTGGACGTGGAACTGCACGAGCTGACCAGCGGCGAGCAGAGCCGGATGCTGACCGATCGGCAGCTCGACGTGGGCCTGATCCACCATCCGGTCGACGCCGACGGGCTGCATCTCGGCGCCACGGTCGACGTGCCCCTGGGGGTGTTGCTGCCCCGGACCTCGCCGCTGGCCCGGAACCGGCAGGTCGAACTGGCGGCGCTGGCCGGGCTCGACCTGATCACCGCACCGGCCGCCACGGCGCCCGGCTGGCACGGGTACCTGCTCGACGTGTGCCGGCGGCACCGCTTCGTACCGGCCCGGGTACGTCCGGCGCGGAACCCGGAGTTCCTCCTCGGCCTCGTGCTGGCCGGTGGCGGCGTCGCGGTCGAGCCGGAGGCGCTCGCCCGCCGGGAGCCCCGGATCGCCTGGCGGCCGATCACCGGTACCCCGCTGGTGAAACGCACCTCGCCGGCCTGGCCGAGGCATGCCCCGCATCCCGCCGCGCCGATGTTCGGCCAGCTCGCCGCCGAGGTCCTCGCCGAGGCCGAACCCGGGCTTCCGGTGCCGCCGTCCGGGGCCGCGCCCCGCCCCTGGCCGGTCCTGTTCGACGCGATCGGCTGACCGACGTTCCGGTCCGCCGCCGGTCCTCGCTGTCCGGCGCCGGATCAGTGGGACTCGCGCGAGACCCGGTCGCCGCTGGAACCGACGAGGAAGTCGAGATCCGCACCGACCTCGGCGCCGAGCACGGTGTCGACGTAGAGCTTCTCCCAGCCCCGGCCGGGCCGGGCGAGCGCGCCCGCGAGGGCCGCCGACGGCGGTCGCCTGTCGAACTCCTGCTGCGGTACGTCCACCGACACCTGCCGGTTCACCACGTCGAGGGTGACCCGGTCGCCGGTACGCAGCCGGGCGAGCGGGCCGCCGGCCGCCGCCTCGGGCGACACGTGCAGCACGACGGTGCCGTACGCGGTGCCGCTCATCCGGCCGTCGCAGATCCGGACCATGTCCCGGACCCCCTGCCGCAGCAGTCTGGTCGGCAGCGGCATGTTCGCGACCTCGGGCATGCCGGGGTAACCACGCGGGCCGCAGCCGCGCAGCACGAGTACGGAGTCGGCGTCCACGTCGAGGCCGGGTGAGTCGATCCGCGCGTGCAGGTCCTCGACGGAGTCGAAGACCACCGCACGGCCACGGTGCCGCAGCAGGTGTGCACTGGCGGCCGCCGGCTTGATGATGGCGCCACTCGGGGCGAGGTTGCCGTACAGCACGGCGATCCCGGCGTCCGGTCGGATCGGGGCGTCGCGGGTCCGGATGACGTCCGGGTCCCAGATCCGCGCGTCGGCGAGGGACTCGACGAACGGTCGGCCGGTGACGTCGATCGCGTCCGGGT
Organism: Plantactinospora alkalitolerans; assembly: GCF_015690345.1. GTDB lineage: Bacteria > Actinomycetota > Actinomycetes > Mycobacteriales > Micromonosporaceae > Plantactinospora > Plantactinospora alkalitolerans. The sequence goes on along the minus strand of NZ_JADPUN010000185.1, from coordinate 3,092 downwards.
CGAGCAGGTCGACCACCTCGCGCAGGACGGCGGCGAGCCCACCGGCCCGGTGCAGGTCCTCCATCAGGTACTTTCCGGCCGGTTGCAGGTTCACCAGCAGCGGCACGTCGGCGCCGATCCGGTCGAAGTCGGCCAGGGTGAGGGGTATCCCGAGCCGGCCGGCGATGGCGAGCAGGTGGACCACCGCGTTGGTGGAGCCGCCGATCGCGGCGAGCGCGACGATCGCGTTGTGGAACGAGCCCGCGTGGAGCACCCGACTCGGCCGGCGGTCGGCGGAGATCATCTCGACGATCAGCCGGCCGGTCTGATGCGAGCGGGCCAGCAGCCGGCTGTCCGGGGCCGGGACCCCGGCGGTTCCGGGGAGTACGGCGCCGAGCGCCTCGGCGAGCAGCGCCATCGTGGACGCGGTGCCCATGGTGTTGCAGTGCCCCCGGCTGCGGATCATCGACGACTCCGACTCGAGGAACGCCGCCTCGCTGAGCGTACCGGCGCGGACCTCCTCGCTCAGCCGCCACACGTCGGTGCCGCAGCCCAGTGGCGTACCACGGAAGGTGCCGGTGAGCATCGGCCCACCGGGAACGAGCACGGCGGGCAGGTCGACCGACGCGGCCGCCATCAGCAGGGCGGGGATGGTCTTGTCGCAGCCGCCGAGCAGCACCACGCCGTCGATCGGGTTGGCCCGCAGCATCTCCTCGGTCGCCATCGCGGCCATGTTGCGCCACAGCATCGCGGTCGGCCGCACCTGCGCCTCGCCGAGCGAGACCACCGGCAGGTTCAGCGGGACCCCGCCGGCCTCCCAGACACCCCGCTTGACGTGCTCGGCGACCTCGTCCAGGTGGCTGTTGCACGGCGTCAGGTCCGAGGCGGTGTTCGCGATGGCGATCTGCGGGCGCCCCTCGAACGCCGAGTTCGGCAGGCCGCGACGCATCCATGCGCGGTGGATGTACGCGTTGCGGTCCTGACCGGAGTACCACTGGCTGCTACGGGTCTGAGGCATCGGATTCCGATCGTGGCAACGCTGGTCCTGCTTCTGGGATGTCGGTACCGTACCGGAGTAGCGTCGCTGTTCCGGATCGGCTTCGCCCACCGGACGTCCCGGTGCCGCCACCTGCCCGGCGACGGACTCCGCCGGCTCACCTTCCCGCGTCACGGAGCGCGCTGATGCGCGCCTTCGTTCTCACCGGCCCCGGTAGGGCCGAGGTCCAGGACGTGCCGGCACCCGAGGCCCGTCCCGGCGGGGTCGTCGTCGACGTCGAACGGGCCGGTGTCTGCGGCACCGACGTCGAGTTCTTCACCGGGGAGATGTCGTACCTGCACACCGGGCAGGCGCGCTACCCGATGCGGATCGGGCACGAGTGGTGCGGAACGGTCTCCTCCGTCGGCGACGGTGTCGACCCGGCGTGGCGAGGCCGTCGGGTCACCGGTGACACCATGCTCGGTTGTGGACACTGCCAGCGGTGCCTCAGCGGTCGCCAGCACGTCTGCGCCGACCGGTACGAGATCGGCATCCGCAACGGCTGGCCGGGAGCCCTCGCGGAACAGGTTCCCGTACCCGTGACGGCCCTGCACGTCCTGCCCGACGCGGTGGACGCGGCGCTCGGTGCCCTCGTCGAGCCCGGCGGGAACGCCCTGCGCGCCGTGCAGGGGGCGGAGCTGCGCTCCGGTCAGCGGCTCCTGGTGCTCGGCCCGGGCACCATCGGCCTGCTCGCCGCCCAGATCGCCGCCGCGCACGGTGTCGAGGTCCACCTGCTCGGGCGCGGCGGCGCCGTGCCGGGTGTTGCCGGGTCGATCGGCTTCGGTGACGTGTGGACCAGCGAGACGCTGCCGGAACTGCCCTGGGATGCGGTGATCGACGCCTCCAACGCCGCCGCGCTGCCCGCGCTCGCCGCGGACCTCGTCGAGCCGGGACGCCGGGTGGTGTACGTCGGGCTCGCGGGTCGACCGAGCCCGCTCGACACCCGCACCCTCGTACTCAAGGACGTCACCGCGGTGGGGGTGCTCAGTGCCTCGGGCGCCTTCCCCCGGACGGTGGAGCTGTACGCCTCCGGAGCGGTCGACCCGCGCCCGCTCGTCGCCGCCACCGTCGGACTCGACGAGGCCGCCGCCGTGCTCGCCGGCGGCCGCCGACCGGAATGGGGCGACGCACCCAAGATCCACGTGGACCCCCGACGCTGACTCCCGGCGCTGACCCCGGCGCTGACGGACCGGTCAGGTCGACTCCTCCGCGTACACCGTCATCGACTCCAGCAGTGGCGCCCCGAACGTGGTCACCATCGCCACGTCGGAGGCGTCGCGACCCTGGCCGATGAGGACCCGGCCCTTACGGCGGCGGTTGTTGCGCGGGTCGAAGGTCCACCACCGGTCGCCGAGCCAGACCTCCATCCAGGCGGCGAAGTCCATCGGCGCCGGGTCCGGCGGCACGTCCATGTCCGGCAGGTAGCCGAAGACGTACCGCGCCGGGATGTTCAGCGCCCGGCAGAAGGAGATGGCCAGGTGGGTGAAGTCGCGGCAGACCCCGAAGCCGGAGGCGTTGACGTCGACCGCCGTCGACTGCGGGCTGCTGCTGCCGTACTGGAAGGTCAGGTGGCTGTTGACGTAGTCGCAGATCGCCTGCACCCGGGAGTAGCCCGTCGGCATGGCGCCGAAGCGGGACCACGACTCGTCGCCGAGCATGTCGGGCAGGCAGTATCGGCTGGGCAGGGTGTAGATGAGTACGTGGTCGGGAAGCTCCTCGGGCATCAGCTCCGGAGCGTCTTCGTCGGCCGCCTCGGTCGCGTCCGGGACCAGCACCGAGGCGTCATAGCGCAACGTCGAGCGGCCGGCGGGCAGGACGAGTCGCGCGCAGGGGTTGCCGTAGATGTCGGTGTAGCTCCGGATCCGCAGCCCCGGCTCCTTGGTCCAGCCGCGGCTCTCCAGGGTGACCGGTGCCGCGTTCCGCGGCTCGACCTGTAGAACGGCCGGAGTATCGATCGCCGCGACATAGACGAACTCGCAACCCACCACCACCCGCCGTGATCTCATAGTCGAATCGTCCGGGCACGGTGTTTCAGGCGCGTTACCCGCAGGCCCGATCCCGGGCCACAGTTCAGGTG
>NZ_JADPUN010000236.1 GCF_015690345.1 Plantactinospora alkalitolerans | reverse complement strand
CCACACCCCCGCCCACCGTGCCGCCGACGACCACACCTCCGCCCAGCTCGGGGGCCTGCCGGGTCGGGTACTCGGCGAACAGCTGGACCGGCGGCTTCACCGCCAGCGTGACGATCACCAACACCGGCAGTGCCGCGATCAACGGCTGGACGTTGCAGTGGACCTGGCCGGGTAACCAGCAGGTCACCAACGCCTGGAACGCGACCCTCAGCCAGAGCGGCAACCAGGCGACCGCCCGCAACGTCAGCTACAACGCCGCGGTCGGCCCCAACCAGAGCGTCACCTTCGGCTTCCAGGGCACCTACAGCGGCACCAACAGCACGCCGACGCAGTTCACCCTGAACGGCGCCACCTGCGGCTGAGCCCGCCAGGGCCGGCGCGACGAGCACCCGGACGGGCCGGACCGGGAGCATGCCCTGACCAGTGTTCGCACTGGTCAGGGCGGCTCACGTCGGGCCGGACCGGCGGAGGGCTTCGGACCCGACGCGCACCCGGACCCCGTTGACGCCACTTCGGCCCGGCTTCTAGGCTGGCGGAGAACCGATTCGACCACGGGGGTGCGATGAACATCGGGGAGATCGCTCGGCGGGCGGGCGTGTCCCGAAGCACCGTTTCGTACGTACTCAGCGGCAAACGTCCGGTGTCGGAGTCGACCCGGCGCCGGATCCAGGCCGTCATCGACGAGCTGGACTACCGCCCCAACGCCAACGCACGCGCACTGCGGGAGGGGCGGACCCACACCCTCGGCCTGGTGATCCCCCCGGCGAGCCAGCGGTTGACCGACATGCAGTTGGGATTCGTCGCCAGCGTCGTGGAGGCGGCCGCCCGGGCGGATCTTGACGTGCTGCTGTCGCCGTCCGGCGGTGACCATGACCGGTCCTTCGAGCGGATCGTCAGCGGACGCCGGGTCGACGGCGTGATCCTGATGGAGATCCGACTCGAGGACGACCGAGTGGCCCGACTGCAACACAGCCGGCTGCCGTTCGTCACCATCGGCCGCACGGCGGAACCGCACGGCATGGGCTGGGTCGACGTCGACTACGCCGGTCTGATCACCCAGTGCGTGAACCACCTGGCCGACCTGGGGCATCGGCACGTCGCGCTGGTGAATCGTTCCGCCGAGTTGGTCGCCGCCGGTTACGGACCCGGTCATCGTGCGCTGGCCGGTTTCTCCTCGGCCGTGGCCGAGCGGGGGCTGACCGGTGTCGACGTCTGCTGCGGCGACGACGCCCCCGCCGGTGAGGCGTGCGTGGAACAGCTCCTGGCCGCGTATCCCGACGTCACCGCGATCGCCACGATCAACGAGGCCGCCCTGCCAGGCATGCAGCGGGCCCTGCAAGCGGCCGGGCTCGTGCTCCCCCGCGACTTCTCCGTCATCGGAGTCGCCGCACGCCACTGGGCCGAGGAGTTCCGTCCACCGATGACCGCCGCCGACGTGCCCATCGTCGACATGGGCACCGAAGCCGTCGCGCTGCTTCTGGAAGGCATCACCGCGCCACGGACGCCGCCGCGCCACCGGCTGTACAGCCCACCGATCTCACTGCGCTCCAGCACCGGCCCCGCGCCGCACCACTGACCGCCCGCAAGCTCCGCCCACGGTCGAGCCCGGAGCCCGCACCCGTGGGGCCGGGGCCCGCGCACGGGTGCGGGGGCCCCGGCCCGCCGTCCCCTCAGGCGGAACGGGCTGGTGGGTACGGCCGACGGCTCCAGTCAGCCGAGGATCCGCCGGAGATAGGCCAGGCCGTCCTGGGCGAGCCGATCCTGTGACGGGGCGAGCGGACGCCAGATCGACGCGGCGGTCGCGATGGTCTCGTTCTCGGCGGTGAACGACTCGATACAGACCGCGCCCCGGTAACCGGTGCCGGCCAACACCTCGAAGAAGCGGGGCCAGTCGAGATGATCGGCACCGGGAGCGCCCCGGTCGGTGCCGCTGACCTGGACATGCTTGATGTACGGGCCGGCCAGGGCGAGCGCTCCGTACGGGTCGGCCTCCTCGATGTTCATGTGGTAGGTGTCGATCATGATGCCGACGTTCGGCGGCAGGCCGTCGAGCAGTTCCACCGTCTGCTCGACGGTGTTGACGACACTCGTCTCGTACCGGTTGAGCGGCTCCACTCCGATGGACACGCCCCGCTCCCCGGCATGGTCGGCGACCGGTGCCAGCGCTTCCCGGAAGTCCGCATAGCAGGCCACCCGGGCGGCCGGGGTCATCCGCCAGGTCCGGCCCACAGCGGCGTAGACCGGGCCTCCGACGCACGGGGCTCCCACGGCTGCCGCGCTGTCCACACAGCCCTTCAGGTACTCCACCGTCGCCTCGACGACGGCCGGGGCGGCGTCCACGAGGTCACGCCCTGGCGGGGTGACCGCGCAGACGCCGGCCGCGGCCAGGCCGTGCGTCGCCAACAGGTCCCGGGTACGGACCGGATCCCAGTCGCCGGGCTGCTCGATCGGCAGCTCTATCGCGTCGAAGCCGAACGCGGCGATCCGTGGAACCAGTTCGGCCAGGGCCTTGTCGTCGACCGGCGAGGCCCACACCCAGGGATTGACACCGATGGCGTGCAAACGGAACCTACTTCCAGCGTTGCGGGTAACCGGGCAGGTCGGTGCAGCCGCACATGGCGTAGTGCAGCGGCGGCATGTTCGGGTCCAGGTAGCTGTCCAGGTTCTCCCGGGTCACGGTCGGCTGGGGCAGCTTCCACGGGCTGGCCACCTGCTGGCCGTCGAGGATCCGCAGCGCGGCGATGATCGGCGTACGCCACTGGTAGGTCGGGTAGGTCGGCGCGATCGCGGTGAGGTTCTTGTCCTTCCAGATCTTCAGGAAGTCGAGCTGGTCCTCGCCGTTGATCGGCGGCACCGGCTTGCCCGCGTCCTGGAACGCCTCGACCGCCGCCACGGCGACCGCGCCGGCGTCCATCCAGACCCCGTCGATCGTGCCGTACCGCTGGAGGTAGTCGTTCACGATCTTCTTGGTCTTGGCCGGGTCGCCGTCGGTGAACTCGACCCCGACGACGTCGACCTTCGCCTTGTCGAAGGCGACCTTCGCAGCGGACCAGCGGGTCTCCAGGACGTCGACGCCGGGCAGGATCCGCAGGGCGAGCACCTTGCCACCGGGCTTCATCTTCTGGCTGACGAACTCGGCACCGACGTGGCCGAACCCGTACCCGCCGATGGGGTTGATGAACGTCACCGGGCACTTGGTGTTCACGCCACGGTCGAAGACGACGACCGGCAGCCCGGCGCTACAGGCCGCCTCGACGGCCGGGGTGAGCGTCGCGGTGGTGTTGGGCGAGACGATGAGCGCGCTGCATCCCTTGCCCAGCAGGTCGTTGATGTCCGCGATCTGCTTCTGGTCCTTGCCCTCCGCGTCGACGTGGACGAACTCCTTGATCCGGCTCTTCTGCGCCTCGACCTCGGCCTGCATGGTCTTGAACCCGACCTGCCGCCACGGGTTGTTCAGTCCCGCGTTCGAGAAGCAGATCTTGTACGGGCCGGGCTTCTTGAACTTCGCGGTGTCCACCATCGTCGGGTTGAGCGCCTGCTCCCACGGCTTGTCGGCCGGCCCGGTCGGAGCGGCGGCCAGCAGCGCCAACTCGTTGTCGTAGTCGGCCTGCACGAAGAACTTCGACTGCTCCCCGGTGCCCGCCCCCGCCGCCTCGCTGGCGGTGCCCGACGGAGTCGCGGCCGGCTCGTCGGTGGCGCAGCCGACGAGCGACAACAGGGTGACCGCGGCCAGGGCCGCCATATGACGTCGTCTCACTAAAATCCCCTTATCTGGAAGAAAAACGCAAACCCGAGACCGCCACGGCGATGAGGATGATCGCGCCCTGGACGGTCGACCTGAGGGCGCCGGAGACGCCGTAGAAGTTCATGAGAGTGAAGAGCAGTTCGAGGGTCAACGCGCCGAGCATCGCACCGACCACCGAGCCTCGACCGCCGCCCAGCGCGACGCCACCGAGGACGACCGCGGTGATCGCCCCGAACTCCAGGCCGGCGCCGGCCTGGAACGAGACGCCGCTGTAGCCGCCGAGGAGGATCGCCGCGACCGCCGCAGCGAGTCCGCTGAGGACGAAGGCGATGGTCCGGGTACGCCAGACCGGCACCCCGCTCAGCTCGGCCGTGCGCGGGTTGTCGCCGACGGCGACCAGCGTGCGGCCGAAGTCGGAGCGCATAAGCAGCACGGCCAGTGCGGCGACGACCAGCAGGACGACCAGGGCGTACGGGACACGACCGAGCACCGGCACGTCCTCGAACGCGCGTCGGCCGAACCTGCGGAACTCCTCGGAGAGCCCGCCCTTGGGAGCACCGTCGGACCAGAGGTACACCGCGCCGACCAGGATCAGGAACATGCCGAGGGTGGTGATGAACGAGGGCACCCGCAGCCGTGTCGTGACCAGACCGTTGACCAACCCGACGAACGCACCGCCGACGAGCAGCACCGCGACCACCGGCCAGGTTCGGGACGGGTCGCTGTCGATGAGCCGGGCGGCGACGACGACCTGGGCGGTGACCAGGGAACCGACGGAGAGGTCGAACTCACCGGAGACGATCACGAAGTACTGGCCGGCGGCGAGCAGGATGATCGGCGCCGAGCGGCCGAGGAACGACAGCAGCGACGGCGGGGCGAGGAAGTCCGGCTGCCGGACGGCGACGAGCACCAGCAGCACGGCGAGGATCGCGAGGATCGGCAGGACGCCACCGGCACGGGACCGCAGGATCCGCAGTGGCATCGGGGCGCGTTGGACGGTCTGCATGGCTAGGAGTCCGCCTTCCGCAGAGCCCGGCGGGCGTAGATGGCGACCGCGGCGATGATGATGGCGCCCCGGATCACCTGCTTGAAGAAGGCGTCCACCTCGAGCTGGTTGAAGATGGCGTCGATGCTGGCGAGCAGCACGACTCCGCCGACGGTGCCGATGACACCGCCGCGTCCACCGGCGAGAGCGGTGCCACCGATCACCACCGCGGCGATCGACTCCAGGTCGTAGAGACCCTCGGTGCCGACCCGGGGCGCACCCGAGCCGAGCCGGCTGGCGAGGTAGATCCCGGCGAGCCCGGCGCAGAGGGCGCAGAGCACGTGGGCGGTGACCAGGACCCGGTCGTTGCGGACGCCGGAGAGCCGGGCAACCTCCGGGTCACCGCCGATCGCGACCAGGTGGTGGCCGAACCGGGTCCGCGAGAGCGTGAACCAGACCGCCCCGGTGACGACGACCAGCAGAACGAAGGACAGCGGTACCGGACCGACGCGCTGGTATCCGAGCGTCTGCACGAGCGAGGGCGCGGTGCTGCCGGCGGGGCCGTCGTAACCGTTGTCGAGGTATCCCTTGAGCAGCAGCCCGACGCCGAGGGTCGCGATGAACGCGTTGATCCGAAGTTTGGTGACGAGCAGCCCGTTGAGCAGCCCGACGCCGGCGCTCACGGTGAGTGCCAGGCCGATCGCCGGCAACAGCGCGCCGTCGCGGCCGTTCATCGTCTCGGCGGCGACGAGCGTACTGAGGCTGAGCACGTACGCCACCGACAGGTCGAGCGAGCCGCCGAGGATGACCAGGGTCTGGCCCACGGCGACGAGCCCGAGCCCGGCGGCGACGTGCAGCAGGCTGACCGTCGTCGACTGGTTGAACAGCTGGCCGCCGTCGATCTCCACGACCAGCCAGCCGATCGCGAGAACGAGGGTCAGGGCCACGAACACACCCGGTACGGGCCGCCGGGCCGGCAGGAACGAAATGCCACTCACTGGGCCGCCTCTGTTCGCGACTGCGGGGCTCGCAAACCCGGCTCACTCCTCACGCTCACTGGGCCGCCTCTGTTCGCGACTGCGGGGCTCGCAAACCCGGCTCACTCCTCACGCTCACTGGGCCGCCTCTGTTCGCGACTGCGGGGCTCGCAAACCCGACTCACTCCTCACACTCACTGGGCCGCCTCCCGCACGGTCCCGACCGCCAGGGCGACGACGTCCTCCTCGGTCGCGCCGGCGGGCAACTCGCCCGCGACGCGGCCGTCGCGCAGAACGACGATCCGGTCACTCATCCCCAGCAGCTCCGGCAGATCGGACGAGATCATGAGAACCGCCGCACCCTCGCGGGCGAGGCGGCGGACGAGATCGTGGATGGCCGACTTCGCCCCCACGTCGATGCCCCGGGTCGGCTCGTCGAAGAGCAGGATCCTCGGGTTGAGTGCGAGCCATCGGGCCAGCACGACCTTCTGCTGGTTGCCGCCGGACAGGAAACGGATCTCCTGGTCGTCGTCGACGGCCCGGACCTCCACCGCGGCGAGCAGCTCACGAACCCGTACGGTCCGGGCGGCGCGACCGGACCGGGCCGCGAAGACGGCCCGGCTGGCGAGCAGCGCGTTGTCGAGTACGGACTGCCGGGCGACGATGCCTTCGCCCTTGCGGTCCTCGGTGACGTAGGCGACGCCGGCCCGCATCGCGGCGCGGGGCGAGCGCGGCCGGATCGGCGTGCCGTCGATCGTGAGCTCGCCGGTCGTGAACGGAGCCGCCCCGAAGATCGCCCGGGCCAACGCCGATCGCCCGGCACCCTGGAGGCCGCCGACGCCGAGCACCTCACCCGCCCGCAGCTCCAGGTCCACGCCGCGCAGCTTTTTGTTTCCCCCGCCGCGGACGGTGAGCCGGACCGGGCCCCGGTCGTCGGGGCCGGCCCGGTCCGGGTAGTAGCTGGACAGTTCCCGGCCGACCATGTGCCGCACCAGTTCGTCCGCAGTGGTGTCCGCGGTGTCCACCGTGGTCACCCGCCGTCCGTCCTTGAGGACCGTGATCCGACCGGACAGGTCGAAGACCTCGGCGAGCCGGTGTGAGACGTACAGCAGGCCGATGCCCCGCTCCTGGAGCCGGCGCATGAGCCCGTACAGCAGCTCGACCTCGTGGTCGGCGAGCGACGCGGTGGGCTCGTCCATGATGAGCAGTCGCGCGTCGAGGGCGAGCGCCTTGGCGATCTCGACGACCTGTTGCTGCGCGACGCCGAGACGCCCCACCCGGGCGTCGGCCGGCAGCGCGGTCTCCCCGATCGAGGCGAGCAGGTCGTCGGTGCGGCGAAGCATCTCCCGACGGTCGACCAGTCCGCGGCGTACCGGCTCGTGGCCCAGGTACACGTTCTCCGCGACGGTGCGCTCCGGCAGCAGGTTGAACTCCTGGTGGATGATGCCGACGCCGGCCCGTTGCGCGTCGCGCGGGCCGCGAAACGCGCGTGGTTCACCGGCGAGTTCGATGCTGCCCTCGTCCGGGGCGTACCCGCCCGAGACGATCTTCATGAGGGTGGACTTGCCGGCGCCGTTCTCACCGACGACGGCGTGGACCTCGCCCGGTGCGACGTCGAGGTCGACGCCGTCCAGGACACGCACTCCAAGGAAGGACTTGCCGATACCCCGCAGGACTAGCAGCGGCGCCGGCCGTGGATCTGACATCGCAGGAGCCCTTATAGGTAGTAGTCAACGTGATTCAGGCACCGCGCGGGTCATCTGCTCGTACGACGACGAACTTTCGCACGCGGTGTGAGGGCTTACGTTCTTCCGTTGCAAACATTCGCTTGACACGAGCGAAACATCACACGTATGAAGATAGATGTTCGGATGCGGCTCCGCAATCCTCGACCTGAGGTGACTGCCGGCCCGCCACTCGACCGGCATCGGCGCCGGACCGAGGGGCCAGACACGGCCGCCCCGCCCAGGGACGACGTGGCACGTAGCGGTAGAAATCGATGGTTTTCGATGTATAGTGCATCCCGACACCTTGCAGACCACGGGACGAGGACTTCCCGACGCCACACTCTGTGACGTCCTGCGAGGCTGACTGCCGTTTCGGCGGACGGCACGACGACCGAACAGCACCTCGTGCCCGAACGCGTGCCCAGGCTCCACCTGGCGCGCCGCCGGGCCCGTGGCCGCAACCCGTTGCCCGCCCGAACTAGGAGACGGCATGCGTCGCAAGACATTGATCATCGGAGTGCTCGCCGGGCTGTTACTCTCGCTCGCGCTCGCTCCCCCGGCATCGGCGGCTCCCGCCTTCCGAGCCCTGGTGTTCACCAAGACCACCGGCTACCGGCACGACTCGATCGCCGCCGGGGTCTCGATGCTCCAGCAACAGGCGTCGGCGAACAACTTCGAACTGGTGCACAGCGAGGACTCGAGCGTCTTCACCACCGCCAACCTCGCGACCTTCGACGTCCTCATCATGCTCCAGACCTCGGGCATGGTGTGGACCACGGCGGCCCAGCGCCAGGCGGTGGAGGGATACATCGCCAGCGGCAAGGGCATCGTCGCCATCCACAACGCCACGGACATGGGCATCGAGGGCGAATACCCGTGGTGGGACCAGACCATCAACGCCGGCGCCCACATGCCGGAGCACTCCCCCGGCGTGCTGCCCGGCACCGCCATCGTCGCCGACAAGAAGCACCCCTCGACGGCCAGCCTTCCGGACCGCTGGAACCGCAGCGAGGAGTGGTACAACTTCGACAAGAACCCGCGCGGCGACGTCCACGTCCTGGTGACCGCCGACGAACGCACGTACAACCCGGGCTCCCGGGCGATGGGTCCGGACCATCCGATCTCCTGGTGCCGCAACGTCAGCGGCGGCCGGGTCTGGGCCACCGCGATGGGGCACGCCATCGAGTCCTACAGCGAGACCAACTTCCGTAACCACGTCCTCGGGGGCGTCAAGTGGGCCGCCGGCAACGAGCCCGGCGACTGCGGCGGTACCGTCTGGGGCAACTTCGAGAAGCGCACCCTCGACGACAACACCGCCGACCCGATGGCGCTGGCAGTGGCCCCCGACGGCCGGGTGCTCTACGTCCAGCGCGGCGGGCAGTTGAAGATCTTCAAGCCGTCGACCAACGCCACCGTCACCGCCGGCACGCTCAGCGTCTACACCGGCGGCGAGGACGGCCTCACCGGGCTGGCGCTCGACCCGAACTTCGCCACCAACGGCTACGTGTACCTGTACCACTCGCCGGCCAGCAGCACGACCGACGTCAACCGGGTCTCCCGCTACACGCTCACCGGCGACACGCTGAACACGTCCAGCGGGGTCACCATCATCGACATCCCCGCGTACCGCGACCGGACCTTCCCCGAGCCCGGCCACACCGGCGGGTACATCGAGTTCGGCCCGGACGGGAACCTCTACATCGGCACCGGCGACGACACCCCGCCGAACCTCGACCCCAACTGGCAGGGCTACGCCCCGCTGGACTGGCGGTCCGGCAAGGCCAACCTCGACGCCGCCCGGAGCGCCGGCAACACCAACGACCTGCGTGGAAAGCTGCTGCGTATCCGGCCCTCGGCCAGCGGCGGCTACACCGTACCGACGGGCAACCTCTACCCGCAGGGAACGGCGCAGACCAAGCCCGAGATCTACGCAATGGGCTTCCGTAACCCGTTCCGCTTCTCGATCGACCCGGCGAACGGCTGGGTCTACCTGGCCGACTACGGGCCCGACCGGAACCCCCCGACCACCAACCGCGGCCCGGAAGGGCTCGTCGAACTCAACGTGATCAAGTCCCCGGGCAACTACGGGTGGCCGTTTTGCCACGGCAACAACCAGCCCTACGCCCCGTTCAACCCGGACACCGGCGTCGTCGGCGCGAAGTTCAACTGCAACGCGCCGGTCAACAACTCCCCCAACAACACCGGTCTGACCAGCCTCAAGCCGATCGTCGCGCCGAACATCTGGTACGGCTACGGCACCTCGTCGACCTTCCCGGAGCTCGGCTCCGGTGGCTCCGGGCCGATGGGTGGGCCGGTCTACCGGTACGACCCGGCGAACCCGTCCGCGACGAAGTTCCCGCCCTACTACGACGGAGTGCACTTCTTCTACGAGTGGACGCGCAACTACATCAAGGAAGTCCACTTCGACTCGGCCACGGCGGTCACCCGCACCAACCCGTTCATGTCCCGCAGCAGCTTCAACAAGCCGATGGACCTGGAGTTCGGCCCGGACGGCTCGCTCTACGTGCTGGAATGGGGCACCAACTTCGGTGGCGGGAACAGCGACTCCGGGCTCTACCGGATCGACTACATCCAGGGTGGACGGTCGCCGATCGTCAAGGCCACCGGCACGCCCACCAGCGGCACCGCGCCGCTCACCGTCCAGTTCAGCAGCGCCGGCACGACCGACCCCGATCCCGGCAACACGCTGAGCTACCAGTGGACGTTCGGCGACGGCACCACCTCGACGGCGGCCAGTCCGTCACACGTCTACACCAGCAACGGCAACTACACGGCACAGCTGAAGGTCACCGACAACACCGGCAAGACCGGCTTCGCCAACGTCCAGATCACCGTCGGCAACACCGCACCGGTGGTCACCATCACCGCCCCGGTCAACGGTGGCATGCTCACCTTCGGTGACAAGGTGCCGTACCAGGTCAGTGTCTCCGACCCGGACGGCACCGCGGTCGACTGCACGAAGGTCATCGTCAACCCGGCCCTGGGCCACGACGACCACGCGCACGAGACCACGGACTATCCCGGCTGCTCGGGCACCATCTCCACCGATCTGCTCGGCGGTCACCCCGACGGCGCGAACCTGTTCTACGTGCTCAACGCGCGGTACACGGACAGCGGTGGCGCCGGTGGAGCGGCCCCGCTCACCGGTACCGGGCAGGCGATCCTCCAGCCCAAGCACAAGCAGGCCGAGTACTACAGCAGCCAGTCCGGCATCCGGGTCGTCGACCAGGCCGGCGCGGAGAGCAGCAAGCGTGTCGGCGACATCGCCAACAACGACTGGATCGCGTTCACCCCGATGAGCCTGTCGGGCATCACGAACGTCAGCTACCGGCTGTCGTCGCCGTCCGGCGGCGGCTCGATCGAGCTGCGCGCCGACTCGCCGACCGGCACGCTGCTGGCGACCACCACGGTGCCCAGCACCGGCGGTTGGGACAACTACCAGTCCACGACGCCGGTGAGCGTTGCCTCGCTCGCCGGAACCCATACCCTCTACGTGGTGTTCAAGGGCAGCGGGTTCGACCTCGATTCGCACACCTTCGGCGGCAACGGCGTCGGTAACGGCGGCGGTAACACCGGCGGCATAGCGGGCCGGACCTGGACGCTCACCGCGCAGCACAGCAGCAAGCTGATGGACGTCAGCGGCGTCTCCACCGCCGACGGCGCCCAGATCACCCAGTGGGCGGCCACCGGTGGCAACAACCAGAAGTGGCAGGCCGTCGACGCCGGTAGCGGTGCGGTCTACCTGAAGGCGGTGCACAGCGGCAAGTGTGCCGAGGTGACCGGCAGTTCGACCGCGGCGGGAGCCTTCCTCCAGCAGGCCACCTGCAACAACGGGAACCAGCAGAAGTTCACCGCCACCGCCACCGGAACCTCCGGGGTGTACACGGTGAAGAGTGTGCTGAGCGGGCTCTGCGTCGACGTCAACGGCGCCGCCACCAGCGATGGCGCCCGGGTGTTGCAGTGGAACTGCGCCGGCAGCACCAACCAGCAGTGGCGGCTCGGCGCGGTATGACGGGACGCCGCGGAATCCGCGGTAGCCAGTGACGTCCCGGTCGGGGCCGGCATCCGAGACATGGAGCCGGTCCCGACCGGGACGTCGGCGTCAGCGGGGACGGTCGTCCAGGTCTGCCAACCTCCGGCACCCGGCACCGCCGGTGATGGTCGCGGGCCAGACCGGCGCGGAGTTTGCCCTCTCCGCGCCGGCCTGCCCAGATCACGCGGGCAGCGAACATGTCGGCGTGAATGACGCTGCCAATGCGTGCCTGGGATTCCGCGACCGCCCGACTAGCAGGTGGAGTTCGTAGGGATGCGTTGCCCCATTTGCCGGGCAGGGCGCTCTGACCGCCTCGGCGCCAGCATGGCCGCGACCAACGAGGGACGCTTCATCGATCCTCCCTCGCAACCCGCACGCCAACATCAGAGGTTAGCGTTCACATCCACATCTGCCCTGCTCCCGACCTCAAAGGCAGGTCGAGAAGGAACGCTCACATTGTTATATGGGAGATTGCCACATCGTTTCGCAGCCTTCAAGAGCTACGTGGGAATGCGTAACGCAAACCCGACGGCCGAACAGTTCTTCTCGGGTACGGACTTTCGATGGAAGCCGTTGATAACACTTTTACAGCAGCGGCGGCAGAAAGACGGTCGCGCGAAGCATCACACCCGACAGGGTCGACGGGACCGGAAGCAGTTCGAGGCCGACGATGAGCCGTTCGAGTGGAACCGGTTGCCAGCGACGCGGGCAGACCGGACAGGACCGGATATGCCGCGTGATGCGCTTACGCCACAGTGGGCTCGGTACGCCGTCCCAACCCTCCAGCACGGCACGCAACTCCGCGCACCCGGGATCTGCGTCCAGCGCGGCGACGACCGTCCGGCTCAGCTCCATCTGGTTGCGCATACGCTGAACGCGTACGCCGGCGTGAGCCACACTCGTCGCCAGTGCCGCCGCGAGGGCGCTCCTGGTCAACCGCCCCCCGGCCTCCAGCCACCACAGCGACAGCAGCGTCCGATCGTGCCGGTCCAGCCACCGGCTGGCACGTACCACCTGCTCACACTGCTTGGACAACTCCACCCGGAGCAGGGCCAACGCCTCGGCGCCGGCATCCGGGGCATCCGTCACCTCGTCGAGGGGCCCGGTCCGTTCGGCGTCGACCTGCTGCCGGTGAAGGTGGGTGCCGACCTGCCGCCTCGCGATCGTCACGAGCCACGGACGGAAGCTCTCCGGAGAGCGCAGCGCCCGTAACTCCCGCAGGGCGCGCAGCATGGTCTCCTGCACGACGTCGTCGACATCGGAAAGCCCACCCAGGGCCCTCCGCACGATCGTGTACACCAGGGGCAGGCACGCCGTGACGAGTTCGTCGAGCGCCCGCCGGTCGCCGGCCCGAGCGGCGATGACGAGACGCGTCTCGTCAACCGCGCTGGCTGGCATGCTCTACACCGTTGGCGAACTCTCGGTCAGACACGGTCGTCGTCAACAAGATTGACTTGCACCTGCCCATCGCGATGTACCTGCCCCGGGACCGCCGGCGGCGGCCGCCGGCGTGATTTCGATGGTTGGGACCGCGCCACGGCCCGGCCCCAACCATCCACGTGGCGTCAGTTACGCAGGTTCCATTGCTGGTTGGTGCCGCCGTGGCAGGCCCAGAGGTGAAGCTTCGTGCCGTTCGCGGTGCCGTTGGCACTCGCGTCGAGACACAGTCCGGACTGCACGCCGGTGACGGTGCCGTTGGCGTTGACGTTCCACTGCTGGTTGGCCTGACCGTTGCAATCCCAGATGATGGCCAGTGTGCCGTTGCTGGTGCCCGCACCGGACGCGTCCAGGCACTTGTTGCCGTACACCATCAGTTGTTTTCCGGCGGTGTACGTCCACCGCTGGTTCGTCGCACCGGTGCAGTCCCAGAGCTGGGCCTGGGTGCCGTTGGTCGTACTCGATCCGCCGATCTCGATGCAGCGGCCGGACTGGACCCCGACGATCTGCCTGTTCTGCTGGCTGTTGCCGCTCTGCGGCCCGGCGGCCGACATCACGGCCTGGGCGCCCGAGGGCCAGTTGCCGCCCGTCACCGTGACGTTGCCGGAGACGACGTTGCCCCGGTCGCCGTTGGTGACATTGGTGCTGCCGTTGGTCGACCAGTTGTTCTGGACGGTGAAGTTGCCCATGTTCTCGGCGAACCAGTAGTTGGCGGTCGCCCAGGTGCCGGTGGCGGAGAAGACGTTGTTGCGGGCGGTGTAGTAGCGCGAGCCCTCGTCGAAGTAGATCCCGAAGTAGCCGTTGGTACGCAGGCAGTAGTTGTCGCTGATCAGACCGCCGGGGTTGGCCGACAGCGTGTAGATGCAGCCACCGTCGTTCATCTGCTGCATGACGTCGTGCACGTAGTTGCCGACGATCCGGTTGTTGGAGGCGGTGGTGGCCGTGCTGTAGCGCGGCTGGTAGTTGTACAGGCCGCGGTCCGCGTAGTGGTTGCTGCCACCGGCGTCGTTGGCACCCCAGCCATAGCCCATGGACATGCCGGTGTACGGCATGTTGTAGACCTCGTTGTACGAGACGGTGGCGTTGGTGACGTAGGTGGTCAGCACCGACACGATGCCCCGGTGCTCCACACCGAGGTCATGGAGCCGGTTGTTGCTGACGGTGATGTCCCGGTTCACCATGCGCTGGTCGCCGGGATGGTGGGCGTCGGCCCGCACGCCACCGACGACGATGCCGCCGGCCGAGTTGCGGGCGATCTCGGACCTGGTGACGGTGATGTTGCTCGCGCCGAGGCCGACCCCGCTGGTGTGGGCGCTGACGTCGTTGCCGATGCCGACCGCGGTCTGCCCCAGGTTGACGAACTGGGAGTCGGTGAAGGTGATGTTGTTGGCGGCGGAGACCTGCACGGCGGCGGGCGACTGGAGCCAGTTCGGTCGGGTCGCCTCGAACTGCGGGCAGCCGTTGTGGCAGGAGGTGAAGCTGGGCCAGCTCCAGTTGCCGTAGATGTAGGCACCGGTCTGCTGGTCCACGTAGCCCTGGTTGCTGCTGGGACCGAGCCAGCTCGTGCCGGTGAAGGTGATTCCGCTGAAGGTCATGTGGTGCGCTGGCGCGTCGTAGGTGCCGCCGACGTTCACCAGGGACTGGAGCGTCGGCAGTTCCACACTGACGGTGCTCATGTTCTGGCCGGCGAGCGGGATGTAGGACAGGGCGCCGGTTGCCGGGTCGAGGTGCCACTCCCCGGCCGCGTCCAGGAACTCGTAGGCGTTGCTCAGGTAGAGCGGACCCGCCCGGTGCGGACTGGTGAAGGTGTCGTATCCGAAGTTGTTGTTGCTCCAACCAGGCTGCTGCATCGTGATCAGGTTGCCGGCGATGCTCTGCACCGAGACGTACCGGTCGGTGAAGGAGTTGACACTCTCCATCTGGATCCGGTTCTCGTTGGCCAGGTTGTTCAGGTAGTTCAGCGCACTGTTGGTGAACCTCATACCGGTGCTGTCCGCGGTGAAATCGGCCCGGTTGACCTGGGTGCGGGCCCGGGTGGCGATGGCACCGTTGACGTAGAGCTGGCGGCTGTCGACACCGGCGCCGACATTGGCCCGCCAGATGTTCTTCCCGGCGTCCACGAGGGACCAGCCGGTGACCGCGCGGGCACCGGTGATCACCGGACGGGCCGACGGCGCCGCCTGCCACATCACCCGGTAGCCGTTCGTGCCGGAGTCGGCGGCCGTCAGCCGGAGCGGGGAGGTGAGACGGTACGCCCCGTCGGCCAACTCGACGACGATGTCGCCGGACATCGCGCCGGTGCGGGACCGGACCGCGGTCTGCACACCGGTCAACGAACACGGCTGGGCGGTGGTGCACGCGGTGCCGCTGCCCGACGGGGACGCGTACAGGGTGGTGGTGGCGGCGAGCGCGGGAGCGGCCGAGCCGGCCAGCACGGTCGCGGTGACCGCGGCGGTCAGCGCCGCCGCCGCGGCTCCGGCCAGCACCCGCCTTCGGGCGGTAGGAGTTGGGGGTATGGACACGGGAGGTCTCCTTACCTGAGGTGGCGGTGTGGCGGACGATCCGGTTGTGTCACTGATGGACGCTGCGCGGTTGGTGGCGTTGGGACGAGTCGCCACCGGCAGGGGCGGGGCCGGGCAAAGCCACGCCGGGAACGAGCCGCAGCGGCCGCCGGAGCGGCGCCGGTAACTCGATATCAAAGTTCATCATACGAATGATGTCTATGCAAGGAACGGCCGAGAGCCGCCCCGTACCCGGCCATCGGACCGACCCGGTCCACGACAGGACGCCGGTGAACGGGCACAGGGGCGGATCGGCCGAGGATCCGGCGGAGACAGGTCGAGCCGGCGTCGACCGGGCCCGGGCGCCGCGCCCTACCCCGGCTGCGGCGCCGGCAGCAGACCGGCCGCCGCCAGCGCGGCCCAGAGCTCGTCCGCCACGGCGGCCTCCGACCGCCGCACGGCATCGGTCGCCTGGGATCCGTTGCGCACACCGACCACCGTCGAGACCACGGCCGGATGCCGCCGTACGAAGGCGAGCGCCGCCTGCGGCAGGGTGGCCCCGTACGCCTCGCAGACCACGGCGATCCGCCGCGCCCGCTCGATCAGCTCCCACGGTGCCTGCTGGTAGTCGTACAGCGCGTCAACCGGTGGCCGGTCCCGGGACAGCAGCCCCGAGTTGTAGACGCCCGCGATCACCACGCCCACCTGACGGCTTACGGCGGCGGGCAGCAGGTCACCGGCCGCCCCCTGCTCCAGCAGGGTGTACCGCCCGGCACACATCACCAGGTCGATGTCGGTCTCCCGGACGAACCGCGCCAGCATCGCCGAGGAGTTCATGCCGGCGCCGATGGCGCGTACGACGCCCTGGTCCCGCAGCTCGACCAGGGCGGGCACGGCCTCGGTCGCGGCCTGTTCCCAGTGGTCGTCGGGGTCGTGCAGGTAGACGACGTCGATCCGGTCCAGACCGGTGCGGTCGAGGCTCGCCTCGATCGAGCGGCGGACACCGTCACGGCTGAAGTCCCAGCTCCGTCGGTGACTCGCCGGGACGTCGAAACCCTCCGGGTCGCGCCGGTGCGCATCCTCCGGCGTGGGTACCAGCAGGCGACCCACCTTCGTCGACACCACGTACTCGTCGCGCGGCCGATGCCGCAGCGCGGCACCGAGCCGTCGCTCGGACAGCCCGAGGCCGTAGTGCGGCGCGGTGTCGTAGTACCGGACACCCGCGTCCCACGCGGTGTCGACCGCCGAGGCGAACTCCTCCTCCGTGGTCGCCCGGTACAGGTTGCCGCCCTGGGACGCGCCGAACCCCAGCTCGGTCAGGCGTACCGCCGGGCGGCGCGGCAGCGCGGAGGTCCTCACGACGCCCCCAGCCGGTAGGCGCGCCGCGCGGTGTGCTCCCAGATCAGCGCCCGCTCGGCCGCGTCGAGGTCACCCAGCGACTCCGCCAGTACCTCGATCCACCGGCGGTACGAGCTGGCGAGCAGGCACACCGGCCAGTCCGAGCCGAACATCAGCCGGTCCGGCCCGAACGCGTCGAGCGCGTCGTCGAGGGCCGGTCGGAGGTCCTCCGGTGTCCAGTCCGGCCGTGGAACCTCGGTCACCAGGCCGGAGAGCTTCGCCGTCGTGTTCGGCGTGGTCGCCAGTGCCCGCAGGTCCCGGGCCCAGTCCGCCAGCTCCGGCCGGCCCAACGCCGGCTTGCCCAGGTGGTCGAGGACGAACCGCACCTGCGGCAGGTCGTGCGCCAGACGCGTGGCCATGGGTAGCTGGTGCTGGCGGACCAGCAGATCGAAGACCAGACCGGCGGCGCCGACCGCCGCGATCCCCCGGCGGACGTCCGGCCGGTCCAGGTACGCCGGGTCGGTCTCGCCCTGGACGAGATGGCGGATGCCGACGAGCCGGTCCCCGCCCCGTGCCGCCCGCAGTCGGGCGATCCGGTCGCCGACGTCGTCGGCCGTCAGGTCCACCCAGCCGACGACCCCCAGGACGAGGGTGCTGTCGGCCGCGATGCCCAGCAGGTCCACCGTCTCCGCCACCGAGGCGATGGACTGCACCACGACTGTCCCGGTGACCCCGGCGGCCCGGGCCAGCGGGGCCAGGTCGGCGGGCGCGAAATCGGCGTCGATGGCCGCCATGGACACCGGGTCGATCCACGGCTGCGGATGCCGCGCCCGAACCCAGAGGTGGTGGTGGGCGTCGATGATCCCGGGCCGGCCCGGCACCTGTCCGCCGGTCATCGGCCCAGCCATCCGCCGTCGACGGGCAGCACGATCCCGTTGACGTAGTCCGACGCCGCCGACGCCAGGAACACCGTGGCACCCCCGAGATCGTCGGCGCCGCCCCAGCGGCCGGCCGGGATCCGGGCGAGGATGGCCTGGTCACGATCGGGATCGTTCCGCAGTGCCAGGGTGTTGTCGGTGGCGCTGTACCCGGGAGCGATGGCGTTGACGTTGACCCCCCGGGCCGCCCACCCGTTCGCCAGCGCCCTGGTCAGCCCGGCCACCCCCGACTTCGAGGCGGCGTAACCGGGAACGGTGATGCCACCCTGGAAGCTCAGCAGCGACGCGGTGAAGATGATCTTTCCTCGGCCACGCTCGACCATCGTCCGGCCGATCTCCCGGCTCAGCACGAACTGGCTGCTCAGATTCACCTCGATGACGTGGTCCCACATCTCGTCCGGATGATCGGCGGCCGGCGTACGGGCGATCGTCCCGCCGTTGTTCACCAGGATGTCGATCGGACCGAGCGCGATGAGGTCCCGGGCCAACCGGTGCACGGCCGCCCGGTCGGCGAGATCGGCCCGCAGCGCGGTGAACCGGCGGCCGGCCGCCCGCACCCGGCGTTCCACCTCGCTTCCCTCCGCCTCCATCTGGGCGGAGACGCCGACGACGTCGGCACCGGCCAGGGCCAGTGCCTCGGCCATGGCCAGGCCGATGCCGCGCCGGGCACCGGTCACGACAGCGGTCCGTCCGGACAGGTCGAAAAGGGCGGTCACCGGTCCTCCTCCCGCCAGTCGAGCAGCACCTTCAGCACGCCGCCGCCCTCCAGAGCCGTGAACGCGTCGTCCACCGCCTCGACGGGCTCGACCCGGGAGATGAGCTGTTCCGCCGGGATCGCACCGGAGGCGACCAACCGGACCGCCTCCGCCATGTCGTCCCGCTGGTACAGGCGGGCGCCGAGCAGTTCCAGTTCGCGCCAGAAGAACCGGTGCAGGTTTACCTCGCGGGGCCGGGGATGGATCGCCACCATCACCAGCCGGCCACGGGTGGTCAGGACATCCACCGCGGTACCGATCCCGGCGGCGGAGCCGGAGACCTCGAAGGCGATGTCCGCGCCCGCGCCGTCGGTGCGGTCGTTCACCAATGCCACGACGTCGTTCGTTCCCGGATCGACGGCCTCGATTCCCATCCCGTTCGCGGCGGCGCGCCGGAACGGGTCCGGCTCGACGAGGAGCACCCGCGCACCACGGCCCTTCGCGACGATGGAGATCAGCACCCCGACCGGTCCGCCGCCGACCACGACCACCTGGTCGTCGGCGGTCACGTTGCCCCGCCGGACGTCGTGCACCGCGACCGCGACCGGTTCGACGAGCGCCGCGTGGTCGAGCGGCAGGTCCTCGGGAAGCGGCAGGACCAGGTCCGCCGGTACGTTCCAGGAGGACTGCATGGCTCCCGGCGAGTCGATGCCGAGGAAGTTCATGGCGTGGCAGACGTGGGAGTTCCCGCGCCGGCAGGCGACGCACCGCCCGCACGACCGGGTCGGCATCACGGTGACGGCCTGGCCGACGGACCAGCCGGTGGTCTCCTCCCCCACGGCCGCGATCCGCCCGGACATCTCGTGTCCGATGATCGCCGAGGCGCCGACCCGGGCGTCCATGTCCCCGTGGTAGATGTGCAGGTCGGTGCCGCAGATGCCGGTGTAGGCCACCGCGATCCGCACCTGGCCGCGACCCGGCGGTTCCGGGTTCCGTTCCTCGATCCCGAGGTGGCGAGCCCCCTGGTAGACCACTGCCTTCATCGATCCTCCGTCTCGACGGCCGGTACGTCGATCGTCCCGACCGGGCACGGCCGTGGACGCACCGCCGTGGCGGCGCATCCACGAGCCCTTCTAGTACTGGCGATCAGCTCACGGTGAAGTCGGTGAAGCTGAACTGACCCGTCACGCCGGCGGCGTGCGAGGTGGCGATCAGTCCCGCG
Organism: Plantactinospora alkalitolerans; assembly: GCF_015690345.1. Lineage (GTDB taxonomy): Bacteria > Actinomycetota > Actinomycetes > Mycobacteriales > Micromonosporaceae > Plantactinospora > Plantactinospora alkalitolerans. Next base: position 2,797 of record NZ_JADPUN010000236.1, on the reverse strand, counting down.
TCCTGCGCGGCGGAGATGCCTGGCAGGTTCACCGTGGGGCCGACCTTGGTCCAGGTGTCGCCATCGGTGGACCAGTAGCCACTCACCTCGGTGCCGGAGCGGACCAGCCGGACCCAGGCCGGTGCCCTGACCCCGGCCACCCCGCTGAACGAGTCGAGGTAACCGTTGCCGTCCGCGTCCCACTGGAAGGCGACGCCGTTGCCCGGGGTGACCACCAGGACGGCGTACCCGGGCGACGAGGCGGCACCGGTGACATCGTTGCGCAGCACGACGCCCGCCTTGGCCCACGGGTTGGTGTTCGCCACGGCGGTGACCCGGGCGGTCACGATGCCCGCGGTGCCGACCGCGTCGTCGTGGTAGATCACGCCGTACTCGTCGAACGAGCCGCCGCCGTCCTGCCAGATGTCGGTGCCGGAGGTCAGGATGGCGTACCCGCCGTCGGCCTCGGCGAACTGGCTCGGGACCGAGCCGTACCCCTTCGCCGAGGTCAGCGGGTTGACCGCGGTCAGCGTCAGCGTCCGGTCCACGGCGTAGGCGGTCCGCTCGGCCCGGAAACCCACCGCCACCCGGGCGTCCGCCGTCACGACCGGGGTCGGGACCGACCCGGGCGCGGTGACCCGCCACGACACGGTCGTCGAGGCGCCCGGGGCCACCACCGGGCTCGGCCGCTTCCCGGTGCGGACCGCCAGCCAGCCCTCCGGGAGGGTGATCGAGGCGGTCAGGGCGACGGCCGGACGGTCGCCGAAATTCTCGATGGTGGCGGTGACCGTGGTGGCTCCGCCGACGCCGACGGTGGTCCGGTCGGCGGTGAGGAAGGCGCCGACCGGAGGACGCTGCGCGTCGGCCGGGCCACGGTACCTGCCGGTCGGACCCGCCTGGTACATCACCCGACTGGCCTCGATCGGAATGTTGCCGCCGGTGATGGTGACGTTGTCCCGGACCGTGTTGCCCCGGCTGCCGTCGACGAGGCCGGTGATCGCCGGGTTGGTCGCGTAGTTCCCGGTCAGGGTGATGTCACCGGTGTGGTTGCCGTTCTGGTTGTTGGCGTGCGCCCACTGCCCGGCGGTCCGGATGAAGACGTTGCGGGAACCGCGCAGGTATCGGGATCCCTCGTCGAAGTAGAGACCGAGCTGGCCGCTGTTCTCGCAGAGGTTCTCGTCGATGGTGCTGCGGGGCATCGCGGAGAGGGTGTAGATGCAGCCGGCGTCGAACATCGTCTGGACGACGTTGCGGACGTGGTTGCCGACCACCCGGACGTCGCCCAGGGTCGTCGGGGTGTCGTAGATCGGCTGGAAGTCGTACAGCCCCCGGCCCAGGTACTCGGGGCTGCCACCCGGATCGTTGGCGCCCCAGCCGTAGCCGATCCCGATGCCGGTGTAGGGCAGGTCGGAGACGTAGTTGTGCTCGATGGCCAGCCGGGTGACGTAGCTGGCGAAGATCGCGGCCTGGTCGAGGTACTCCCGCGCCGTCGCGTAGACGCGGTTGTCGCTGATCCGGATGTCGCGATTGGCCATGCGCGGGTCGGACGGGTGGTGGGCGTCCGGCCGTACGCCGCCGACCACGATGCCGCCGCCGGCACTCGCGGTGAACGTGCTGCCCACGACCGAGACGTCGTGCGCGCCCAGCCCGACGCCGGTGGCGTGGGCGCCTGCGTCGTTGCCGATACCCAGCCCCACGGAGCCGAGGTTCACGAAGGTGCTGTCGACGATGTCGATGCCCTCGGCCGCCGACACCTGCACCGCCGCGGCGGCCTGCGCCCAGTGGTTCCGGGAACCCTCGAATCCCCGGCAGCCGAAGTCGCACGAGGTGAATCCGTCGGCCGGCCGGTCCGGTTGGGGCCCGGTGATGAAGACCCCGGTCTGCTGGTTCGCGTAGCCGTCGGGCGAGCTGGGGTGCAGCCAGGTGGTGCCGGTGAAGGTCAGACCCTCGAAGCGGAGGTTCCGGGCTGGCGCCTCGTAGCTGCCGCCGACCTGGACCAGCGTCTCCAGACGGGGCAGTTCCACCCGGGTCCGCGTCATGTCCTGACCGGGCAGCGGCTTGTAGTAGAGCGTCCCGGCGGTCGTGTCGAGGTACCACTCACCGGCCTCGTCCAGGAAACGCCTGGAGTTCAGCAGGAAGAAGGTCGGGGTCCGCAGGGGGGACTGGACGGTGTCGTACCCGTAGGTGTTGTTGTCCCAGGCCGGCTGCGCCATGGTGACGGTGTCGCCGACGATGCTCTGCACCGGTGCGAACCGGTTGGTGAACGACAGCATCGCCTGGAAGTCGATGCGCGCCTGGTCGGGCAGCGTCGCCAGGTAGGCCAGATCCGGGTTGTCGAGGGTGAATCCGGTCGCGGTGAGCGTGATGTCGGTGCGGGCCAGCCGGAGCCGGGCGCGTTGCGCCGGGACCCCGTCGACGTAGAGCTGTCGGGTGTCGAAGCCGGTGCCGACGTCGGCCCGGTAGACACCCGTCGCGGCGTCGTCGAGTTCCCAGCCGGTGACCGCCCGGGCACCGCTCAGCACGGGCTTCGCGCCGCGCGCGGCCTGCCAGGTCACCGTGTGCCCGTTGCGGCCGGAGTCGGCGGCGTCGAAGCGTAGCGGCGAGGTCAGCCGGTAGGTGCCGGACAGGAGCTGCACGACGACGTCCCGGTCCCCCACTGCGGCGGCGGCCCGGGCCCGCCGCTGGGCCTCGGCCAGGGTCGCCAGCGGCCGGGCGCGGGTACCGGGGCCGTTGTCGTCGGCGCCCACGGCTCCGGTGGGGCCGACCACGATCGCCCGGGCCGCCGGGACGGCTCCGGCCGTACCGGCCAGCGGCCCGG
>NZ_JADPUN010000110.1 GCF_015690345.1 Plantactinospora alkalitolerans | reverse complement strand
GGTCGGGGCCGAGCACCCGGTGCTGCGCGGGCAGCCCGATCGCGCCGCCGACCAGCCCGTGCGGGGTGCCGGCCCGGCGGGCCCAGAGCGCGACGTGCACCGCCCAGTCCGTGCGGCCCTCCTCGGAGAACTCCCGGGTGCCGTCCAGGGGATCGATGATCCAGACCCGGTCGGCGTGCAGCCGTGGCGCCGCACCCGGCTCGGCGGCGGCGGCCCAGGCCAGCCGGGAACCCTCGTCCTCCTCCGACAGCACCGCGTCGGCCGGTCGCCACCGGGCCAACTCGGTGCGGAGAAGCTCGTGGGACACCTTGTCTCCGGCCGCCTTCAACGCACCCGGATCCGCGTGCCCCAGCTCCGCGCGGAGGTCCAGCAGAGCCTGGCCCGCACGGCTGGCCAGCCAGCGGGCGAAGGCCCCGTCGATCACCGGTGGCGCGGCCATCAGCGCACCCCCGGGGAGCCGGCGTCACCGGCCGTCGAATAGACCACGATCATGGATTGCCTCCTCATTCGCGGCGAGAAGACTACCGTTCCCGGGTCATCTAACAGGCATATCCACCGATCCGCCACACCGTCCGACTGCGGGAGCCGACTATCGGCCGTCAGCTCCGTGATACGCGTTCTGCGCCCACTCCAGTCCCCGGGTGACGACCGCCTCCGCCACGTCGGCCGCCCGGTCCACCAGGAACTCCAGCTCCTTGCGCTCCGCCGCCGAGAAATCGGAGAGTACGTAGTCGGCCGGGTCCTGACGTCCCGGTGGGCGCCCGATGCCGAAGCGCACCCGCACGTAGTCCTTGCTGCCCAACGACTTGGACATCGACCGCAGCCCGTTGTGGCCGCCCTCGCCACCACCGCACTTCACCCGGAGCTGCCCGTACGGGATGTCCAACTCGTCGTGTACGGCGATCACCTGACCGACCGGCACCTTGTAGAACTGCGCCAGCGCCGCCACCGGACCACCGGAGAGGTTCATGTACGTCAACGGCTTCGCCAGCACCAGCTTCGGGCCGCCGAACCCGAGCCGCCCCTCGGCGACCTCGGCATGGGCACGGCGGTGCCGGCCGAACCTGGCACCGATCCGCTCGGCGACCAACTCGGCCGCCATGAACCCGACATTGTGCCGGTTCCGGGCGTACTCCTTGCCGGGGTTGCCGAGCCCGACCAGCAGCCACGGTGAAAGCTCCTCCGCCACGCCCTTCTCCCTGTACCCGCTGGTGGCCTTGCCCGGCCACTACCGTCAGTTCTACCGCTCGCCGCAGCCCGTACGGAAAACAGGCGCCCCCGATCGATGCGGGAGCGCCTGTTTTACGGGATCGGTCAGGATTCGGTGGAACCCGCGGCCGGTGTGGCCTCGCCCTCGGCCTCTTCCGCCTCGGCACCGGGGCCCTCGGCACCGGCTTCCTCTTCCTCCGCCTCGGTCGGCTCCTCGCCGGCCTCCGCCGCCATCTGCTCCGCGGACGGTGCCTGGGTGACGAGCGCGAGAAGCTGCTCCCCGTCGGCGACCAGCTCGACGCCCTCCGGCAGCCGTACGTCCGCCGCGGTCACCTGCGAGCCGACCTCGAGGCCCTCGATCGAGACCTCGAAGCTCTCCGGCAGCCGGGTGGCGTCCGCGCTCACCGAGAGCGTGTTCTGCTCGTGCACGACCAGGGTGTCCCGGGCCGCCTCGCCGGTGAGGTGCACCGGAACGTCGACGGTGACCTTCTCACCCCGACGGACCAGCAGCAGGTCGATGTGCTCGTAGGTGTCCTTGATCGGATCACGCTGGATGGCCTTCGGCAGGGCGAGCGCCTGCGTGCCGTCACTGATCTCGATCGCGAACAACTGGTTGGCGCCACCGTGCCGGATGGCGGCGGCGAACTCGCGCGCGGGCAGCGCGATGTGCTTGGGCTTCTCGCCGTGCCCATACAGCACGGCGGGCACGTTACCGGCCCGGCGGGTACGACGGGCACCACCCTTGCCGAACTCGGTGCGGGGCTCGGCGCTGATCTTTACCTCGGACACGGGAAGACTCCTGATACGGTCACTGCGTCGCTACGTCGGCTGGCGGTTGCGGTGCTAGGGCGAGGGGCTCGCTGGGGCGCTTGCGTCGTGAACACAGCCCGGAGCACCGCGTCGATGACGGTGCGTCCGTGCGGCGCTTGCTCAGCGGCCCGCAGGGCACCCTCGCCGTGGCAACCGCACCAGTCTACCCGAGCCCGGATCCGGAGTTTCGGCGGTCCCCGCCCGGCCTGCCGGGATGCCCGCGAAACCGGACCACGCCCCCGCCGAGTTCGAACGCGCCGGCCCGGCGCCCGTCCACGGACCGAACCGGCACGGCGCCCGGAGGCCGGCGGACGGACCTCAGCTGAGCCCGCCGAACAGGGTGGTCACGGAACCGTCGTCGAACACCTCGCGGATCGCCCTGGCCAGCAGTGGCGCGATCGACAGCACGGTGAGCTTGTCGAGCTGCTTCTCCGGCGTCAACGGCAGGGTGTTGGTCACCACCACCTCGCTGATCCGGCTGTTCTTCAACCGCTCGGTGGCCGGGTCGGAGAGCAGGGCGTGGGTCGACGCGACCACGACGTCCGCCGCCTTCGACTCGTGCAGGATCTCGGCCGCCTTGCAGATGGTGCCGCCCGTGTCGATCATGTCGTCGACGATCAGGCAGACCCGACCCTCGACGTCCCCGACCACCCGGTTCGCGACCACCTGGTTCGGTTTCATCGGGTCCCGGGTCTTGTGGATGAAGGCCAGCGGGCAGCCGCCGAGACGGTCCGTCCAGCGCTCCGCCACCCGGACCCGACCGGAATCCGGCGCCACCACCGTCATCGGTCGGCCGGCGTACTTGCGCTGGACGTACTCGGCCAGGATGTCCATCGCGAACAGGTGGTCCACCGGCCCGTCGAAGAAACCCTGGATCTGCGCGGTGTGCAGGTCGACGGTGAGGATCCGGTTGGCACCCGCCGTCTTGAGCAGGTCGGCCACCAGACGGGCCGAGATCGGCTCCCGGCCCCGGTGCTTCTTGTCCTGCCGGGAGTACGGGTAGAACGGCAGGACGACGGTGATCCGCTTGGCCGAGCCGCGCTTCAACGCGTCGACCATGATCAGGGTCTCCATGACCCACTTGTTCACACCGTGCGTGACGGATTGCACCACGAAGGCGTCGGAACCACGCACCGATTCCTTGAACCGTACGAAGATCTCGCCGTTGGCGAACTCGTACGAGTCGGACGGTGTCGGCGCCACTCCGAGCACCTCACCGATCTCCTTTGCCAACTCCGGAAATCCACTTCCGGAGAAGAGCATCAGGCTCTTGCGGTTTTCGGCGACGATGCTGCCCATCGGCTCGTCTGCTCCCGTTTGTCGGCGTGTCACCCGGAGTTGGGCGGAGAGACTATTCGGTTGCAGTATCCCCCGGGGCCGGACCACGGCCACCCGCATCAGGCGCCCCGTGGATTGCCTCACCTTCGCTTGCGCCGGCCGCCTTCGGTCCGGCACGCTCCGCCGCCGCCGCCGACTTCGTGCCGGGCCGACGGCGGGCGACCCAGCCCTCGACGTTGCGCTGCTCCGCCCGGGTGACACCGAGCGCTCCCGGCGGCACGTCCGAGGTGATGGCGCTGCCCGCCGCGATGTACGCGCCCGCACCCACCTCGACCGGTGCGACCAGGTTGGTGTCACACCCGACGAAGGCGGCCTCCCCGATCGTGGTGTGGTGCTTGTGCACGCCGTCGTAGTTGACGAAGATCGTGGCCGCCCCGATGTTGGCCTGCGCGCCGATGGTGGCATCGCCCACGTAACTCAGGTGGGGCACCTTCGCGCCCTCGCCGATCTCGGACTTCTTCACCTCGACGAAGGTGCCGACCTTCGCCCTGTCCCGCAGCTTCGCCTCCGGCCGCAGGTACGCGTACGGCCCGACGCTCGCCCCCGCGCCGATGACGGCGCCGACCGAGTGGGCCCGCAGTACGGTGGCTCCGGCCGCGACCGTCGTGTCGATCAGGGTGGTGTCCGGCCCGACCGTCGCGCCCGAGCCGACCGTGGTGGCTCCGCGCAACTGGGTGTTCTGGTCGACGACCGCGTCCCGGTCCAGGGCGACCGTGACGTCGATCCAGGTGGTCGCCGGATCGAGCAGGGTCACGCCGGTCCGCATCCAGCCCTCGTTGATCCGGTCACGCAGCAGCCGGCGCAGCGCCGCCAACTCGACCCGGTCGTTGCAGCCGAGGGTCTCGGTCGCGTCCGGGGCGACGTGCACCGCCACCGTCTCGCCGGTCGCGACGAGCAGGCCGAAGACGTCGGTGAGGTACTCCTCGCCCTGGTCGTTGTCGGTGGAGAGTTTGCCCAGCGCGTCCCGGAGCAGCGCCGCGTCGAAGGCGTAGATGCCGGCGTTGATCTCCCGAATCGCGCGTTGGGCGGCACTGGCGTCCCGCTCCTCGACGATCTGCTCCAGCCCGCCGTTCTCGCTGCGGACGATCCGGCCCAGGCCGGTCGGGTCGGCGACCTCGGCCGCCAGCACCGTGGCCGCGGCGCCCGCCGCCTCGTGCGCGGCCACCAGCGCGGTGACCGTCTCCGGTCGGAGCAGTGGCACGTCGCCGTTGAGCACGACCACGGTGCCGGCGGCGTCCGGGGTGCTGTCCAACGCGATCCGGACGGCGTGTCCGGTGCCGTGCTGCTCGGCCTGGAGCACCGGCTCCGCTCCGGCGGCGACGCCGGCGAGATGATCGGTCACCTGGTCCGCGCCGTGGCCGACCACGACCAGGGTGCGGTCCGCCGCCAGCGGCGCGGCCGCCGCCAGGACATGGCCCAGCAGGGTACGGCCGAGGATCGGGTGTAGCACCTTGGGTATCGCCGACTTCATCCGCTTGCCCTCACCGGCGGCGAGGACGACGACGGTACGGAGGCGGGGCTGGGACACGAGGTAGCTCCCTCAGAACGACCGGCAGTGTGCGGCCTCATGCTAGCCGCACCGCGTGGGGAGGTTCCCGCGTTCTCGGCCGGACGAACGGCCTGAGAAGGGCTGAAGTGGGAGCTCGGCCGCCAGGACTCGAACCTGAAACACAAGAACCAAAATCTTGGGTGTTGCCAATTACACCACGGCCGAAGGTGTGCGTGGTTAGCCTAGCGCCTCGCCATCGGCAAGCCCCACCCCCTCGGGCGGCAACGTCCGGAACCGACCGGCCGGTGCCGCGCGGTTGGATCGCCCGGGCCCGCGGTTCGTCCTTGGCGTCGGGTCGTTTCGTCCACTCCGGCGGGGGAACATCCCGGAGCAACGCGGACAACCGGTCCCTGCCGATGCCCAGGCGGCGCTGGATCTCCCGCGCGGAGGGCAGTTCGACGCCGCGCGGGCGTCGCGCCCCGGCACCGAGCGGATCGACCATGAACCGCAGATCAGGACAGGTGTACGAGATGATCCGTCGATGCCTGGCAGCGGATTTTCAGGTTCGCGTCCATGGCAGACTACGGCAGCGTAGGTTACGGTGACGTAGGCGTAAGTTACCGATCCTTCCCCTACGCTCCGTGTGAGGTGCCATGTCCTCCGTCCTGCTCGAACCTCCGGCCTCCGGCGCGAAAAGCGGACCCAAGCCGCTCACCGAGGGCGTTCAGTCCAAGGCCATCCTGTTCGCCCTCTGGGCCTTCGTGACCGTCCCCTTCCTCGCCCTGCTCGCCGCCGTTCCGGTGGCCTGGGGAGGCTGGCTGAGCTGGACCGACATCGCCATCGCCGGAGTCTGGTACGTGGTGGCCGGTGTCGGCATCACCGCGGGCTTCCACCGGTACTTCACGCACGGGTCGTTCAAGGCGAAGCGCTGGCTGCGGGTGACGCTGGCGGTCGCCGGCTCCCTGGCCATCCAGGGCGACATCACCCAGTGGGTCGCCGACCACCGTCGGCACCACGCCTTCTCCGACCTCGAGGGCGACCCGCACTCGCCGTGGCGGTTCGGCGCCAGCGTCTGGGGGCTCACCAAGGGCCTGTTCCACGCACACGTCGGCTGGCTGTTCCACCGGGAGCTGTCCAACCGCGAGCGGTTCGCCCCGGACCTGTTGGCGGACAAGGACATCCGGCGGGTGACCGCACTCTTCCCGGTCCTGGTGGCCGTCTCGCTGCTCGGCCCGGCGGCAATCGGTGGCCTGGTCACCTGGTCCTGGCAGGGCGCGCTGACCGCACTCTTCTGGGCCGGCCTGGTCCGGGTGTCGCTGCTGCACCACATCACCTGGTCGATCAACTCGGTCTGCCACGTCTACGGCGAGCGCCCGTTCGAGGTGCGCCAGGGCGACAAGGCGACGAACTTCTGGCCGCTGGCCATCCTGTCCTTCGGGGAGAGTTGGCACAACCTGCACCACGCCGACCCGACCTGTGCCCGGCACGGTGTGCTGCGGGGACAGGTCGACATCACGGCCCGGACGATCTGGGTGTTCGAGAAGGTCGGGGCGGCCTACGACGTACGGTGGCCGAAGCCGGAGCGGATCAGCGCGAAACTACTCAAACCGACACCCTCGCAGTGACCGCCGAGATGACCGGGCACCCTGCCAGGTGCATCCGGCTGGCAGGATGGCCAGGTGACCGAGCCAAGCGGGGGCACCACCGGGAACGGAACGAGTCGACGTGGCGGCACGGCGGGGCAGCGGGATAACGAGGTGACAGACGGCCCGAGCAGCACCGGTCGCGGCGTCGCCCGCAGAAAGATCCCCGCCCCCACGCCACCGATGGTCAAGCCCGGCTCCCGGGTACGGATGTCCGCCGCACAGCGTCGCGAGCAGCTCATCGCCATCGGTCGGCAGGCCTTCGCCGAACGCGGGTTCGACGCGGCCTCGATCGAGGACGTCGCGGCCCGCGCCAAGGTCTCCAAGCCGGTCGTCTACGAGCACTTCGGCGGCAAGGAGGGCCTCTACGCGGTCGTGGTCGACCGGGAGGTACGGGCCCTGCTCGACCGGGTCGCCGCCGCGCTGACCGCCGGGCACCCCCGAGAGCTGCTCGAACAGGCGGCGCTGGCCCTGCTCGACTACATCGAGGAGGAGACCGACGGCTTCCGGGTGCTGGTCCGGGAATCTCCGGTGCTCTCCGCGACCGGCAACTTCAGCAGCGTGATGAACGACGTCGCGCACCAGGTGGAGCACATCCTGGGAGCCGAGTTCAAAAGTCGGGGGTACGACCCGAAGCTCGCGGAACTCTATTCGCAGTCGCTGGTCGGCATGGTGGCGCTGAGCGGACGCTGGTGGCTGGAGGTGCGTAAGCCGCGCAAGGAGACCGTGGCCGCACACCTGGTCAACCTGGCCTGGAACGGCCTGTCCCACCTGGAGGCCAAGCCGACCCTGCTGACCCGCCGGACCCGCTGAGGTCCGGCGGCCTCCGCCACCTCGGGCGCCACGTTCACCGGCCGGACCGGGCAGACGAACTGCTCCGCCGCTCGTCCTCCTCCTCGGCGTGTTCCGGCGGCCCCACCTTGTCGTAGAGGCCCGTGGCCAGGAACGCCAGGCCGAACAGCATCGACACGATGACGGTCGACATCGAGAAGTTGAGGATGTTGGCCTCGGTCTGCAGCACCGTCATCATCGCCAGCGCGACGACCAGGAAGACCACCCCGGCGGTCAGGTTCATCAGGTGCCCGAGGTTGCCCCGGTGCACCGCACCGAAGAGGACGATGATCCCGAAGACCACGGAGACCAGCGCGAAGGCCAGATTGGTCCGCAGCCCCAGCACCCAGTGACTGCTCCGGCTGAACAGGTCGTCGTCGGCGGTCTCGACGAGGCCGAAGATGCCGAAGATCAGGATGTAGAGCGCGATGAGCCCGGCGATCGCCCGGTAGACCGGCCGCGCCGGATGATTGACCGGGATGTGCGCCATGGGCCCTCCTCCGTACCGATGAATGACTTTCCTACCGGATTGTCACCCAGGACGGAGGAGGTTTCCCGGCAAACCGACAATCATCGGCCGGGGGACGTACCCGCCACTCAGGAAAACAGGCGGGCGTGCTCGAAAGCTCTGGCCTCGTCGTCGGAGCCGACCTTGCCGTACATCCCGGCCATCAGCAGCACCAGACCGAGGATCATGACGACAATCGAGGTGGCGACGCTGAAGTTGAGATAGTTGGCATCGGTACGCAGGACGGCGAGAGCGGCGGCACCGAGGGCCATCAGGGCGTACCCGAGCGGCTTGTTGAGCGCCACGTCGACGTTCCGACCGATCAGGGTCGCGGCCAGAATCACCAGGCCGAGCACGATGGAGAGCACCGAGTTGCCGAGGTTGGTGCCCTGGCCGAGCACCAGGGTGTCGTCCTGGGCGAAAAACTCGCCGCCGCTGGTCTCGACGATGCCGAGCACACCGAAGAGCACCAGGTAGACGCCGGTCAGTCCGCCGATTGCCCGGTAGATCGGCCGCGCGGGGTGGTTGACGGGATTGTGGCTCATGCTCGAAGTCTCCAACGCCGTTCCAGTGGGGGGTCGGGGCCGATTCTCCCGCATGCCGCCCGAACGACGCCGCACACCCCTGGGCGGTCACGCCGGGCTCAGCTCTCCGGCACCTGCTCGGCGAGCGCCAACCATGCCTCCTCGGTCTGCTCCCGCTCGGCCCGGACGGCCCGGAGCTGCCCGTCCAGGTCGGCAACCCGGTTGTAGTCGGTCGAATGCTCGGCAAGCTGGTCGTGCAGCGCCGACTCGCGCCGCTCCAGCTTGCCGATCTGCCGCTCCAGCCGGGTCAACTCCTTGCGGGCCGCGCGAAGGTCACCTCCGGACAGGCCGTTCTCGGTCCGCTCCGGTGCCGTCCCAGGTGCCGTGCCGGGTGCCGGGCCGGCGGTGCCGAACCCACCGGTCCGGAGTCCACCGGAGGTGGGGACCCGGGCGAGATACTCATCGATGCCGCCGGGCAGATGGATCAGGCGCCCGTCACCGAACATCCCGTACACCACGTCGGTGACCCGTTCGACCAGGTAACGGTCGTGACTGGCCACGACCAGGGTGCCCGGCCACGAGTCGAGCAGGTCCTCCAGCGCGGCCAGGGTGTCGGTGTCCAGGTCGTTGGTGGGCTCGTCGAAGAGCAGCACGTTGGGCTCGGCGGCGAGCAGCCGGAGCAGTTGCAGCCGCCGCCGCTCACCACCGGAGAGGTCGGAGACCGGGGTCCAGAGCCGACGGTCGTCGAAGCCGAACATCTCGGCGAGCTGGGACGCGTTGATCTCGCGATCCCCGAACACGACCCGGCGGGCCACCTCCTCCACCGCCTCCAGCACCCGCAGCTGGCCGGGAAGCTCCGCCAGCTCCTGCGAGAGGTACGCCGGCTTGACCGTGGAGCCGGTCCGCAACCGCCCCTCCTCGGGCTCCCGGGTGCCGGCGAGCAGCCGGAGCAGGGTGGTCTTGCCGGCACCGTTGGCGCCGACGATGGCGATCCGGTCACCCGGGCCGACCTGCCAGGTCAGGTCATCGAGGATCAGTTTCGTCCCGGCCCGCAGGGTGACGTTCTCCAGGTCGTACACCTGCCTGCCCAGCCGGGCGGTGGCCAGCCGTTGCAGCGACACACTGTCCCTGGGTGGCGGCACGTCGGCGATCAGCGCATTCGCCGCGTCGATCCGGAACCTCGGCTTCGAGGTACGCGCGGGCGGCCCCCGGCGCAGCCAGGCGATCTCCTTGCGCAGCAGGTTCTGCCGGCGCGCCTCGGTCGTGGCGGCCACCCGCTCCCGTTCCGCCCGGGCCAGCGTCCAGGCGGCGAACCCGCCCTCGTAGGCGCGTACCGCCTGGTCGCCGACCTCCCAGGTACTGGTGCAGACGGCGTCGAGGAACCACCGGTCGTGGGTGACCACCACCAGCGCGCCCCGCTTGCCGATCAGATGCCGGGCCAGCCAGTCCACCCCGGCCACGTCCAGGTGGTTGGTCGGCTCGTCCAGCACCAGCAGGTCGGCGGTACGGACCAGCAGCGCGGCCAGTGCCACCCGCCGTCGCTCGCCACCGGACATCGGTCCGACCGGCTGGTCCAGCCCGAGGTACGGCATGCCGAGGCCGTCCAGCACCGCCCGTACGCCCGCGTCCCCGGCCCACTCGTGCTCGGCGCCGAACCCCTCGTCCAGCCACGCGGTGCCGAGCACCACGTCCCGGACCCGCGCCTCGGGATCGAGCGTCAGGGTCTGCGGCAGCGAGGCGACCCGCAGGTCACGCCGGTGCGTCACCCGCCCGCTGTCCGGATCCTCGATCTTGGTCAGCAGCCGCAGCAGGGTGGACTTGCCGGCGCCGTTCAGCCCGACAACCCCGATCCGATCTGAGTCGTCGAGGCCGAGCGAGACGTCGGTGAGCAGTTGCCCCGCCGCGCCGTACCCCTTGGAGACCCGATCCAGGTTGACGATATTGGCCATGCTGAGACCGTAGTCAGGCGATCAGCAGACCCGGGCGCCGGGGACCGGCCCGTACGCCGTACGTGCCGTCCGACACAGGCCGGACGCCCGCAACTCGGTCGCGATCTCCTCCGCCCGGGTCGCGTCGGCGGCCAGGAACACGCAGGTCGGCCCGGAACCGGAGACGATACCGGCGAGTGCCCCGGCCGCCTCGCCGGCCTTCAGCGTCTCCGTCAACGCGGGACGCAACGTGAGAGCGGCGGCCTGTAGGTCGTTGCCGAGTGCCCGGCCGAGCCGGGCCGGATCCCGGCCGCGCAGTGCGGCGAGCAGCGCGTCGGCGCTACGCAACGGCGCCGGGGCCGCGTACTCGGCCCGGAGCCGGTCCAGTTCCCGGTAGGCGGCCGGGGTGGAGAGACCGCCGTCGGCGATCGCCACCACCCAGTGCCAGGTGACCGGACGGGCCAGGATCGGGCTGATCGTCTCACCGTGGCCGGTGCCGAGCGCCGTACCGCCGTACACCAGGAAGGGGACGTCGGAGCCGAGCCCGGCGGCGATCCCGGCAAGCTCGTCCCGGGACAGGTCGGTTCCCCAGAGTGCGTCGCAGGCGACGAGCGCGGCGGCGGCGTCGGCGCTGCCGCCGGCCAGGCCACCGGCGAGCGGGATCTGCTTGCGCAGGTGCAGCCGGGCGTGCGCGGGCATCCCGGTGTGTTCGGCGAGCGCCCGGGCCGCCCGGATGACCAGGTTGGACTCGTCCAGCGCCAGTTCGCCGGTGCCCTCACCCTCCATGGTCAGGGTCAGGGTGTCGCCGCGCCGGGCGGTCAGCTCGTCATGGATCGAGATCGCCTGGTAGACGGTGTTCAGCTCGTGGAAGCCGTCCGGACGCAGCGGCCCGACCCCGAGATGGAGGTTCACCTTTGCCGGCACCCGGACCTTCACCGGGCCCGGCAGGCCCCGGCGCGGACGATCGTCTTCCTCGTCCGGTCGCCACGCCTCGGTCACGGAGCGATGTCCCGGATGCGGAGTCGGACCTCGAACGGCTTCGCCAGTACCAACTCCTCGGCCGAGTCGGCCACCAACTCGTACCGGTCACCGACCAGCTCGTACGCGTGCACGTGCACCGGTTCCTGCTCGATCCGCCAGAAGTACCGGATGCCGGCGGCGGCGTAATCCGCCGGCTTCTCCAGCCGGTCCCGCCGCTTCGTGCCCGGCGACACTACCTCGACGGCGACGACAACCTGGTCCGGGTCGAAGTAGTGGCTCTCCCGGACCACCGGTCTGCGCAGCAGGAGCACATCCGGTTCCAAGGTGTCCCGGTGGCTGATCGCCACCCCGACCGCCGTCACCGGCTCATAGTCGAGCGGCGCATGTTGCCGGAACCACAGCCAGAGAAGATTGGCGATCGTCTGATGCCCGAAGGTCGGGGACGGGACCACGATGATCACTCCGTCGCGCAGTTCGACGCGCGGAGCGTCGTCGGGAAAGGCCAGGACGTCTTCGATCGTGTAGTTCGCCAGCCGCTGTCGAAGCGGGTCGGGTGACCACGGCCGCCGGGACGCGGAACCGACGGGCTGCGCCGTCACGTCGGACACCTCCTGACACACACGCCGTCAGCCTACTCGGCGGTCGATGCGGTCACCGGGGCCGACGCGGCGATCGCGGCGAACTGCCCGACGGTCAACGACTCGCCCCGGGCACCGGGGTCGACGCCGGCCGCGACCAGCGCCTCGGCGGCCCGGTCCGGACCACCGGCCCAGCCGGCCAGGGCGGCCCGCAGGGTCTTGCGCCGCTGCGCGAACGCCGCGTCGATCACCGCGAAGACCCGCTTCCGGGGTACGTCGGCTCGGGGCGGCTCCCGCCGGGTGAAGGCGACCAGGCCGGAGTCGACGTTGGGCACCGGCCAGAACACGTTCGGTGGCACCCGGCCGGCGCTCCGCGCGTCCGCGTACCAGGCGAGTTTCACGGACGGGATGCCGTACGTCCGGGAACCGGGGCCGGCGGTGAGCCGGTCGGCCACCTCCTTCTGCACCATCACCAGTCCGTGGCGCAGGCTCGGCAGTTCGGCGAGCAGATGCAGGACCACCGGCACCGCGACGTTGTACGGCAGGTTCGCGACCAGCGCGGTCGGGGCCGGGTCGCCGAGCTGCGCGGCGGTGATCCGCAGCGCGTCGGCCTGATGCACGGTCAACCGCCCGGCGACCGTCGGTCCGGCGTGCCGGTCGACCGTCTCCGGCAGGGCCCCGGCCAACACCGGGTCGATCTCGACGGCGTGCACGTGCCCGGCGAACGCCAGCAGACCGAGGGTGAGCGAGCCGAGCCCCGGGCCCACCTCCAGGGCGACATCCGCCACGGTCAGCCCGGCAGCGGCGACGATCCGACGCACCGTGTTGGGATCGTGCACGAAGTTCTGGCCGAGCCGCTTGGTCGGCGCGACGCCCAGCCGGGCGGCGAGTTCCCGGATCTCCGCCGGGCCGAGCAGGTCTGCGGCCATGCTGTGACAGGGTACGGGCCACCGGAGTCGGCACCGACGGCGAACCCGCCGTATCCAGCGAACGGGTCGGGGCCCTGTCCAGCGGACGGGTCGGGGCGGAGCGACCACCGGGCCGGCCGGCGTCCGGGCCCGGAGGCGAACCGTCACCAGGGGCCGAAGACCCGCTCCCCGTTCGCGGAGATCGCCGCGCACAGGTCACCGAGGTCGGCACCGGTGGACTCGGCGAGCGACCGGACCGTCAACGGAATCAGGTACGACGCGTTCGGCCGTCCCCGGTGCGGCATCGGGGTCAGGTAGGGCGCGTCGGTCTCCACCAGGATCTGGTCGAGCGGAGTCACCCGGGCCGCCTCGCGCAGTCCGGCGGCGTTGCCGAAGGTGACCGTGCCGGCGAAGCTCAGCACATATCCGCGCCGGACACACTCGGCGGCGAACTCGGCGTCGCCCGAGAAGCAGTGCAGCACCACCGTCTCCGGTGCTCCCTCGGAGTCCAGGACCCGCAGCACGTCGGCGTGCGCATCCCGGTCGTGGATGACCAGCGGTTTGGCGTACCGCTTGGCGATCGCGATGTGGGCCCGGAAGCTGACCTCCTGGGCCGCCCGACCGTCGTCCCCGGTCCGGAAGAAGTCCATTCCGGTTTCGCCGACGCCGCGAACCCGGTCCTCGCCGGCGAGCGACTCGATCTCCCGCAGCGCCTCGTCGAGATCGGCCAGCCGGGGCGCCTCGTTCGGGTGCAGGGCCACCGTGGCCACCACCGCCGGCTGCCGCCGGGCCAGTTCGGCGCCCCAGCGCGACGAGGTCACGTCGACCCCGACCTGCACCAGCCGGTCGACTCCGACCCGGGCAGCCACCTCGACCGCCGCCGTTACCGGGTCGTCCGACCGGCCGTCCCCCGGCGGGGTACCGGCGTCGGGGAGGGTGATGTCCAGGTGGGTGTGGCTGTCGATCACCGGCGTGGGCAGTCGCTCCGGCACCGGCGGGAACTCTCCCGCCCGGCGGGCTGCCCGCTGACGGCGGCTCTCGGTTGGCTGACTCATCGCCGCCAGCATCACATATCGGTCCCGCGTTCCGGGCCGGGGCGTACCAGATGGGCGGTGGCGCGCCGGCTCGGGCCGGGCGACGCCACCGGCCGCCGGCCGCCGGCCGGCCCGGGAAGACGGATGCCGGGAGCCGACCGGCCCGGGAAGACGGATGCCGGAAGTCGGCCGGACCGGGAAGACGGATGCCGGGAGCCGACCGGCCCCGGAAGACGGATGCCGGAAGTCGGCCGAATCGTCGGATGCGGGCGACCGAACCGGCGCCGGGCGGCCATCCGAACCGGCAGTTCGCGCTCGGCGTGGCCCGGCCAGCCCCGGTCGGTAACCCGATGTTCACCGGGCCGGTGCTGGCCGGTCTTAGCGTCGGCGCGGTGAACGTGTCCCCGCCGGCCAGTGCGGTGCCCGAGACGCCGGCCGGACTGCGGGTCCGGTACGGCGGTGCCGTGCACCCGGCCGAGGAACTTGCCCGAGGTGCCGCGTACGAGCTGTTCAGTGTCGATTCCGCGCCGGGATTCGAGCGGGACCGACGCCCAGATGCGCGCTATCCGTTCCACAGGTACGCCCACGCCAGCGAGGTGGGCGTACTTCCCGACGGTGGCGGGGCCGGCAGTGCTGCCGGTACCGGCGAACGGGCGAACGGGCTCGGGGTCGCGGACACCCCGCTGACAGCGCCGCTGCACCGGATCTGGGGCTGGTCGGACATCCACGGCCTCAGCCAGACCCCGGCCGCCGCCGAGGACCCGGTGCTGGTCTCGGTACGCGAGTCGGCGACCGTGCGGCGGGGCAGCCAGATGGTCAAGGCGCTCTCCGCCCAGCAGTTCGCCGGGTTCCTGCTGCGCGGCTGGCTGCCGTACGGCTTCTGCTACCGCGAGTACGACGTCGCGCACCTGCGGACCCCGGCCGACCAGATGCTGCTGCGTACCGACTCCGATGCGGGACGAGCGGTTCCCGAGGTCGCGTACCTGCTGCGCTGGCGGGCAACCGACCCGGTCGACTACGTCGCGCCGCTGGCCGGCGAGCACCGGGGCCTGATGACGATGCCGCCGCACGACCGGGTCGGCGCACCGGTGCTCGGCACCGGGTTCATCCCGAGCGGGCGGCACCTCATTCCGGAGTTCGTCACCCGGGACTTCGCCGACCTGCCGCTGCCGGCGAACGCCGCCCTGCTGGCGCACACGTCGGACGGGGACGAGGTGGTCCTCTACACGTACCAGCCGGAACAGCGCGGGTGGTTGCGGATGGCCGGGCCGCGCTGGCGGCACCTGCTCGCCGCGGTGCCCGGCGTGTCGCCCGACCAGGAGTACGTCTCGACCAGCGACGCGATCCGGTCCACCATGTTGATCGGCGGTTACCGGGGGCAGGAGTACGAGGCGGTCGCCGACCCGCCCGGCGAGTTCCGGATGCTGGCGATGACCCGGGCGGCGCGCTACCCGGTGGAGACGCTGACCCGCCGGGCCAGGTACGTCCACTGGCGCGACACCCGGTGCCTGGTGCTCCGCGAGGAGGGCGGCTGGCTACGGGTCCGGCTCTGCCGGCCCGACCCGGACAACGTCGCGGCGCTCGGCGCACAGTGTTACGAGCGCGGTGTCTACGAGTCCTGGGCACCGGCGGTCGAGGTGACCGACGACCAGGTTCTCGACGTGCCGTACGAGATCTGAACGCGCGGTCACCGCGACCGGCCACGGGCCTGGCGGCTCAGGGCTTGCGGAACACCACGCCGCACTCCATGGAGCGCTGGTTCTCCGGAGGCGACTCCAGGTACGGCCGCAGCGGTTCGTCGACGTGCGACAGCCTCGGCTGCTCGGGGTCGGGACGCCAGTCGACGACCTTCACCAGCCCCGGCTCTATCGTCTCCGCCGCCGTCAGACCACCGAGCAACTCGGCGACCTGGTCCGTCGTACGGTTGCGCCAGACCAGGCCGAGCCGTTTGGTCATCTCGTTGCCCTCGTCCACCGTCGCCTGGTCCACCCCGCACACCTGGGCGAATGCGAGGTAGCTGCCGGGTGCGAGCGCTTCCCAGACGGTGCCGAGCATGCTCTCCAGCTTCGCGTCGTCGACGATGGAGTGTCCGATGGACAGGAACAGCGCGGCGGCCGGCTGGGAGAAGTCGATGAGCTTCCGCGTCTCCGGGTCGTCGAGGATCCGCTCCGGCTCGGTCATGTCGGCCGCGATCACGGTGGTGGTCCGGTCGTCGGCGAGCAGTGCCCGTCCGTGGGCCAGCACGATCGGATCGTTGTCGACGTAGACCACGTGCGCGTCCGGCTGGAACTGCTGGGCCACCTGGTGCACGTTGGCCTGGGTCGGCAGCCCGCTGCCCATGTCCAGGTACTGCCGGATCCCGCAGTCACGGGCCAGGAAGCGCACCAGCCGGTAGAGGAACATCCGGTTGTTCCGGGCCTCGGTCACACCCTCCGGAAACTGCTTGTGTACGGCCAGCACCGCCGCCCGGTCGACCGGGAAGTTGTCCTTGCCGCCGAGGCAGTAGTCGTACATCCGCGCCGCGGTGGGCAGGTCCTGCCGGATCAGGGGCTTGCTTCCGTCATTGGGCGCGGTCACGTCACCAGCTCCACAATCGACACCGTCTCCGACTCGGGGAAGTGAGAAGAGGAAGCTTACCGGCCGACCGGCTCAGTCTCCGAGTCGGGCGAGTTCCTCGTCCACGATCGACGGATCGAGCTTGCGGAAGACCGGCTTCGGGGTGGCCAGCGCCCGTCCCGCCTCGACCGGTACCGATTCCCACTTCGCTCCGACCGTGTAGTCCCCGGTCAGCACCGGGTACCCGGGCCCGCCGTCGAGATCCTCGACCTGCTCGATCGAGGGCATCGGCGCGTGTACGCCGGTGCCGCCGAGCAGTTCGTGCACCCGTTGCGCGGAATGCGGCAGGAACGGGGTGAGCAGTGTGTTGGCGTCGCTGACCACCTGGAGCGCGACGTGCAGGATGGTGCCCATCCGGGGCTTGTCGGACTCCGCCTTCAGCTTCCAGGGGGCCTGCTCGGAGAGGTACTTGTTCGCCTCCGCGACCACCCGCATCGCCTCGCCGATGGCCTGCTTCTGCCGGTGCCGCTCGATCAGCTGGCCGACCGTCGTGAACCCGGTCCGGGCGGCGGCGAGCAGCGCCTCGTCCGCCTCGGTGAGTCCGGCCGGATCGATCGGCGGGATGGCGCCGAAGTTCTTCGCCGCCATCGAGATCGACCGGTTGACCAGGTTGCCCCAGCCGGCGACCAGTTCGTCGTTGTTCCGGCGCAGGAACTCCGCCCAGGTGAAGTCGGTGTCCTGACTCTCCGGCCCGGCGACCGCGATGAAGTAGCGGAGCGCGTCGGCGTCGTACCGGGCCAGGAAGTCGCGTACGTAGATCACGACCTGGCGGGACGAGGAGAACTTCTTCCCCTCCATGGTCAGGAACTCGCTGGAGACCACCTCGGTCGGCAGGTTGAGCAGGCCCAGGTTGCCGGGCTCGCCGCCCCGGTCGCCCTCGCCGTCGTAGCCGAGCAGCAGCGCCGGCCAGATCACCGAGTGGAAGACGATGTTGTCCTTGCCCATGAAGTAGTAGCCCCGGGCGTTCTTCCCCTCGCCGTCGGCCGACCACCAGCGTCGCCAGGCCTCCGGGTCGCCGGAGCGTCGGGCCCACTCAATCGACGCCGAGAGGTAGCCGATCACCGCGTCGAACCAGACGTAGATCCGCTTGTCGCTGCGGTCGCGCCAGCCGTCCAGCGGGATCGGTACGCCCCATTCCAGGTCCCGGGTGATCGCCCGGGGCTGGAGGTCGTCCAGCAGGTTCTTCGAGAATCGCAGCACGTTCGGCCGCCAGCCCTCGCGGCCGTCCAGCCACTTCCCGAGCGCCTGCGCGAAGGCCGGCAGGTCGAGGAAGAAGTGCTCGGTCTCGACGAACTGCGGCGTCTCACCGTTGATCTTCGAACGGGGGTTGACCAGGTCGATCGGGTCGAGCTGGTTGCCGCAGTTGTCGCACTGGTCGCCCCGGGCATGCTCGTACCCGCAGATCGGGCAGGTGCCCTCGATGTAGCGGTCCGGCAGCGTACGGCCGGTGGACGGGGAGATCGCCCCCATCGTGACCTTGGGCACGATGTAGCCGTTGCGGTGCAGCGTCTCGAACAGCTGCTGCACGACGGCGTAGTGGTTGCCGGTGGTGGTCCGGGTGAACAGATCGTAGGAGAGGCCAAGCCCGTGCAGGTCCTCGACGATCACCCGGTTGTAGCGGTCGGCCAGCTCACGTGGGCTGACGCCCTCCTTGTCGGCCTGCACCTGGATCGGCGTCCCGTGCTCGTCCGTACCGGAGACCATGAGTACGTCGTGACCGGCCATCCGCATGTACCGGCTGAACACGTCGGAGGGAACCCCGAAGCCGGAGACGTGGCCGATGTGGCGCGGACCGTTGGCGTATGGCCAGGCGACCGCGGCGAGAACGTGGCTCATGGAAGCCAAGCCTAGTGACCTGGGCGGGGTAATCATGAATCAACGTCCCCTCGCCCCCGGGCAGGGCCGGATCGGCCCGGACCGGCGCCTGATCGACCCCGACCGAAAAGTGACGCGACGTACATCATTGACCGAAAGGCCGCCTACCAAGTCGGAAAGATCACCTCTCATCTGCCAATATCCGACTGTTTTGCCGCCGACACGCGCCCCGGGCTGCCTTCGCGAGCCGTCCCTCCGTTGTCCAATGGACCGGTGACGGGCAGCTCAGGTGGGCAGCAGGCAGCGGAAACGCACCCTCCCGAGGCCGAACCCGCCGTGCCCGCCGGATCCGCCCGGCCCGTCGACGCCGGAAGCCAGGGCGCTGCCGGGCCGTCGACGGAGGTGCCGACTTCGGACCGGGCCGAACCGCCGGCCGTGGACGTACCGGCGTTGGACGTGGACGTGACGGCGTTGGACGTGGACGTGACGGCGTTGGACGTGGACGTGACGGCGTCAGCCGTGGACGTACCGGCGTTGGACGACGCCGGGCCACCCGCCGGAGCGGTACCGGGACACGCGCCCGCGCAGCGAGCGGCGGTCCAGCCCGCGGCCGGGTACGAACCCTCGCTGGTCGGGCCGTTCGGCGGTGCCTCGCCGAAGGTGAGCTCACCGTGGGCCAGCGCCCCGGGGACGGTCCCGCAAGCGCCCAGCATCGAGGCGACCACGGGCGCGCCGCTGACCATGCTGCCCCAACGGGCACCGAGGGTCCCCGTACCGGCGGATTTCACCGGTTGGGACGGTCCTCCCGCGTCGTCGCCGACGGCCCGGCCGGGGTCGGACCCGACCGCCGATGACGACGACGGCGAGGACTTCTGGCTGCCGATCGAGGAGGTCCACTGGGACGGGACGCCGGTCGCGCCCACGCCCCGGACCTGGTACGGCCGGCCGAAGAAGCCGGCCGCCGAAGCGGCCCTCCCCCGCCCGCCCAGGCCACCGAAACCGCAGCGGGATCCGGTGTTCGGGCTCGCCGGCGTGATCCTGTTCTCCCTGCTCGCCAGCTTCTTCGCCTGGGTCAGCGCGGAACCGCTGTGGCTCGCCGTCGGGCACGGGGACGTGGGCACCGCGACCGTGGCGAGTTGCACGGGCCGAGGACTCGGGCAGCACTGCCGGGGCGAGTTCACCGCGGCCGACGGCCTGGTCAGGGCCCGGGACATCCGGCTGGTGGGTGTCGAGGGCGGCCGCCGGAAGATCGGCGCCCAGGTGGGCGCCCGGATGATCGGCCCGGACAGTCAGAAGGCGTACGTCGGCGCGGGAACCGGCCCGCTGCACCTGCGTTGGTCGCTGGGACTCGGGGTGATCCTGCTCTGTAGCACCGGGGTCGGTTGGGCCACCGGCGCACTACGCCTGTCCGAGCGGCGGTACCGCCGTCCGGCCGCCCTGATCAGCCTGGCCGGGCCACTGCTGCTCGCGGTCGGCTTCCTCGCCGCCGCCTACTGAACACGCCGCCGCCCACGGAACACACCGCCGCCCACGGAACACACCGCTGCTGGTCAACGCGACGCCCCAAGGCTGGTCAACGTGACGTGGGCGGATGTACCACGACGTAGACGTCCCGTCGGCGCAGGCCGTACTCGGTGGCGATGGCGGCGATCGCATCACGCCGGGACGTACCGGTGGCCTCCAGGTTCGCGACCGCGGCCCGCAGGTCGGCGTCGGGCGGAGGTGGGGTGGCGACCACCGGGGCGCCCGCCACCACCAGGGTGATCTCGCCGCGCGGTTCCCCGGTCGCGGCCCAGTCCGCCAACTCACCGAGCGGGCGCCGGAGCACCTCCTCGTACGTCTTGGTCAGTTCCCGGCACAGCGCCGCCGGCCGCTCGGCGCCGAACGCCCCGGCCAGGTCGGCCAGCGCGCCGGCCACCCGGTGCGGCGCCTCGAAGAAGACCAGGGTGCGCTCCTCGGCGGCGAGGGCCCGCAGCCGGGCCCGGCGCGGGCCGCCGGTCCGGGGCAGGAAGCCCTCGAAGCAGAACCGGTCGGTGGGCAGTCCGGAGAGGGCCAGCGCGGTGGTCACCGCGCTCGGGCCGGGCGCGACGGTGACCGGCACGCCAGCGTCCAGGGCGGCGCGGACCAGCCGGTAGCCGGGATCGGAGACGCTCGGCATACCCGCGTCGGTCACCAGCGCGACGAGTGCACCGTCGAGGACGGCGGCGACCAGATCCGGGGTACGCCGTTCCTCGTTCCCCTCGAAGTACGACACGATCCGGCCGGGGATGACGATGTCCAGATCGCGGGCCAGCCGGGTGAGCCGGCGGGTGTCCTCCGCGGCGACGACGTCGGCCTGGGCGAGGGTGTCCCGCAGCCGGGCCGAGGCGTCGCCGGGGTTGCCGAGCGGCGCACCGAGCAGGACCAGCCGGCCGCTACCGGGCGTTTTTCCCACGAACTGACTCCTTCATCGATACATGTCATCGCACATAGCGAGCGTCGTGCCCCGTTTCACACCAGGGCAGCCTACGATCACTGGGTGACTCTGGCGTCGACAGCGCAGACCGAGGGCCCGGCGATCGCCGGGCCGCCGACAGGTCCCGTCGTCGAGGTGACCTCGCACACCTCCACCGGGCCGCCCGTGACCGACCGTTCCCACCGGCCCACCGGTGGGGTTCCGGCGATCATCAGACGCCGGTTGGCGCCGTTCGACGCCCGACTCGACGGGTGGTCCTGGCTGGCCACGGCGGTGGTCGTGGTGATCGCGGGCATCCTGCGCCTGGTCGGTCTGAGCAATCCGAAGGGCAAGATCTTCGACGAGCTCTACTACGCCACCGACGCGCACAATCTGCTGCTCCGTGGCGTCGAGTGGGACGAGAAGAACAACGGCGCCGCGTACGTGGTGCACCCGCCGCTCGGCAAGTGGATGATCGCGATCGGCGAGCGGATCTGGGGCTACAACGAGCTGGGCTGGCGCTTCTCCGCCGCGATCATCGGCACGCTCTCGGTACTGCTGCTCATCCGGATCGCCCGCCGGATGTTCCACTCGACCGTGCTCGGCTGCGCCGCCGGTCTGCTGATGGCGCTGGACGGCTTCCATCTGGTGCTGTCCCGCACCGCGTTGCTCGACATCTTCCTGATGTTCTTCGTACTCGCCGCGTTCGGCGCCCTCGTGGTGGACCGCGACGTCCGGCGCGCGCGTTGGCTGCGGGCCGTCGAGGGCGGCATGGATCCGAGCCGTTCCGGCCGCCGGCACCGGCCACCGTTCCGGCTCTCCGACGGGGTGCCCTGGTGGCGGCTGCTCGCGGCGGTGATGCTCGGTTGCGCCTTCGGGGTGAAGTGGAGCGCGCTCTACTTCATTCCGGCGTTCGCGCTGCTGGTCGTGCTCTGGGAGGTCGGTGCCCGGAAGTCGGTCGGGGTACGCCGGCCGTGGCGGGACACGTTCCTCGACGAGATCGGCTGGCTGCTGGTCGCCGGGGTGCTGATTTTCGTCACCTACCTGGCCACCTGGTCGGGTTGGTTCCTCAGCGACAACGGGTACTTCCGGAACTGGCGGGCCGACACCGGCCAGTCCAGCATGCCGATCATCGGCAGTCTGCAGAACCTGTTCCACTACCACGTCGAGGCGCTGAAGTTCCACGCCCAACTCGACGACAAGCACGTCTACCAGTCCTGGCCCTGGCAATGGTTGCTGCTCGGGCGGCCGGTCGCGTTCCACTGGTCGGACCAGGGCGCCTGTGGGGCACCCAGTTGCGCGTCGGAGATCCTGCTGCTCGGCACCCCGATCCTGTGGTGGTCCTTCCTGCCGGCGCTCGCCGCGCTCGGCTGGCTGGGCATCGCCCGCCGGGACTGGCGGGCCCTGGCGATCCTCCTGCCGGTGGCGGTCGGGCTGCTGCCCTGGTTCTGGTTCGCGCTGGACGGCCGGACGATGTTCTTCTTCTACGTCGCGCCGGTCGTGCCGTTCATGATCCTCGCGGTGACCTACGTGCTCGGGGCGATCACCGGTCCGGCTCGGGCGCCGACGCCCGTGGGGGTCGGAGGTGGCGGCGGCGATCCACCGACCGAACCGGCCGACGCCGACGGCTCGGCCGCGCGGGCGAGCGACCGCCGGATGATCGGCGCGATCGTGGCGGGCACGTACGTGCTCCTCGTCGCGATCTGCTTCGCCTATTTCCATCCGATTTTCGTCGGACAGTTGCTGCCGTATGCGGACTGGTCGACCCGAATGTGGCTCGGCAACCGCTGGATCTGACCTGTCGGTCGGCAATCGCCCACCATTGCCCACTGATCGGCAATCGCCGGATCTGACCCTCGTCGGCGACCCTCCGATGACCGGCGGTGATCTGCGGTTCGCGGATCACGGGCCGGTCGACGGATGTTCGACGGCACGTACCCCGGCCGCCTCCCGCAGGGAAACTCCGTCGTGCCCGCGTTGTTCCGGAGAACGGGGGGTGGCCATGCCGTCGGCGCCGCGCGCGGCGGGTGGTGGGGTGCCAGATCCACGGTGGATGGCGGGCGGTGTCGGCGTGGTGTCACGAGACCGACGCGCTGTCGCCACGATGTCGGCCTGCTGCTCAGTGCCGTGTCGGGCGAGGATGGCGGCGGAG
>NZ_JADPUN010000114.1 GCF_015690345.1 Plantactinospora alkalitolerans | reverse complement strand
GGCGGGCCGCGACGGCGGCCCGGGCATCGGTGGCCAGCCCGGCGAGACCGCGCGGCGCCCAGATCATCACCACGACGAACATGGCGCCCTGGAGATAGATCCAGTTGTCCGCCGACTCCTCGCTGAAGATGGTCTTGGCATAGTTGACCAGCAGTGCCCCACCTACCGCCCCGGCCAGCGAGAACCGGCCACCGATCGCCACCCCGATCAGCAGTTCCAGCGAGGCGACGATGCCCAGGTTGGCGGGACTGAGCAGGCCGACCATCGGTACGAAGAGCGCGCCCGCGATGCCGGCCATTCCGGCGGAGACGGCGAACGCGATGGTCTTCACGACCGCCGGCTCGTACCCGAGGAAGCGCACCCGGTCCTCGCCGTCGCGGACGGCGACCAGGAGCTGGCCGAACCGGCTCCGCGCGAGCTGCCAGGCGACCAGGAACATCGCCCCGAGCACGAGCACCACGACCAGGTAGAGGATCCGCTTGTCGGCGGGCTGGTACAGGTCCAGCCCGAAGAACATCTGGAAGTTGGTCAGCCCGTTGGTGCCGCCGGTCAGCCCCTGCTGCCCGACCAGCAGGATGACGAAGGCGGCGGCCAGTGCCTGGGAGAGGACGGCGAAATAGGCCCCCCGGACCCGCTGCCGGAACACCAGCAGGCCGAGTAGCACGGCCACCGCCACCGGCAGCAGCACCACCATGGCGATCGCGAAGACCGGGTTGGCGAACGGCCGCCACAGCGCCGGCAGGCTCTCCACCCCGCTCCAGACCATGAAGTCCGGCAGCCCGCCCGGACCGGCCTCCCGGAGCTTGAGGTGCATGCCCATCGCATAGCCGCCGAGGCCGAAGAAGACTCCCTGGCCGAGCGTGAGCATGCCGCCCCGGCCCCAGGCCAGGCCGATCCCGACCGCGACGATGGCGAAGCAGAGGTACTTGCCGAGCAGGTCCAGCCGGAACGGCGACAGCACCACCGGCGCGACCACCATCAGCAGCAACCCGACGGCGACGAACAGCGCCGGTCCGGCCAGCCGTCGCCGGTCCCGCGCGGTGCCCGCCGCCGCTCCGGGCGCGGGCGCCACCGGTGACCGGGGCGCCGTCGCCACCGCGCCGTTTCCACCCGCCAACCCGGTCACGACAGAGCCCGGGTACGCACGACGAACATTCCCTGCGGCCTTACCTGGAGGAATCCGATGATCACGGCGAACACCACCACCTTGGCGAAGCTGGCCCCGTTGTCGACCCAGAATTCGACGAAACTGTTCAGGATGCCGAGGGCGAAGGCGGCGATGACCGCGCCCCGTAGTTGCCCGAGACCGCCGGCCACGACCACCAGGAACGCGTCGACGATGTAGTTGGTGCCCAGCGTCGGGCCGACCGGCCCGATCAGGGTGAGCGCGACCCCGGCCACCCCGGCCAGGCCGGAGCCGATGAAGAAGGTGAGCTGGTCGACCCGCTCGGTGGCCACCCCGCTGACCGCCGCGAGCTGCCGGTTCTGCATCACCGCGCGCATCCGCCGGCCGTGCCGCAGCCGGGTCAGATAGAGCCAGATCGCCACCACGCAGCCGGCGGCGAGCACCATGATGAAGACCCGGTTGTACGGCAGCCGTACGCCGCCGAGGTCGAGGCCACCGGTGAGCCAGCCCGGCGCGCGTACCTGCACGTTCGGGGCGCCGAAGATGTCCCGGGCGACCTGTTGCAGGATGAGGCTGATCCCCCAGGTGAGCAGCAGGGTGTCGAGCGGTCGGCCGTAGAAGTGCCGGATGGCCAGCCGTTCGAGGATCAGCCCCAGCACCCCGGCGACGCCGAACGCCACCGGCAGGGCGACGACCACCGACTGCGTACCGACCAGCGGTTGCAGCAGGTACGCGGTGTAGGCGCCGGCCATGATGAACTCGCCGTGGGCCATGTTGATCACGCCCATCTGGCCGAACGTGAAGGTCAGGCCGAGGGCGATCAGGAGCAGCACCGCTCCGATACTCGCCCCGATCACCAGTTGGTTGAGTGTCGCCATGGTTCCGGCGCCTCCGTCCCGGGTCGCAGCCGTCAGTCAGGATCCGTACTGCCTGTTCAGGACAGGCTGGTCGCCCACGGGTAGCCCTTGAGGTACGGGTCGGGCTTGATCGGCTTGCCGGAGTTCCAGACCTCCTTGATCTGGCCGTCCGGCTGTACCAGCCCGATCCGGGCGGTCTTGAAGACGTGCTGGTTCTCGCCGTCGATCGTGACGGTCCCCTCGGGGGTCTCCAGCGAGATGCCGGCCGAGGCCTTCTTGACCGCCTCGACCTCCACGCTGCCCGCCTTCTTCACCGACTCGGCCCACAGGTACACCGCGTTGTAGCCGGCCTCCATCGGATCGGAGGTGACCTTGGCGGTTCCGTACTTGCTCTTGAACGCCTTGACGAAGGTGTCGTTCCGGGCGCCGCTGGTGGTCTGGTAGTAGTTCCACGCGACCAGGTGCCCGGCGATGTTGTCCGGGCCGATCCCGACCACCTCCTCCTCGGCCACGCTGACCGAGACGGTCGGCATCGCGGCGGCGGTGATGCCGGCGCTGCGCAACTGCTTGAAGAAGGCCACGTTGCTGTCCCCGTTCAGGGTGTTGAACACCGCGTCGGGCTTGGCCTGCTGGAGCTTGTTCACCACCGTGCTGTACTCGGTGTGGCCGAGCGGGGTGTACTCCTCGCCGAGCACCGTCATCCCGTTCGCCGCCGCGTACGCCTTGATGATCTTGTTTGCGGTACGCGGGAAGACGTAGTCGCTGCCGACCAGGAAGATGCTCTTCTTGCCCTGTTCCTTCAGGTAGTCCAGCCCCGGCACGATCTGCTGGTTGGTGGTCGCCCCGGTGTAGAAGATGTACGGCGAACTCTCCAGTCCCTCGTACTGCACCGGGTACCAGAGCAGCGCCTTGTTCCGCTCGAAGACGGGCAGCATCGCCTTGCGGCTGGCCGAGGTCCAGCCGCCGAAGACCGTGGCGACCTTGTCCTGCGAGATGAGCTTCTGCGCCTTCTCGGCGAAGGTCGGCCAGTCCGACGCGCCGTCCTCGACCACCGGCTCGATCTGCTTGCCGAGCAGCCCGCCCGCCGCGTTGATCTCCTCGATGGCGAGCAGTTCGGCATCCCGTACGGTCACCTCGCTGATCGCCATCGTGCCGCTCAACGAGTGCAGAATGCCCACCTTTATGGTGTTCCCGCCGCCCGTGCCCGACGTCAGCGTCGGGTCCTCGGCACATCCGCCAGCGGCCAGTAGCACCGCCGTCGCGGCCAGCATTACCAGCCGGTTCCGCACGCCTCGTGGCATCCGCCTATTCCTTTCGCCGAGGACTGCTGCTTGGTGCCACGAACCGTAGGAATGAAGGATTTCATGAATCTGAGTGCATCGATGTCCAACGCGTTAAGGGAACCTCACAACCCGCATCGGGCCGAAGGTGGGTACACACCCGGGCTATACATGGTGTGTATACGCGTGGTGTAGAGTCCCGCCCATGTCAATCGGACAGACCTTCCTAGGCCTGCTGGAGGCGACTCCACGGCACGGCTACGAGCTGAAACGGCTCTACGACGAACGGTTCGGCCAGGGCCGCCCGCTGCACTACGGGCAGGTCTACTCGACCCTGGCCCGGCTGCTCAAGAGCGGGCTCGTCGAGGTCGACGGGGTGGAACCCGGCGCCGGCCCGGAGCGCAAGCGCTACGCGATCACCACCGCGGGCGTGACCGACGTCCAGCGCTGGCTGGCCCAGCCGGAGAAGCCCGACATCTACCTACAGAACACCCTCTACGCGAAGGTGGTACTCGGGCTGCTGACCGGCCGGAACGCCGCCGACATCCTCGACATCCAACGCGCCGAACACCTGCGGCTGATGCGCGAACTGACCCGACGCAAGGCCGACGGGGACCTCGCCGACCAGCTCATCTGCGACTTCGCGCTGTTCCACCTCGAAGCCGACCTGCGCTGGCTCGAACTGACCACCGCCCGGCTCGACCACCTGGCGGCCACCCTGCACGACGAAGCCGCGCCAACTCCGCCGACTTCGCCCGCTCCGCCTACTTCGCCCGCTCCGACCGACGGGCGCCCGCCGCAGCACGTACCGACCCAGTTCAGCAGCCAGGAGACGACATGACCGAGCCCACCGAGAAGCAACCGCTGCTGGCCGGGATCGAACTACACAAGACGTACGGCTCGACGCCGGCACTCGACGGAGCGACCCTTCGGATCTGGGCCGGCGAGATCGTCGCCGTGATGGGAGCGTCCGGCTCCGGCAAGTCGACCCTGCTGCACTGCCTGGCCGGCATCGTCCGGCCGGACGCGGGCGAGGTGCGCTACCGCGACCGGGAACTGTCGGCGATGTCCGATGCCGAGCGCAGCGCGCTGCGCCGCGGCGAGTTCGGCTTCGTGTTCCAGTTCGGTCAACTGGTACCCGAGCTGACCTGCCTGGAGAACGTCGCGCTGCCACTGCGCCTGGACCGGGTCCGACGACGCGAGGCCGAGCGCCGGGCGGCGGAATGGCTGACCCGGCTGGAGGTCGACGACGTGGCCGGGCAGCGCCCCGGCGAGATCTCCGGCGGCCAGGGCCAACGGGTCGCCGTGGCCCGGGCCCTGGTCACCGCCCCCCGGGTGGTCTTCGCCGACGAACCGACCGGAGCGCTGGACTCGCTCAACGGTGAACAGGTGATGCGGCTGCTCACCGAGGCCGCCCGGCAGGCCGGAGCGGCAGTGGTGCTGGTCACCCACGAGCCACGCGTCGCCGCGTACGCCGATCGGGAGATCGTGGTGCGCGACGGCCGTACCCGCGAGACCGTGCTGGCGCCACGATGAGCGGGCGGATCGACCGGCAGCAGACGGGCACGGGCTGGATCGCCGACCTCGCGCTCGGCGCCCGACTGGTCTTCACCGGCGGACGGAACGGCCTGGTCCGAACGCTGATGGCGGCGATCGGAGTCGGCCTCGGCGTGGCCCTGCTGCTCGGCGGCACCTCGATCTCGACCATGCTGGGCGCACGCGACGACCGGACCGCCGCCCGCGACGACCAGTTCATCGGAGCCCCCGAGCCACCACCGGGCGACCGGACCCTGCTGGTCGCGAACGTCGACACCGAGTACCACGAGCGGGGGATCCGGGGCCGGATGCTGCAACCGGAAGGGACCCGGGCACCGGTGCCGCCCGGCCTGACCGCACTCCCCCGGCCGGGCGAGCTGTTCGTCTCCCCGGCACTGGGCCGACTGCTCGCGACGGGCGAGGGTGCGCTGCTGGGGCACCGGCTGGCGCAGCCGGTGGCCGGCACCATCGGCGCCGAGGGCCTATCCGGTCCGGGCGAGTACGCCTTCTACCTCGGCACCGACCAACTCGAACCCGGAGTGACCGGCGTCCGGATCGACCACTTCGGCAGCGACTCGACCAGAGAAGGCCTCGACCCGGTACTGCTGCTGCTGGTACTGATCATCTTCGTGGTGCTGCTGCTGCCGATCGCGGTCTTCATCGCCGCCGCGGCCCGGTTCGGCGGCGAGAACCGGGACCGACGGCTGGCCGCGCTGCGCCTGGTCGGCGCGGACGGGGTGATGACCCGACGGATCGCGGCCGGCGAGGCACTGCTCGGCGCGGTGCTCGGCCTGGCCTTCGGCGCCCTCTTCTTCCTGATCGGTCGGCAACTCGTCGAGGGGATCACGCTCTGGGACATCAGCGTGTACGCCCGAGACATCCGGCCGAGTCCGGCGCTCGCCGCACTGATCGCGCTGGTGGTGCCGGGCACGGCGATCGTGGTCGCCCAGCTCGCGCTGCGTCGGGTCGTCATCGAACCACTCGGCGTGGTCCGCCGCTCGACTGGTCGACGCCGCCGGCTCTGGTGGCGGCTGGCCCTGCCGATCGGCGGACTGGTGCTGCTCCTGCCGCTGTTGGGTGGCATCGACCAGACCGGTCGCACCTTCAACGAGGCACAGGTGATCACCGGCGTCGTGCTGCTGCTCGTCGGCGTCGCCGCGCTGCTGCCCTGGCTGGTCGAGGCGGTGGTACGCCGGCTGCACGGTGGCTCCGTCTCCTGGCAGCTCGCCATCCGCCGGCTCCAACTCGACAGCGAGACCTCGGCCCGGCTGGTCAGCGGGGTCGCGGTGGCCGTAGCGGGCGGAATCGCGTTGCAGATGCTCTTCTCCGGCATCCAGCACAACTACGTGCTCTCCTCGGGACAGGACGTCGACCGGGCCCAGGTGGCGGTCATCGGCAACCGCATCGTGGACGGGGTGGACGTCGGCCCGCTCAACGAGCGACTTCGGGCCGTCCCCGGCGTCCGGCACGTCTTCGGCACCCTCGACACCGACCTCGCCGCGGTGGGTACGCCGCGCGAAGCGGACGGGTACCGACCCTCCAACGCGCTGCGGATCGGAGACTGCGCGGTACTGCGGGAGCTGGCCACCCTGGACACCTGTACCGACGGCGACGTCTTCGCGCTCGCCGGCAACGGGGAGGAGAACGCCAACCTGCCGCCCCTGCCCACCGCCGGACAGCGGGTGGAACTCGGTGACCGGACCGTCACCGGCTGGACGGTACCGGCCGGCATCCGTACGGCCACCGCCCGGCCGGATCCCATCGGCAGGGAGGTCACCGGCATCCTGGCCACCCCCGGCGCCGTCGAACCGGGCAGGCTCGCCGGCCTGAGCGCCTTCATCTACCTCGCGGTGGACCGGAGCCAACCGGAGACCCTCGAACTGATCCGCAACGCGGTGACGACGCTGGGCCCCGGAATGCAGGTGCAGACCCTGGACGCCACCTACCGGGTCAACCGGTTCACCCAGATCCGCCGAGGGCTGTTCATCGGCGTACTGGCCACGCTGCTGCTGCTCGGCGCCAGCCTGTTGGTCGGCACCCTGGAACAGTTGCGGGAACGGCGCCGGATGCTCGCCGTACTGGTCGCGTTCGGCACCCGGCGCAGCACGCTGAGCTGGTCGGTGCTGTGGCAGACGGCGGTTCCGATCCTACTCGGGCTGGTACTGGCGATCGTCATCGGTACGGCGCTCGGCACCACCCTGCTGGCGATGGTCGGCGAGCCGCTCCATCTCGACTGGCCCGGCCTCGCCGGAATGTCCGGCATCGCCGCTGCCGTCGTACTACTCGTGACGGCGTTCAGCCTGCCCGCCCTCTGGCGCCTGCTCCGCCCCAACGGCCTCCGCACCGAGTGAAAGGAAGGGGCCCTTCTTATCGTTTTCTGTAGAAGAAGGGACCCCTCCTAACACCTCAGGCCGGCCGGCCGCCGACGCGCGATGGGCGCGGGCGAGCCGGTCGGCCAGGGAGCCGAGTTCGTCGACCAGTTCGGCGGGTTCGCGCACGACGAATTCGTGGCCGAGCAGGGCGAGGTGCATCGCCATGAACGGCAGCGAGTCCGCGCCGGTGGTGAGCAGGCAGCTTTCCTGGTCCACCGCTTCGACGATTCCGGTCGAGGGTGGAAAACGTTCGGCGATCACCTGGGCCGGCGCGCGTACCAGCACCCTGGCCCGGAACCGGTACGGCGCGGCGGTGATCGACTCCGCCACGTACGCCGCAGCGTCGGGCGGGTCGAGTGGGGTGAACCGGGATCCGGTCGCGCCCGGGTCGTCGATCCGGTCCGCCCGGAACGTACGCCAGTCGTCCCGGTCCTGGTCGCGGGCGACCAGGTACCAGCGACGCCCGGTGTGCACCAGCCGGTGTGGCTGCACCGTGCGGCTGCTCGGCTCGCCGTCGCGGTTGCGGTATCCGAACCGGAGTTGCTGCGAACCCTGGCACGCCTCGGCGATCACGGTCAGCACGTCCGGGTCGACCGTCGGCACCGGGTCCGGCAGCGCCACCGTGGCCAGCCGGAGCGCGGCGGCGCGCTGGCGCAGCCGGGTGGGAAGGATCCGCTCCAGTTTGGCCAGCGCGCGCAGCGACGTCTCCGCGATTCCGGTCACCGTCTGGCCCATCGCGGTACGCAGGCTGAGCACGACCGCTACCGCCTCGTCGTCGTCGAGCAGCAGCGGCGGCAGTGTCGACCCGGCACCCAGCCGGTAACCGCCGGCCACCCCGGGGGTGGCCCGGACCGGGTACCCGAGATCGCGCAGTCGGGCCACGTCACGGCGCAGCGTCCGGACCGTCACCTCCAGCCGCTCGGCCAGTTCGGGACCGGTCCAGTCCGGCCGGGTCTGGAGGATGGCGAGCAGCCGGAGCAGTCGCGCCGAGGTGTCGAGCATGGATCGAGTCTGCCAGCTATTGCGGACCGATCCTGTCCGCAATCGGGGTTAGCCTGCCAGCATGAGCATCGACTGGAACGGTCAACTGGTCGACCAGTTGGACTGGCACTGGCAACACCAGCTACGGCCGCGACTCGACGGGCTTCGCGATGACGAGTACTTCTGGGAGCCGGTTCCGGGCTGCTGGAACGTACGGCGCCGCGCCGACACCCCCGCCGACCACGCGCACGGCTCCGGGGCGTACGTCATCGAGTACCGCTGGCCGGAACCGACTCCGGCACCGGTCACCACGATCGCCTGGCGCCTCGGGCACGTCATCGTCGGTGTCCTCGGCCAGCGCAGCGCCGCCCACTTCGGCGGGCCGCCCGTCGACTACGACAGTTTCGAATACGCCGGCACCGCCGCCGAGGCGTTGCGCCAGCTCGACGAGGCGTACGCGACCTGGCTGGCCGGCGTACGCGGACTCGACGCGGCCGGGCTGGCGCGGCCGTGCGGACCGGCCGAGGGGCCGTACGCCGACCTGCCGATGGCGGCGCTGGTGCTGCACATCAACCGGGAGACGATCCACCACGGGGCGGAGATCTCCCTGCTCCGCGATCTCTACCAGAAGCGTTCGTGAGCCGCACCCGGACGCGTCCGTGATCTCTACCTGAACCGCGTCCGTGATCCCTACCTGAACCTCGTCCGAGATCCCTATCAGAATCGAAGGTGACCGCGATGGCTTACGACTTCCAGGTGACACAGGATTCCGCCGACCCGCACACCCTCGCCCAGTGGTGGGCCGAGACGCTCGGCTGGGAGGTGGAGCCCTCCGACGAGGCGTTCATCCGCCGCATGATCGACGAGGGTCACGCCACCGAGAGCCAGACCAGGACGTTCAACGGGGTCCTGGTCTGGAAGGAGGGCGCGGCGATCCGCCACCCGGACGGGCCGGAGCGGGCGCCCCGGGTGCTGTTCCAGCTCGTGCCCGAGGAGAAGACGGTCAAGAACCGGATGCACCTCGACGTCCGGGTCGGTACCGACGACGTCGACGAGGTGGTGGAGAAGCTCACCGCGCGCGGGGCGAAGTTCCTGCACAACGGCCGTCAGGGCCCGTTCACCTGGGTGACCCTCGCCGACCCCGAGGGCAACGAGTTCTGCGTGTCGCCGTCCGCCTAACGGGCGGCGAGCCGGGCCTGGCGGGCGTCCCGCTTCTCCTCGAACCGGGACGCCGCCTGCTCCATCCCGTCGAGCTGGGCCGACAACTGGTCGCGTGCGGCCTCGCCGTCGGCGTCCAGGCCGGGAACGTCCCAGACGTTCCACTGCCGGAGCACCGGCATCAGCACGTCGTCGCGGTGCTGGCGGAGGTCGTAGATCCCGGCCAGGGCGATCGCCACCGACTTGCGGGCGAAGCCGTCAATGCCGTTGCCCGGCATCTGGAAGTCGGCGACGACGTCGGCGACCGCCCGCATCGCCTGGCTCGGCGCCAGTTCGAAGGCGGCGGCGAGCAGGTTGCGGTAGAAGACCATGTGCAGGTTCTCGTCGGCGGCCACCCGGGCCAGCAACTGCTCGCACCGGGGGTCGCCGGTGACCCGGCCGGTGTTGCGGTGCGAGATCCGGGTCGCGAGTTCCTGGAACGACACGTACGCCAGGGAGTGCAGCACCTCGTCGTCGTGCACGTTGCTGTACCCGGCGGACATGTGCACCATCCGGGCCCGTTCCAGCGCGACCGGGTCGACGGCCCGGGTGACGGTGAGGTAGTCCCGGATCGCCGTACCGTGCCGACCCTCCTCGGCGGTCCACCGGTGCACCCAGGTTCCCCAGGCGCCGTCCCGGCCGAACAGCGTCACGATCTCGTGGTGGTACGACGGCAGGTTGTCCTCGGTGAGCAGGTTGACCACCAGGGCGGTACGGGCCACCTCGGGAATCCGGGTGTCCTCCGGTGTCCACGCCGTACCGGCCAGGATCCCGTCGAAGGTCCGTCCCTCACTCCACGGGACGTACTCGTGCGGGAACCACTCCTTGGCGATCCGGAGATGCCGGTCGAGATTGCTCGCGACGACCGGTTCCAGCTCGGTGAGCAGGGCAGCCTGGCTGAGCGGGGCGGTGGGGGTGATGGTCACGAACTCTCCCTACGGTGGCGTAACTTACGCAAGCGTAGGTCACGACCGTCACCCCCGCCAGCCAAGATCAGGCAATGGTCGGCCGGAGGTCCGCCGCCGGCGGC
This sequence comes from Plantactinospora alkalitolerans, assembly GCF_015690345.1. Classification (GTDB taxonomy): domain Bacteria; phylum Actinomycetota; class Actinomycetes; order Mycobacteriales; family Micromonosporaceae; genus Plantactinospora; species Plantactinospora alkalitolerans. The sequence continues at coordinate 12,556 of NZ_JADPUN010000114.1, read as the reverse complement.
TGCCAGACGTCCGGCACCGCACCGACCTGCTCACCCGAGCGGATGTCCTTCACCTCGTCACCGACGCCGTCCGCGCCGGGGAACCAGACGTACGGAATTCCGCGCCGCTCCGCGTACCGGATCTGCTTGCCGTACTTCGCCGCCGACGGCGACACCTCGGTCGGGATGCCCCGTCGGCGCAGCGCGTCGGCGATCCGGTTGCTCTCCGGCCGCCGGTCCTCGTCCGCCAGGGCCACCAGCACACAGGTCGGTACGCTCCGGGAGATCGACAGCGCGCCCGCCCCGAACAGCAGCCCGAGCATCCGGGTCACCCCGATCGAGATGCCCACGCCGGGGAACCGGAGATTGCCGTCGCTGGCCAGGTTGTCGTACCGGCCACCGGAGCTGATCGACCCGAAGCGCTCGTACCCGCGCAACTGGGTCTCGTAGACGGTGCCGGTGTAGTAGTCCAGACCCCGGGCGATCCGCAGGTCGGCGACGCAGAGCCCGGGGGCGTGCGCGACGGCGTTCTCCATCACCGCCACCAGTTCGGCGAGTCCCTCGTCCAGCAGCGGATCGGTCACCCCCAGCGCCTGGACCGCCGCCGCGAACGACGGGTCCGGCGCGGAGATCTCGGCCAGGGCCAGGCACGCCTTGGCCTGGGCGTCGGTCGCCCCGGCGGTCTCGGCCAGCAGCGCCGCCACCCGGTCCGGGCCGATCCGGTCGAGCCGGTCCACCGCGCGCAGCGCCGCCAGCGGGTCGGCCAGCCCGATCCCCCGGTAGAAGCCCTCCAGGATCTTGCGGTTGTTGGCCTGGACCAGGATCGGCAGCCTGCCGTCGGCGCCGCCCAGCGGCAGGCCGCCGAGCGCGTCGCCGAGCACCAGCGGGATCTCCGCCTCGTGGTGTGACGACAGGATGTCCCGGTCCACGATGTCGATGTCGGCCTGGAGGAACTCCCGGTAGCGCCCCTCCTGCGGGCGCTCGCCCCGCCAGACCTTCTGGATCTGGTAGCGACGGAACGGGAACTGCAGCTTGCCGGCGTTCTCCAGGACGTACCGGGCGAACGGCACGGTCAGGTCGAAGTGCAGCCCCAGGGCGTCCTCACCGGCGGACGGCGCACCCTCCTCCTGGAGCCGGCTGATCAGGTAGACCTCCTTCGAGGTCTCCCCCTTGCGCAGGAGTTGGTCCAACGGCTCCACCGCCCGGGTCTCCAGCGGGGCGAAGCCGTACAGCTCGAAGGTGTTGCGGATGCGGTCGACGACGTACTGCTCGATCATCCGCTGGGGCGGCGCCCACTCGGGAAAGCCGGAGATCGGGGTTGGCTTGCTCATGATGCTCCTGTCGGATCTCGCGCGACGACGCACGAGCGGAATTACCAGCCTCGGGTGGGCGCGTCCCGGTGCGGCCCGTCGAGGCCCGCGACCTCGATCAGGTACGGGTTGCTCGCCCGCTCACGGCCGATGGTGGTCGTGGGGCCGTGGCCGGGCAGCACGACGGTGTCGTCGGCGAGCGGAAGGATCTTTTCCCGCAGGCTCGTCACCATGGTCGGCAGGTTGCCACCCGGCAGGTCGGTGCGGCCGATCGACCCGGCGAACAGCACGTCGCCGGAGAGACAGATCTGCTCCGCCGCCCAGTCCGCACCCGGCGGAAGGGACAGGTCGGACCGGAACGCCGGGCCCGCGCCCGGCAGCCGGAACAGCACCGACCCGCCGGTATGGCCCGGCGCGTGGTCGACGGTGATCTCCAACCCGGCCAGCGCCAGGGTTGCGCCGTCGGTGAGTTCGGCCACGTCCTCCGGCTCGGCGTACGGCAGCCGGCCACCGAAGAGCCGGGTCAGGTCCGTCGACAGCGCCTTGGTCGGATCGGCGAGCAGTTCACGGTCGCCCGGATGGATGTAGGCGGTGACGCCCCGGGCGCCGCAGACGGGCGCGACCGAGAAGGTGTGGTCGAGGTGACCGTGGGTCAGCAGGACGGCGGCCGGCCGCAGCCGATGCTCCGCCAGCAGGGCGTCGAGACGGTCCAGTACCCCGATGCCGGGGTCGACGACGACACACTGTTCCCCGGGCGCGGTCGCCACCACATAACAGTTGGTGCCGAAGGCGTCCGCGGGGAAGCCGGCGAGGAGCACGTCCGCTCCCTCCCACTCGACGGTTGGCTCTGCCCAACCCTATCGGGCGGCCCGCCGGCCGGCGCGCACCCCACACCCGTGCCCCGTGGCCCCTGGTCGCACCCACGGATGACGGCCTGGTGATTTGCCCGTGGGAGGTGGTGCCGTCTGCCACGCTCATCGGGCCAGGGCAGACGTTCGGCCACCCTCCGACGCGCTGCCCGACTGCTCAGCAAGGGGGTCGGGTGGTCGATTCGGTGGAGCAGTTCGATCTCCGGGTAATCGGCCCTGCCGGTGAACCGTGATGCGTGCGGCACTGATCAGCGACCACGCGTTCCTCGCGGATGGGCACAGCGCCGTGCTCGTGGACCGGACGGGCTCGGTGAACTGGTGGTGCCCGCAGCGTTTCGACGCGCCGTCGGTGTTCGGCCGGCTTCTCGACCCGGACGCGGGACACTGGTCGATCGGCCCCGCGCAGGATGCGCGTCGCGAGTGGTCGTATCTGACCGACACGCTGGTGCTGCGTACCGTGCACACCACGGCGCAGGGCGCCGTGGCCGTGGTCGACGCCCTCGCGTTGGAGCTCGGCGCCCGCGGGCACGACATCGGGCTGCGCTCACCCCGGCTGCTCACCCGGATCGTGTACGGACTCTCCGGAGCGGTTCCGATGCGGTTGCACTACCGACCCCGCTTCGAGTACGGGCGGGTGGTCGCCAACCTCCGTGAGGAGGAGGGCGCGTTGATCGCCGGTGCGGGCACCGTCCGACTGGCGCTACGCGCGAGCATTCCGCTGAGCTGCGGCGAAGGCGAGGCGTACGCCGACTTCACGATCCGCGGTGGGCGGGCGGAACATTTCACCCTCGGCTACGCGCCTGCCTACGACACCGACCCGCCAATCGTCTACGCCGCCCAGGATGTCGTCGACAATGCCGTAGCCGGGTGGCGTTCGTGGCTGGACCTGCACGACTACCAGGGCCTGTACCGGGAGCAGGTGCGACGCAGTGCCCTGGTGGTCCAGGGCATGACCTACCGGCCCAGCGGCGCGGTCGTGGCGGCGGCGACCACCTCCGTACCCGAACAGCTCGGTGGTGACCGCAACTACGACTACCGCTTCGTCTGGGCGCGCGACTTCAGCTTCACGCTCGAGGCGTTGTGGCGTGCTGCCTGCTCGGACGAGGTGAACCGGCAGTTCGCGTGGCTGGGCAGGGCGATGGGCCACGTCGACGGCGACCCGGTGCCGATCATGTACGGGGTGGCGGGCGAGCGGGACCTCACCGAACACCGCCTCGACCACCTCGCCGGATACGCGGACAGCCAGCCGGTGATGGTCGGCAACGACGCGTGGCGACAGCGCCAGACCGACGTCCCGGGCGAGGCACTCGGCGCCGCGTGGCTGATGCGCGCGCACCTCGACGATCCGTTGAGCCCGGAAATCCAGCAACTGCTGCGGACGATGGCGGACCGCACCGTCACGGACTGGCGACATCCCGACGCCGGGATGTGGGAGGCCCGGGACATGCAGCGTCACCACCTGTCGTCGAAGGTGCAGTGCTGGACGGCGCTGGACCGGGCGGTGCGCTTCGGTGCGCGGCTCGCCGGGCCGGCGGACCTCGCCCGCTGGGCTGCCGCTCGCGACGAGGTACGCGACACCGTGCTCGTCCGTGGCTGGAACGACGCTCTCGGCGCGTACGCCGGCACGTTGGACGGCGCGGACCTGGACGCGTCGGTGCTGCTCATGCCGCTGGTCGGGTTCCTGCCGGCGCGCGCCCCCCGGATGCGCTCGACGATCGACGTCATCGAGCGGCGGTTGTCCCACGACGGCCTGCTGCGCCGGTGGGAGGGCGATCCGGCCGGCTTCGTCATCTGCTCGTTCTGGCTGGTGTGCTGCCTGATCCTGGCCGGCGAGCACGACCGGGCACGGCGGCTGTTCGAGGGCCTCGCCGGTAGGGCGAACGACCTGGGCCTGTTCGCCGAGCAGATCGACCCGGTCACCGGCGAACAGGTGGGCAATTTCCCCCAGGCCTTCTCGCACATCGGCTTGATCAACGCTGCGGGCCGGTTGAGCGACCTCGCGGCCGGCATCCCCGGCGTCGGCGCCCCACCGCACGATCCCCTGCCTCGGAAGTGCTGAGCCGGGCTGCCGCTTCCCGGCGCAGACCGACGAGGTGGTGAACCGGGGCCGGTAGCGCCGCGAGATGACGGGCGGGGAACCGGACGGATCCGGACACCCGCGGGGCAGCCCGGCGCAGATCAGAAGACACAGTGATAATCTCCGATGGCTTCGGGATGACCTCGTACAACACTTTCCCAGCGGGTACCCGTACACTCTGGCGGGCGTGTGGCGTGGCGCACTTGACGCCGGAGCGGCGGAACACGCCGTGGGCCACGGCGCCCGGGGCACGACAACCAGGGTAAGACGACGACCAGGGGCACATGGAAAGGGGAGCGCGGGTGGCTTCCAGCAGGGACCGGCAGCGCAAACTGGCGCGGGCCAAGCTCGACCGGCAGATGGCCCGGCGGGCGGCTTCTGCCCGGCGCAGGCGGCAGGTCCGGGCCGGCATCGGCTCCGCCGTCGCGCTGCTGCTGATCGTGCTCGGCTCGTTCTGGGCGCTCGGTGGCTTCGACAAGGAGCCCACGGACGACACCGCCGCCACGGAGGTGTGCACCTGGAGTTCGCAGGACGCCCAGGCGAACACGAACCTCAAGGACGTCGGCAAACCGCCCACCGAAGACCTGCCCGTCAGGGGCACCCGGCCGATGACGATCACGACGAACCAGGGCGCCCCGGTGACCGTGGACCTGGACCTGGCGGCGGCGCCCTGCGCCGGCGCCAGCTTCGCCCACCTGGCGAGCAAGGGATTCTTCGACAACACCAAGTGCCACGAGATCACCAAGGAGGGCGCGCTCCGCTGCGGCGATCCGACCGGCACCGGGATGGGTGGTCCCGCCTACACCCTCTTCAGCGAGAACGTCCCGAACAAGCCCAACCCGGACCCCTCGGACAGCCCCTCGGCGACCCCGTCCGCCAGCGCCAGCCCGACCCCGGGTGCGTCCGCCAGCCCTTCGGCCAGCGCGGCCGACGGGTCGCCACCGCTCTACCCCGCCGGCACGGTGGCGCTGATCGGCAACCCGCCCGGCGCGAACGGCAGCCAGTTCCTGATCTTCTTCAAGGACTTCAGCCCGGCCGAACCCAGCTACCCGCTCGTCGGGAAGGTGACCGCCGGACTCGACGTGATCAAAAAGGTCGGCGGCCTGAAAACCGTGGACAATGGTTCTGGCGAACTGATTAAGCCGCAGACCGACGTGGTGATCCAGAGCCTCACCGTGGGTGAGCCGTCGGGCGATCCGACGGCGGTGCCGTCGGCGGCGACGCCGTCGGCGGCCCCTTCGGCCAGCCCGACGGTCGCCGGACAGCCGTAGAACCCCAGAGCACACCCCCAGCCGCGGACGGAGCCGCGCTGCACATAGTCCAGGAGGAGCCACCGTGACGTCCACCAGAGAGCGGCAACGCGCCGCTGCGCGGGCAAAGCTGGAGCGGGAGATGGCCGAGCGGGCCACCGCGGCCCGCAAGCGCCGTCAACTGCAGGCCAGCATCGGGGCGGGGGTGGCGTTGCTGCTGGTGGTCGCCGGCACCGTGTGGCTGGTGGTGAGCCTGGGAGACGACAAGGACAATTCGACTCAGGCCGGCGGGGCCACCTGCGCCTGGACCGAGATCCCGGCCGAACAGCGCAACGCGGCGACCAAGGACGTCGGGCTGCCGCCGACCACGGCGAAGAACACCGGCAGCCAGACGATGACGATCGACACGGGCCTCGGTCCGATCACCGCGAAGCTGAACCTGGCCAACGTGCCCTGCACGGCGGCCAGCTTCACCCACCTCGCCGAGAAGAAGTTCTTCGACAACACCAAGTGCCACCGGCTGGTCACCCAGGGGCTCCAGGTGCTGCAGTGCGGCGACCCGAGCGTCACCGGCACCGCCTGGAAGGAGACCGACGGCACCGGCGGCCCGACGTACCGGTTCGCCGAGGAGAACCTGCCGACCGACAAGCGTCCGCCGTACCCGGCGGGTGTGATCGCGATGGCGAACTCCGGCGGGGAAGGCACCACCGGCAGCCAGTTCTTCATCGTGTACGGCGACTCGCAGCTTCCGGCCTCGTACACGGTGCTCGGCACGGTCACCGGCGGTCTGGACCTGGTCTCGCAGGTCGGCGCGGCCGGTGACGACGGCGCCTTCGCCCAGCAGGCCGGCGGCGGCCACCCGAAGAAGGAAGTACTGATCAAGTCGCTGACCATGAGCGCCCCGGTCGGCTGACCTCCGGCACACACGACACGGCGCCGCGCCGCCCCGTTACCGGGGTGGCGCGGCGCCGTCGTTTCGATCCGGGTGTTCCCCGCCGGGGGCCGTCGAGTGCCGCGACGCCGCTCGCGCGGTCGGTCAGGCCCCGGAGGTGACCCGGTACGCGTCGAAGACGCCGTCGACCTTCCGCACCGCGGCGAGCAGGTGGCCCAGGTGCTTCGGGTCGGCCATCTCGAAGCTGAACCGGCTCACCGCGACCCGGTCCCGGGTCGTGGTGACCGTGGCGGACAGGATGTTGACCCGCTCGTCGGAGAGCACCCGGGTGACGTCCGCCAGCAGTTTGTGCCGGTCGAGCGCCTCGACCTGGATCGCCACCAGGAACGTCGAGGCGGAGGTGAGCCGCCAGCTCACCTCGACGACCCGCTCGGTCTGCGCCTTCAGGTCCTCGGCGTTCGCGCAGTCGTCGCGGTGCACGCTCACCCCGCCGGACCGGGTCACGAAGCCGAACACGGTGTCCGGCGGAACCGGCGTGCAGCAGCGGGCGAGCTTGATCCACACGTCGCTGACGCCCCGGACCACCACGCCCGGGTCGCTGGTGCCACCGCTGCGTCGCGGCGGACGGGTGGCGACGGCCGTCTCGGCGAGGTCCTCGGCGGCACCTTCCTCGCCGCCGTACCCGGCCATCAGACGCTGGACGACCGACTGGGCGGAGACCTGGCTGTCGCCGACCGCCGCGTAGAGCGAGGCGACGTCGGCCAGGTGCAGGTCCCGGGCGATGGTCATCAGGTTGTCCGTGGTCAGCATCCGCTGCAACGGCATGCCCTGCTTGCGCATCGCCTTGACGATCGCATCCTTGCCGGCCTCGATCGCCTCCTCGCGGCGTTCCTTGTTGAAGTACTGCCGGATCTTGGTCCGGGCCCGGGGGCTCTTGACGAAGCCGAGCCAGTCCTGGGTCGGGCCGGCCGTGTCGGACTTCGAGGTGAAGATCTCGATCACGTCGCCGTTGGACAGCGTCGACTCCAGCGGCACCAGCTTGCCGTTCACCCGCGCGCCGATGCACTTGTGCCCGACCTCGGTGTGTACGGCGTAGGCGAAGTCCACCGGGGTGGAGGCGGTCGGCAGCGGGATCACGTCACCCTTGGGGGTGAAGACGTAGACCTCCTGGCTCGACAGGTCGAAGCGAAGCGCGTCGAGGAACTCGCTCGGATCGGCGGCCTCCCGCTGCCAGTCCAGCAACTGCCGCAGCCACGTCATCTCGTCGATGTGGGCCGGCGGGCCGACGATCGCCTCGCCCTTCTTCTCCTTGTACTTCCAGTGCGCGGCGATGCCGAACTCGGCCGTCCGGTGCATCGCGTACGTCCGGATCTGCATCTCGACCGGCTTGCCGCTCGGCCCGATGACCGTGGTGTGCAGCGACTGGTACATGTTGAACTTCGGCATCGCGATGTAGTCCTTGAACCGGCCCGGTACCGGCTGCCAGTTCGCGTGGATCACCCCGAGTGCCGCGTAGCAGTCCCGCACCGTGTCGACCAGGATGCGCACGCCGACCAGGTCGTAGATGTCGTTGAAGTCCCGACCCCGGACGATCATCTTCTGGTAGATCGAGTAGAGGTGCTTGGGTCGACCGGTGGTCTCCGCCTTGATCTTGGCGGCCTTGAGGTCGACCTGCACCTTCTGGGTCACCTGCCGCAGCAGGGCCTCGCGCTGCGGCTGGTGCTCGCCGATCAGCCGGTTGATCTCCTCGTACCGCTTCGGGAAGAGGTTGGCGAAGGCCAGGTCCTCCAGCTCCCACTTGATCGTGTTCATACCGAGCCGGTGCGCCAGCGGCGCCAGGATCTCCAGCGTCTCCTTGGCCTTCTGCTCCCGCTTCGCCAGCGGCAGGAAGGTCAGGGTACGCATGTTGTGCAGCCGGTCGGCCAGTTTGATCACCAGGACCCGGGGGTCCTTGGCCATCGCCACGACCATCTTGCGGATCGTCTCGGCCTTGGCGGCGTCGCCCAGCTTCACCTTGTCGAGCTTGGTGACGCCGTCGACCAGCAGGGCGACCTCGGGACCGAAGTCGACCTTCATCTGGTCGAGGCCGTAGTCGGTGTCCTCGATCGTGTCGTGCAGCAGCGCCGCGACCAGGGTGGTGGTGTCCATGCCCAGGTTGGCCAGGATCGTGGCGACCGCGAGCGGATGGGTGATGTACGGGTCGCCGGACTTCCGGTACTGCCCTGAGTGCCAACGGGCGGCCATGTCGAAGGCACGTTGCAGCAGCCGCGCGTCGGCCTTGGGGTGGGACGCGCGGTGCGTCGCGATGAGCGGCTCCAGCACCTCACTCACCTGGGGGGTCTGCCAGGGCGCGTTGAAGCGCGCCAACCGGGCCCGGACCCGGCGCCCGGTGGGCGCGTTGGCCAGGGCGAAGCTCGACGTGGGCGACGCGGCACCGCCACCCGCCATGGCGGCGAGGGAGTCCTCGGCACCCGACTCCGGGTCGATGACGAGCCGGCCGACGGGATCGGAGATCGGGACGGCGACGACACCGGGTGCGACAACACCCAGGCCAGGACCGGCCACCGTGGTGGCGGTGCCGGAACCGACCGCGCCAGGGACCGGGCCAGCGGCGCCGCCGCCGGCCGGTGCCGACCCGACCGCACCGCCGCCGGCACCACTCGATCCGGCGCTCCGGTCGACGGCCTGTTCACCGCCGGTGGGGGTCCGGTCCGCCGACCCCGAGGCGCCACCGGACCGGTTCGGCCCGTTCGCCGGAGTCTCGACCCCATCGGCAGCGGTCGCAACGTCAGCGGAACCTGCAGCATCGTTGGTGGGATGCACCGTACCCTCCGCCGGAGGGGCGACATCGTGGGACACCGGCCTCCTCAACACCTCGCCGGGAATGAGCCGACCGTAGCCGGTCGACCCGGTCCTGCGCCAGTCACGGGCAGGTCACCCGCGCCCGACCACGAAGGGCAATCGTACCCGCACCAGCGGCCGGGTGGTCGTCCTCCGGACGTACGGATCGGTCGAGCCGGTCAACGAGTGATTAAACGGTTAAGAGGGCGTGAACCGGTCGTGGATCGAGCCGCGCCCGCCCGTTCAGGAAGCCCAGCTCCAGCAGCACGCTGAATCCGGCAACCGTGCCACCGGCCCGCTCCACCAGGTCGAGGGTGGCCTGCGCGGTGCCCCCGGTGGCGAGCACATCGTCGACCACCAGCACCCGGTGCCCGGCGGTGAAGGCGTCCTGGTGCACCTCCAGGGTGGCCTCGCCGTACTCCAGCGCGTAGGAGGCGGCGTAGGCGGCCCGGGGCAGCTTGCCGGCCTTGCGCACCGGCACCACTCCGACCCCGGTGGCGTACGCGATCGCGGCGGCCACCACGAAGCCACGCGCCTCGATCCCGACCACCACGTCGAACGACTCCCGACCGTGGTGCTCGACGATTCCGTCGATCACCTCCCGGAACACCGCCCCGTCCGCGAACAACGGCATCAGGTCCTTGAAGACGATGCCCGGTTTGGGGAAATCCGGCACGTCCAGGACCCGGCTCGCCACCAACTGCGCGGTGGCCGGTCCGCTGTCACCACGTACCTCGGTAGGGGTCTCCGTCACACTGCTTCCTTCCCGCGCAAGGCGTCCGACGGGCCACCGGAGTGGCTCGTCGGACGCCTTGTGGTTTGTCCGTCCGGCTCAGCGCCGCTTGCCACCGGGCCGGCTGCCGCCGCCGGACCGGCCGCCCCGGGCACCGCCCGAGCGCTTGCCCGAGGGGCGGGCGCCGACCTTGGGCGCGGCGGCCGCCAACGCGCTCGTGTCGGTCGCGGGTACCGGTGCGTCCTCGCCGGTGGCCTCCGCCGACTGCTCGGCGGCCTGCCGAACCTGGCCGGGCTGCCGGGCCGGGCGACGGGTGGTCGAGGTGTCCCGACCGCCGCCGGCCCGCCGGGTGAGCACCCGCTGGGTGTGCGTTCTGATCCTCGGCTCCCGCTCCTTGAGCGTGACCAGGAGTGGGGTGGACAGGAAGATCGACGAGAAGAACGCCGCGCCCATACCGACGAAGAGCACCAGTCCGAGGTCCTTGAGCGTGCCGGCACCGAGCAGGCCGGCGCCGATGAACAGCAGGCCACCCACTGGCAGCAGCGCCACGACGGAGGTGTTGATCGACCGCATCAGCGTCTGGTTCAGGGCCAGGTTGGACGCCTCGGCGTACGTCTGCGTGCTGCCGCCGGTGATGCCCCGGGTGTTCTCCTGGATCTTGTCGAACACCACGACCGTGTCGTACAGGGCGAAACCGAGGATGGTCAGGAAGCCGACGATGGTCGACGGAGTCACCTCGAAGCCCACCGCCGAGTAGACCCCGGCGGTGAGCACCAGGTCGAGCATGAGGCCGATCACGGCGGCGATCGCCATCCGCAGCTCGAACCGGAGCACCAGGTAGCCGGTGACCAGTACGAGGAAGACCACCAGGCCGAGCAGGGCCCGCTGGGTGACCTGCGCACCCCAGGCCGCACTGACCCGGTTGTCACTGATCTTGTCGGCCGACAGGCCGAGATCGCTGGCGAGCGCGGTACGGACCTCGGTCGCCTGCGCCTGCTCCAGCGGTGAGGTCCGGAACAGGTAGGTGGCGTCGCCGACCTGCTGGCCGGAGACCACCTCCGCCGGCCCGTCCGGGGTCGTCTCGCCCTCGAGTGCGGCGTGCATCGCCTCCTCGGCGCGCTGCATGGTACCGATGCTGGTCGGCACCTGGAACTCGTTGCCGCCCTTGAACTCGATGCCGAGGGTGAAACCCTGGATCACGAAGCTCAGGATGGCCAACAGGACCAGGCTGCCGCAGATGCCGAACCACAGCTTTCGGCGGGGGATGATCCGAAGACCGGCGTCACCGCGGTACAACCGGCTGGCGAGACCACTTCTGCTCATCTCAGGCCTCCTTCACACGGGTCTTGCCGGTCGGCGTCTCGTCCTCGTCCCGCGACTGCAACGCGCGGCCCAGTCCGCTGACCCGGGGCGAGAGGAACGCCGGAGTGCGGGCGAACATCGTCATGATCGGATGCCGGAACAGGAAGACGACTACCAGGTCGAGGATGGTGGCCAGGCCGAGCGCGAAGGCGAAGCCCTGCACCGTACCGACCGAGACGAGATAGAGCACCACGGCCGCCATGATCGAGATGGCGTTCGCCGAGATGATCGTCCGGCGGGCCCGTACCCAGGCACGGGGCACCGCGCTTCGTGGACTTCGGCCGTCTCTGATCTCGTCTTTCAGGCGTTCGAAGTAGATGACGAAGGAGTCCGCGGCGACACCGAGCGAGACGATGAAGCCCGCGATTCCGGCCAGGGTCAGGGTGAAGCCGATCTGCCGGCCGAGCAGCACCAGCGCGCCGAACACCAGCGCGGCGGAGAGCACCAGGCTGAGGAAGATCACCGAGCCGAGCAGCCGGTAGTAGAAGAACGCGTAGATGATGACCAGCAGCATGCCGATGCCCGCGGCGAGCAGGCCCGCCCGCAGGTGCTCGGTGCCCAGGGTGGCGGTGATGTTCTGCGACTCCTGCTGCTGGAAGGTCAGCGGCAGGGCACCGTACCGGAGCTGGCTGGCCAGCTCGTTGGCCGAGGCGCTGTTGAAACTGCCGGTGATCTGCGAGTCGCCCGTCAGCACGCCCTTGATCTCCGGGGAAGAGATGATCAGGTTGTCCAGTACGACGGCGACCCGGCACTTGCCGGTGCCGTTCTCGCCGAGGGCGCTGGCGTCACAGGCACCGCCCTCGTTGGTGAACGCCTCCCGGGTCAGGTTGGTCCACTTGCTCTGACCGTCGCCGGTGAAGTCGAGGCTGACCACCCACTGGCCGCTGGTCTGGTCCATCACGCCGTCCGCGTCCGCGACGTCGGTGCCCTCCACCTTCGCGATGTCCAGCAGGTTCTTGACCTGTCCGCTCTCGCAGGCCACCGCCTGCTGCTTCCCGTCCTTCACCGAGCCCGGTGGCCGCTGGTCCAACTTCTCACAGGTGATCGTGGGGACGTTGAACTGGATCGCCGCGGGCAGCACCCGGATCTCCTGCGGCGTCAGGTCGGCGAACGGCTTGAGCTTCTCGGCGAGCGTCGGGTCCTGGCTGAAGTCCGCCGGCCCCTGTAGCGCGTTCGCCGCCGCCCACGCCGCCGCGCCGACCTTCTTCTCCACCGCGGCGCGCTGGGCCGCCACGGTCTGGTC
>NZ_JADPUN010000178.1 GCF_015690345.1 Plantactinospora alkalitolerans | reverse complement strand
GGGTTAATAGGGGGCCCTTTCTATACAGAAAGCGCTAAGAAGGGGCCCTTCCTTCGTCTTAAGCCCGGCGGGGCGGGTGCGGTGGGCGTCTTTCTCGGCACCCGTTGACATCGATGCCCGCCGGTACCTACGTTCAGTGCGGAAGCGCTTCGACAGACTGACGTTCGACTACTAGCTGCTGGTCGGGGCCGACAGCACTCCTCGAGCGCACCATGCCGGGTGTTCCGTGGAGAAACCGCCGAGTCGTTCCGGAAGGAAGACCATGTTCAGAACGAAAGCGGGGGCCGCGGCCGGCGCACTGCTCGTGACCACGGCGCTGGCCCTCACCGCCTGCGGGAACGATCCGGGCTCCGAGGAGTCCCCCAGCACCCTGACCCTGTGGCACTACGAGGCCCCGAACAGTGCGATGGGGATCGCCTGGGCCGAGGCGATAAAGCAGTTCGAGGCCAGCCACCCCGGCGTCACCGTCAAGTTCGAGGAGAAGGGCTTCGAGCAGATCCGGCAGACCGCCGGGCAGGTCCTGAACTCGGACGAGGCACCGGACATCATGGAGTACAACAAGGGCAACGCCAGCGCCGGGCTGCTCGCCAAGCAGGGACTGCTGACCGACCTGACCGCCGAGGCGGGCAGGCGCGGCTGGGACAAGATGCTCGGCCCGAGCCTCGCGACCACCGCCCGGTACGACGCCGAGGGCATCATGGGCGGGAACACCTGGTACGGCGTGCCGAACTACGGCGAGTTGGGCGACCTCGTCTACTACAACAAGGAACTGTTCGCCAAGCACGGCGTGCAGGTGCCCGGCACGCTCGCCGAGTTCGAGGCGGCGATGGACACCTTCGTGCGGGCGGGCGTGACACCGCTGTCGGTCGGCGGAGCGGAGTACCCGGCCCAGCAGATCCTCTACAGCCTCGCACTGTCCCAGGCCGGTCGGCCCTTCGTGGACAGCCTCCAGCGCTACAAGGGCAAGGTCGACTTCCACGGTCCCGAGCTCACCTTCGGGGCTAACCGGTTCGCCGAGTGGGTCCGCAAGGGCTACATCGCGAAGAACTCGGCCGGGATCAAGGCCGAGGACATGGGGGTGGCCTGGACCCAGGCGAAGTTCCCGATGGTCATCTCCGGTAGCTGGTGGTACGGCCGCTTCGTCAGCGAGGCCACGTTCGACTGGAACGCCTTCCTGTTCCCCGGCAACACCCTGCACCCGGGCTCCAGCGGCAACATCTGGGTCGTACCGGCCAAGTCGAAGGCGAAGAAGCTGGCGTACGACTTCATCGACATCACCATGAAGCCCGAGATCCAGGCGCTGCTGGGCAACAACGGGGGCGTACCCGTGGCCGCCGACGCCTCGAAGATCACCGACGCCAAGAGCAAGATCCTCGTCGACCTGTTCAACGGTGTGGTGTCCGCCGACGGCCTCGCGTTCTATCCGGACTGGGCGGCTCCCGGCTACTACGACGTGCTGGTGGCCGGCGGACAGGATCTGATCAACGGTGCGAAGAGTCCGAGCCAGGTCCTCGACGACCTGGCCAAGCCGTACAACGACAACCTCGCGGACATCGGTAAGTGACCGCGAGCGCGGTGGGTGGCGGCGCCGACGTGGCGCCGCCACCTCCGGCGGAGCCGCGACGGCGTACCCGGACCGGGCCACGACGATCCGCCCGCCGCCGGGGGTACCTGGTGTTCCTGCTGCCCGGGATCGTCCTCTCGACCGCCGTCATCGTCGTGCCGCTGCTGATGACCGTCGGGATCAGTTTCACCCGCTGGCAGGGCATCGGTCGACCGGAGTGGATCGGCCTGGACAACTACAGCCGACTCCTCGCCGACGCCAACTTCTGGGCGTCGTTCCGGAACATCGGGCTCGTGATCGTGGCGATGGCGGTGGTACCGACCCTGCTGGGCCTGGTGCTCGCCTCGGCGCTGTACGACCACGTCGGTAGGGCGTACGGCGACCGCACCGCGAGTGCGCTGCGGTCCGGCCTGTACCTGCCGCAGATCGTCCCGGTGGCGGTCACCGGGATCATCTGGGCCTGGATCCTGCACCCGGACTACGGCGCGCTCAACTCGATCCTGGCCGACCTGCATCTGGAGATCCTGGCCCGGAACTGGCTCGGCGATCCGAGGTACGCCCTCTACAGCGTCATGGCGGTGCTGATCTGGGTGCAGCTCGGCTATCCGGTGGTGATGTTCATGGCCGGTCTGCAACGGATCGATCCCGAACTGTACGAGGCGGCCGACCTCGACGGCGCGTCCTGGTGGCAGCGCTTCACCCGGATCGCGGTGCCGCTGATCCGGCCCGAGGTGTACGTGGTCCTGGTGACCACCACCATCGCCGGGCTGAAGATATTCGGCCAGATCTTCGTGCTGACCCGGGGTGGTCCGGGCAACGCCACACTGGTGCCGTCGTACTTCGCCTACCGGAACTTCTTCGAGCGGGCCGCGGTCGGATACGGCTCGGCGATCTCGACGGTGCTGACCGTGATCATCGTGCTGCTGACCTACGTGTTCCTGCGGGTACAGGCCCGCGACGAGCGGCTCGGGGGCTGGTGATGGCGATCGCACCGGCAACCGCCCGGCGGCATCCCGACGATCCGCCCGCCGGGCGCCGCGTCGATCCGGCCCGACGCCGGGGTGGCCCGGCCCGGCATGTGGTGCTGTTCGGGCTGGTCGTCGGGGTGTTGCTGGTCCTCGCGCCGATTCTGGTGATCGCGATGAACGCGGTCAAGAGCCCGGCCGACTACGCCAGCAACGGACCGACGGCGCTTCCGGAATCGCTGCATCTCCAGGGCATCGTCGACTTCTGGAACCGGGTCGACTTCGGGCGGAAGCTGCTCAACAGTCTCGTCGTCAGCGGCAGCGTCGCGATCCTCGGCGTCGGGCTGGCGGTGCTCAGCGCGTACGCCCTCGGCATCGGGCGGGTACGGGGTCGGGTCTGGTTCCTGGTCTTCTTCCTGGTGGCGAACCTCGTCCCGCAGGAGATGCTGGTCTACCCGCTGTACTACCTGGCCAAGAGCGTCGGCCTGTACGACTCACTCCTCGCGGTGATCATCATCTTCACGGTGATCCAGGGGGCGTTCGGGACGTACCTGCTGTCGAGCGTCTTCGCGCGGTTCCCTCGGGAGTTGCTCGACGCGGCCGAGGTGGACGGGGCCGGTCGGTGGCGGGTGCTGTGGCAGGTGGTCGTCCCGGCCAGCCGGCCCACCCTGGCCGTTCTGGTCGCGTTCTTCTTCGTCTGGACCTGGAACGAGTTCTTCCTGCCGCTGGTCTTCCTGGTCTCCAACGACAACCAGACCGTACCGGTCGCGCTCGGCGTCCTCCAGGGTCAACGGATCATGGACGCGACCACCACCAGCGCGTCCGCGCTGCTCGGCATCGTGCCGGCGGTGGTCTTCTTCCTCCTCTTCCAACGGACCCTGACCCGGGGTGTGATGTCCGGCGCCGTCAAGTGACAGCCGGGCCGGGCTCAGGTCGCGGCCGGGGTCTCCGGCAGGTGCTCGCCGAGCAGCAGTTGGTGCAACTCGGCGGAGGCGGCGGCGACCTCCTCCAGGTGGGCGTTGTGCCCGAACGACCGGGGACGCGGGATGTCGATGTCGACCAGCTCGCGCACCCGGCCGGGACGGGCACTCAGCACCGCCACCCGGTCGGCGAGCAGCACCGCCTCCTGGATGGAGTGGGTCACGAAGATCACCGTGGTTCCCAGCTGGATGTGGATGCGCTGCAGCTCGACGGCCAACTCTTCACGGGTGAGCGCGTCCAGCGCGGAGAACGGCTCGTCCATCAGCAGCACCTTGGGCCGCTGGATGAGGGCCCGGCAGAGCGAGACCCGCTGCTGCATGCCGCCGGAGAGCTCGTGCGGAAGCCGGTCGGCGAAACCCTCCAGGCCGGTCATCTCCAGCAGCCGCTGGGCGTGGTCGCGGTGCTTGGCCCGCGGCCAGCGGAAGATCTCGACCGGCAGCATGACGTTCTCCCGCACGCTGCGCCAGGGCAGCAGCGCCGGACGCTGGAACACCATGGCCACGTCACGGCGGGGCCGGGTGACCGGATCCCCGGCGACCAGCACCTCCCCCCGGCTCGGCGGGATCAGCCCGGCGACGATCCGCAGCAGGGTGGACTTGCCACAGCCGGACCGGCCGATCACCGCCAGGAACTCGCCGTTGCCGACGTCGAGGTCGATGTTGTGCAGCGCGTCGACGGTTCCAGACTTTCCCTGGAACGTCCGGGAGAGCCCGGCGATCTTGATCATTGTGTTCTCCTTCGGCGGGGTTCCGGTCACGACGAGATCGCGCGAGTCCACGGCACGAGAATCCGCTCCATCGCCACCACCAGGTAGAACAGCGCGGCACCCATGAGCGCGAGCAGGGTCAGCGCGGCGAAGGCGAGCGGCGTGTCGGCGGACTGGCTGGAGCTGACGATGACCGCGCCGAGCCCTCGGTCGGGGTTGGTGAGTTCGGCGATGACCGCGCCGATGATGGCCAGCGAGGACGCCACCTTGAGCCCGACGAAGATCTGCGGCAGCGCCCAGGTGATCCGGACCTTCACGAAGGTCTGCCACCACGAGGCGGAGAGCGAGTGGGACAGTTCACGCAGGTCGTTGGGGACCGAGGTCAGCCCGGCCATGGTGGAGACCAGGACCGGGAAGAAGCAGAGCAGCACCACCATGACGATCTTCGCCTGGGTGTTCAACCCGATCCAGACGATCAGCAGAGGCGCGAGGGCGGCCTTCGGCACCGCGTTGATCGCGGCGATCAGCGGCATGGTCATCCGCTCGATCGTGCTCGATGCGGCGAACAGAACCGCGACGGCGGCACCGGCGATCGAGCCGATGGCGAAGCCGACAGCGGTCGTCATCAGGGTCATACCGGCCTGTTCGGTCAGGTGACCGGGAAGCCGCAGGAACGCCTCCACGACGTCGGAGGGTGCGGGCAGCCAGAACGGTTCGATGCCGAAGGCGATGGTGACCAGCCACCACAGGGCGAGTGCCAGCACCACGCCCAGGGCGGGCAGCCCGGCGTTGAACCACAGACGTCTCGGCCCGGCGTCGGTCGTCTTGTCAGTCATGGTGGATCCCGTGGGTCCTTTCGGGTGGGCAGGCGGTAGCAGGGGTGACGGACGGGAGGATCCCGGCGGGAAGGCGAGAAGGGACGGCGGCCACTCCGGCCACCGTCCCCGTTGTCCGTCAGGTGCGCCCGACCGTCGACGGGGGCATCTCGACAGCGGTCGAGATCGGGTTGATTGTCGAGGCCTGCGTCGTCAGCTCTTCGGCACGAAGCTGAAGTCGACGACACCCTTCGGGTCGAGCCCGGCCGGCATCAGTCCGGATCCCTGCAGGATGGCGATGGTCCGTGCCACCCGCTGCTCGTCCATGGCACCGATCGGGGCACCACCGGCCGGCTTGACGTACGGGGTCATCGCCGTGATCTCGCCGACCCCGGAGGCCACCGCGTAGGTCGGCTCCGCCTTGTTCAGGATCGCCGCCGCCTCGTCCGGGTGGTCGATGGAGTACTGAAGGCCCTTCAGCAGCGCACCGTTGAACCGACGGACCAGGTCCGGGTCCTTCTCGATCAGGGCCGGGGTGGTGATGATCGCGTTGCCGAACAGGTCCCGCAGGTAGTCGCTGTACGGCAGCACGACGACCTCCTTCTTCGAGGCCGCCGCCAGAGCCCCCCGGCTGAGCAGGAACGTGCCGAGCGCGTCCACCTGCCGGCTCGTCATCAGACCGTTGAGCACCGTGGGCTGCACACCCTCGATCTTGACGCTCTTCGGGTCGAGGCCGGCCAGCTTGGCGTACGCCGGGAAGAGCAGCTCGGTGACCGACCCCTTGCCGGTGGCCATGGTCTTGCCGGCCAGGTCCTGCACGCTGCTGATGTTGGTGTCCTTGGTGGTCATCACCGAGATCAGCGTCTGCTGGTGTACGGCGGCGATGGCCCGCCAGTCGGTGAACTCACCCTTGCCGGCCTGGATCACCGCACCGGTGAAGTCGAGCGAGGCGAACTGGACCTGTCCTGCCTTGAGCGCAGTGAGGTTCGGCGCGTTACCCGCCCCCTTCTTGATGTCGACCTCGATGCCGGCCTCGGCAAAGTAGCCCTTCTCCTTCGCCACCCAGGCGAAGGAGTCCCGGCCCACGGCGCCGAAGGCCGTGATGTAGGCGACCTTGTCGGTCTCCTTGGGAGACGCGCCGGTGTCGTCGTCGCCGCCGCCGCCGCAACCGCTCACGGTCAGTGCCGTGGCCAGCAGCGCCGCTGCCAACACGCGAGAGCGTCTGAACATGTATGCCTCCAGCTTTGAACTTGTGAATGGACGGACGCCAGCGCACCCGCGGGGGTGCCCCTTCGCCTGATCGGCGCCCAATCCGCGCCGGCCCTCGCCCGGTCGAGAATCGTAGATGACTCATGTCCGGCTTGTCACCGACGAAGTTGGAGTGAATCTTGGGTCCCGGAGCGGAAAGTTCGCGCTCAAGAATGATGTTTCACCAGGTCAGAGTGTTGTTGACAACGAGCACCTCGACGGCAATCCTGTCCACAAGATTGTTGATGATTTGGGAGACAATGTTGCGCGCTTGCGAGGTCCATCGAGGACGATGGAAGCCGGTGGGAACTACGGGTACGACCGCTCCGGACACGCCGTCCCTGCGTACGCCCGGTTATCGGGGGCGCGGCGCGACGTACGTCCGGCCGGAACCCGTGTCCGCCGGGGACCGTCGGGCATCGACGGCGAACCTACGGTGAGCGGCGCCACACCACCGCCCGCGTCCACGCCCCGACCGGCGGGGACCACCAGCGGACTTGCACAGAGCAGCCCCCCACAACCGGAGACCACCCCACGCCGCCGGGCGGCCCGGTCCGCCGACGAGGCGTACCAGGAACTCCGCCGGGCGATCTACCGGGGCGAGCTGATGCCCAACGAGCGGCTGATCGAGGTCGAGCTGGCAGCCCGGCTCCAGGTCAGCCGGGGAGTGGTGCGTACCGTGCTGGTGCGACTCGGCCAGGACGGCCTGGTGGTGCTCACCCCGAACCGGGGCGCGCACGTCCGGCTGGTCACCGAGGAACAGGCGGTCGAGATCCTCCAGGTCCGGGCCGTCCTGGAGGCGCTGACCGCGCGCCAGGCGGCGCTGAACGCCACCGACCAGGAGATCGGCGCCATCCGTCGGATACTTAACCGGATGAGCCAGAAGCTGGAGCAGGACGACCTGCTCGGCTACTCGGAGGGGAACGCCAACCTGCACGCGTCGATCATCGCGGCGGCCCGGCACGAGACCACCGCCGGGCTGATCGCCGGGCTGCGCGCCCAACTCGTCCGGTTCCAGTACCGCACGATCCTGGTGCCCGGCCGGGCGGCCCAGTCGCTCGGCGAGCACACCGCGATCGTGGAGGCGATCGCCAACCGCGATCCCGACGCGGCCGAAGCCGCCATGCGGCGGCATCTCGGGCACGTCGAGTCCACTCTGGCCAACACCGCCACGGCACTGCGACACGGTTCCGGTCCGTCCGGCGGCACCCGAGCGGCCGGCGACAACCGAGCGGCAGACGACAACCGCGCGTACGACAGCACTTCCGCGGCCGACAGCACCCGCACGGCCTGAACCGGCCGTAGCCACCCTCTCCCAAGGAGCGACATGTCAGATCACCCGGTCCCGTCCCCGCACGCCCGTCGGCTGGTACAGGGGGCGTACGACACCCACGTGCACATCGCCCCCGACGTCATGGAGCGCCGGATCGACGACATCGACCTGGCGCGGCGGTTCGTCGAGGTCGGTCTCGCCGGCTTCGTGCTGAAGTCGCACTACGTGGCCACGGCGGAACGGGCGGCCGTCGTACGCAAGGTGGTCCCGGAGGTGGACGTGCTCGGCGCGATCACCCTGAACGGCTCGATGGGCGGGATGAACCCGGCCGCGGTCGAGATCGCCGGGCGGCAGGGCGCGCGGATCGTCTGGATGCCCACCGTGGACTCCGGCAACCAGCGCCGCAGCACCGCCACCGACCTGCCGGGGGCGAAGCCCGCCATGTGGGGCGCGCTCCAGGCCGACCTGCACGCCCAGGGCATCGTCCCGGACGTCGTCGAGGTGGTCGACGCCGAAGGCCGGGTACTCGACCGGGTCCGGCAGGTGCTCCGGGTCATCGCCCGGCACGACCTCGTGCTCGCCACCGGACACCTGGCCGGCGCGGAGATCCTGGCCCTGACCAGGGCCGCCAGCGAGGAGGGCGTACGCCGGATCGTCGTCACCCACCCCGAGTTCACCTCGCAGCGCCTTCCGGTGGACCGGCAGCGCGAACTGGCCGAGGCCGGCGCCCTGCTGGAGCGCTGCTTCACCACCCCGTACACCGGGAAGGTCGGCTGGGACGAGCTGTTCGCCAACATCCGGGCGGTCGGCCCGGAGCACTCGGTGCTCTCCAGCGACCTGGGGCAACCGTTCAACCCGCCGGTCGAGGACGGCCTTGCCCTCTTCGCCGACCGCCTGCTGGAGGCCGGCTTCACCGAGCAGGAGGTACACGTCATGGCCGTGGTCAACTCGCGGAACCTGGCGGCGGCGGGCGCGGAGGTGCCGGCGTAACCGGCCGACCGGGCCCGGCACCATCAGGTGAGCGGCACGATGGCCAGCGGTGAAGTGCTGGGCTGCGCGGAACCACCGGCCGGTTCGACCGTCACCGCCACCGCGCTCCGACCCCGCACGCCGGTCAGCACCACCGTGTCGCCGTTGACCCCGGCCGGCAGCACGTTCGCCGGACGAGCCGTTTCCCCGTCCATCAGCCACAACTGGTACGCCCGGTCGGCCGGGATCGGCGGGGCGTCGGCGAGCAGTGCCACCCCGGAGTCCTGACCCGGGGAGCTGAACACGGTCAGCCGGCCGCCGCCGGACAGTCCGCGCCGCTGTACCGCGAGGTCCGGCTGGGCGAGGACCGTCCGGATCCGCTCGGTCTCGGCGCGGGCGGCGGCGGTGGCCACCCGCTCGTCGCGTACCCGCTGCTGCGCGACGGTCCAGGTGACCGCGCCGGCCCCGGCGGCCAGGACCACGGCGGCGACCGCGGCGACGCTCAGCGTCCGCCAGCGCGACCCGGCCGTCCGGCGATCCCGGCCCGATCCCCCACCGGGCCGCACCTGACGGGTTCGGGACACCTGCGCCAGGACATCGGTACGCAGCCTGGGCGGCGGCACCGACCAGGTGCCGTCGGCCAGCCGGGCGGCGGTCTCCAGCAGTTCAGCGACCTCGCCAGCGCAGGACGGACAGTCGGCCAGGTGCCGGGCGAACGCGGCCCGTTCGATGTCGTCCACGGCGTCGAGCACGTACGCCCCGGCGAGGGTGTGGATGTCGTTCATCGGGCCACCGCCGTCCCGAGACAGTCGCGCAACCGGATCAGTCCGTCCCGCATCCTGGTCTTGACGGTCGGCAGGCCCGTGCCGAGCAACTCGGCGACCTCCCGATAGGTGTGCCCGCCGTAGTAGGCGAGGGTGATCGACTCGCGCTGGAGGTCGGTCAGGTCGCCGAGGCATCGCCGTACCTGCTGTTGCTCCAGCCGCCGGGTCGCCTGCTCCTCCACGTCGTCATGGTGCGTCACGGTCGGAGCCGATGCGGCGACCCTGAGCTGCCGGTCGGCGCTGGCCTGCTCGGAACGGACCCGGTCGACCGCGCGCCGGTGCGCGATGGTGCAGACCCAACCGGTGGCCGACCCGCGTTCCGGGTCGAACCGGGTGGCCGTCCGCCACACCTCCACCAGCACCTCCTGGGCCACCTCCTCGGCCTGCGCCGGATCCCGCAACACCCGACGGACCAGTCCGTACACCCGGGGCGCCACCAGGTCGTAGAGCCGGGTGAACGCCGCCTCGTCGCCACGGGCCACCGCCGGCAACAGGGTGTCGGCGTCGTCGACCCGGCCGGTGTTCCCGGTCGTCGGCACCGGAACGAGATGGTCGGGCCGGCGCCGCGCGCCGCTGGGATCCGTCATCACACCAGCCTTCCGTCGCCCCGGACCGGGACGCATAGAGGTATTTGACACGGCGACGCTCGACGTTGGATACCCGTCAGGCGAACGAGGTCAGGGCGCGGCCGGCGAGAACCAGTCCGACGACGAGGACGAGCCCGGCGGATACGGCCGGCACGGCGGCGGACAGGCTGGCCAGGCGGTGCCACCGGGGCCCGCCGCGTCCGCGCCGACGCCGGTCCCACCGTTCCCGCAGCCGGATCACCAGTAGGCCCGCCGCGGTCAGGGTCGCCGCCATGCCGACGCCGTATCCGAGCACCAGCAGAACCCCGAAGCCGGTACGCCCGAGCCCGATCGCGCCGAGCAGGACCACCAGGGCGGACGGGCTGGGTACCAGGCCACCCGAGATGCCGATGCCGAGGATGCCGAGCCGGCTCGGCCGGTCCCCCGGAGCCGGACGGTGATGATGATGCCCACCGTGGCCGTGGTCGCCATGGGCGTGATCGTGGTCGCCGTGCTCGTGCCCATGCGGGTGCGGGTGCTGGTGCGGGTGCTGGTGCTGGTGGTCCGGGGTGCCCCGGGGCCGCCGGCGTCGCCGGAGGTCGACCAGCATGCCCAGACCGACGACGGCGATCAGCGCGCCGCTGAGCACGCCGAGCCAGCCGAGCACCGTCTCACCGACGAGTCCCGCGACGGTGGTCAGGAGCAGTCCGAGCAGCAGGACCCCGCCGGTGTGCGTCAGGGTCACCGTCGCGCCGACCGCGACCGCGTCGCGCGTCCGGCCGTCCCGGCCGGCGAGGTAGGCCGCCATCACCGCCTTGCCGTGGCCGGGCAGCGCGGCGTGCGCCGCGCCGAGCACCAGGGCGAGCACCACCGCGAGTACGCCGACCAGCGGGGTCAACCGGCGGCTGCCGACGATGTCCCGCACGGCGCCTTCGACCCGCGTCGTCCACTGTGTATCGGCCGAACTGTCCCGACCGACGGTCGTGGCCGCGGATGCCGCGCCGCCCCCGGTGCCCGGTTCGACCCGCAGCAGCGCCGACCGCACGTCCGGTGGCGAGCTGAGCAGATCCTCCGGGTACGCCCGGAGCCCGCCACTGACACTTTCCGCCGGCAACGGGGAGTCGACGATCCGCACCCCGTGCCCGACGGCGGTCATCTCGCGCCAGCCCACCCGGTCGGCCCGGAACCGGTTGACGATCCCGACCGTCGTCGCCGAGCCGAGTGCGGCGTCGGCGACCAGCCGGCAGCGGAGTCTGCTGGTCCGCAGGCCGGCGGCGCCGTCGGCGTACTCGAAGGCGCTGCTGCCGACCGTCCAGCGCAGCGGTCGCCCCGCCACCGCGACCTCGAAGTCCCGGGCGAGCGTGCCGCATCCCGCCGCCGCCCGGGCGGCGCGTTCCGGCTCGCTCGGCGTACCGTCGCGGTCGGTGTCCACCGACGACGACTCCTGCAATGTCGGCAGTTCCGCGAGGTCGACCTCGGCGGCCACCTCGACCCGGTCCGGATGCAGGTGCACCGCCGCCAGTTGGTTCACCGAGAAGTTGCCGAGCGGATGTGCCTGGGCCGGACCGGGCGGGGCAACGAGCACGCAGCCGAATCCCACCGACAGGCCCGCGACGACGAACGCGATCCGGTTCACGGCTTCCCCAGTCCGGCGAGGGTACGCGCGGCGGCCGGCGCGTCCAGGGGCGAGAAGTACGGGTTGATGTCGAGCGCCCGAGCGAGGTCGCGACGGGCTGCGGCCCGGTCGCCGGAAGCAAGTTCGATCATGCCGAGGTGGTACGCGTACCGGGCGTTGCGGGCACCGAGCGACTCGGCGCGGCGGGCGTACCGGAGCGCCTCGGTGTGCTTTCCGTTCGCGTGCAGTGCCCAACCGAGCATGTCGGCCACCTCGGCGAACTGGCGCCGCTGCCATTCCCGTTGCGCCATCGCCAACGCCTCGACCGGCCGCGAGCGGGCCAGCGCGATGGCGGCACCGGCCAGGTCGTCCGCGCCGCCGTTGTCGGTGAAGAGCCGGTGCGTGGCGTCGGCGAGGTCCCGCTGTGCCTCGGCCTCGGTGCCCCGCCCGGCCACCTCCAGCAGCTCGGCGTACTCGAGCAGGTATCCGGGGGTCGGCGACCTGCTGGTCAGCTCGGCGTACCCGGCGAGTGCCTCGGCGAGCCGGCCCCGGGCGGCGGCCACCTTCGCCCGCCCCTGGAGCAGCGGCGGATATCCGGCGGCGGTCGCGGTGTATTCGCGCTCCGCGCCCGCGAGGTCGCCGGAGTGCCAGGCAAGCTCGCCGAGCTGGTACCGGCAGAAGGCGACGTCGGCGGGGTCGAAGGCGGCGGCCAGGGCCTGTCGCATCAGACCGGTCGCCTCCACGGTGCGGCCGTGCTGCTCGTGGTCGTACGAGGCCCGGGTCAGCGCGCTCAACCCGGGGCGGAGGTCGAGCAGACGCTGCACGGCACCGGTCGCCGGCCCGGGACGCCCCAACTGGGTTTCGGCGTCGGCGAGCACCGCGTAGGCCTCGGCGCTGTACGGGTTGGTCCGCAACGCCTTTCGGGCCCAGTCGGCGGCAGCGGTGAAGTCGTGTCGGGCATTCGCCAGGGCGCCGAGCCCGGCCATCGCCGCGCTGTTGTCGTCCGGGCGTACCGCCAGGGACCGCCGTAGCGCGCCGTCGGCCTTGGCGAAGAAGGTGGGATCCGCCGTGACCCGGGCCTGCTCCAGGTAGGACAGGCCGAGGGTGGCCCAACCGCCGTGGTCGCCGGGGACCCGGCGGAGCCGTTCCTGGGCCCGGTCGATCGTCGCGGCCAGCCGATCCACCGGCGGTACGACCTCGCCGGTGGCCGGCGCCGACGACCGGAGACCGCCGACGCTGTCGATGCCACCGACACCGCTGACGGCGCCGACGCCCAGCAGCAGCACGGTCGCGAGTCCCAGCACCGCCAGGGACCGCAGCCCGATTGTTGGTAACCGCCTCATGGTGTCCTCCTCGGGTGTCCGGGGCCGGGGGCATGGCCGCCGTACGCTGCCATGCCCCCGGGCAGGGCCTACAGCGGTTGGGTCGGTTCGGCTGGGGTGGCACGTCGGCGCTGGCGCAGCAGGCCGACCAGGATCAGCGTGCCCAGCGCGGCGGCGATCCCGACCAGGCCCCAGGCGGTCGTCTTCGCGACCATCACCGGCATCGGGTCACCGTCGTCCCGGCCGGCGAGCCCGGCGAGCGCTCCCGGCGTCGTCGACGGGTCGGGTCGGGCCGACGCGTCCGGCCGGGCGTCGGTCGTCCTCGCCCCGGCGCCGGTACCGCCGCCGTTGTTCACCGCGCCGACGTTCGGCAGGGCGAGGTACGGGAAGGAGCCGGTGAACCCGTTGTCGTTCGCGTCCACCCTGTCCCCGGCGGCGAGCGCGTCGACCAGCTTGCCGGTCTGCGCCGCCCCCTCGACCGCCTGGATCGCGATGTCCACGGCGTCGTCGGTCAGCCGGCGGCCGTTCGGGAAGCCCTGCAGGTCGCCGCCGAGTACGCCGAGCCGGTCCGGTGTTCCCGTCACCGGGGTCGACAGGTTGAGCCGGAGCATCTCGGACGGCCGGAACCGGCTCGCGTTCACGTCCCGGTTGTTGAGCTGCGAGTTGAGGTCGACCTTGATCGGTCCGTCCGGGGTCCTGGTCGTGATGCCGGTCAGGAAGATCTCCACCAGGTCGTTTCTCGGCGTGGCCGGCGCCGGTACGCCGTAGATGCCCTCGATCAACTTCGGTAGCTCGGGATCGGTGACCCGCTTCACCACCGCCGGGATCGTCGCGTCCCGGTCCGGCGACAGGGAGTTGAAGGCGTCCTTCAGGTTGGCCGGCACGACCACCTCGTTGACCAGCGGGTTGCCCAGCCTGGAGACCTGCACCCGGTCCCGGCCGTCCGGCGCGTCACCGACCGTGCCGGACATCCGCACCCGGGCCCGGTCGGTGGTGGTCCAGACGCCGATCACCGGATTGCGCTTCGGGTCCCCCTTCAGGGCCACGTCGGAGAACGGGACCTGCAACGCGATGCTGTTCACGTTGTAGCCGGCCAGGGTGTCCCGACCGGTCTCGCTCAGGTCGCCGCCGTAGAGCAGGTCGAAGACCCGCAGGTCCAGGAAGAACGGGTCGTCGGCCTGGCCGGCGAACACCTTCCAGCCGCCCGGGAGGGTGGTCGTCGCCTGCTGGCGCAGCTTGGCGTACTCGGGCATCGAGGCGTTGCCGATCCGGGACGGCGCCACCGGTCCGCCGGTCACCCGGGTCTTGAACGGCTCGCCGTCGAACTTCGACTCCAGCCGGTACGTCTGCCGGAAGAGCAGGTTCTCGTCGTCGAGCGAGGTGACCGGACCGTTGTTGTAGAGGAAGGTCGAGCCGCGCCGCCTGTCGACGTTCTGGAACGTCCACCGGAACGTCGCGTCGGCCTTGGCGTCACCGTCGCTGTCGACGTTGATGTTGTACGCCGCGTCGGTGGCGAACGGATAGAAGTTGGGTCCGCCGTCGGGTTCCTCGAACGGAATCCAGTTGGCGATGAACGTGAGGTAGCCCGGACGCTCCGGGCTGACGAAGGCGTACAGGTCGGTGTTGTCGATCGCCGGGTCCATGGCGACCAGGGGCGCCTCACGGTGGCTGGAGGCCCCGGCGGTGCTCGGGCCGAGGCCGGTGAGCGCTCCGGCGAGCGCGACGCAGAGCGCGGCGACCACCGCCGCCTTGCCCCGCCGCGCGGGCCGGTGCCGCGGCGCCGGGCCTGGGATCGTGGCCATCTTTCCTCCCACTCTCGGTTCGGACGGCTGGTGTCGTCTGCCGAGGGTTCGGAGGAGGTGGGGTGCGCAGATGGCCCGGTGTGAGATTCCCGGCAGCCACCCATCCGGTCGGCCGTCGGCTCCGAATCGTCCGGCCGGAGGACCGGATGTGCTCCGGTCCTCCGGCTCGGGCGATCCGAGTGCGCCCCGGCGGGAGTGGCTCCGGCCGTCGGGTCCGGCCGAGCGACGATGATGCCGGTTACCGGGTCCGGACCGCCACGCTGTCGATGCCGGGCGTCGGCGGTGGCGTCGCCGCTCCGGCGGCCGCGACGGCGTCCGCCGGACAGTGTGCGGTCAGCAGGAACTCCCCCCACGCGACGTCGATCGGATGCGCCTCCGGGGTGAACAGTTGGTAGTGGCTCATGTTCAGGGCGAAGGACGCCTGCCGGCTGGCGTCCCGGCTGTGCAGGGAGAACGTGATGTGGCCGATCACACTGCCGTCGTGGCCCCAGAGCGACCCGCACGGCGTCCCCATCTGGTAAATCCCCAGCCCGTAGCCGCCGACCTCCGGCTGCGCGGGATCGAACGGCACGACCGTCAGCATCTCGTTCAGGGTCGGCGCCGAGAGCAGTCGGCCGGTGAGCAGCGCCCGGTAGAAGGTGTTCAGGTCGTCCATCGTGGCGACCAGCTCGCCCGCCGTCCAGGCCCAGGTCATGTTGTAGTCGGCGAAGTTCCGCACCCCGAACGGAGCGAAGTACGCCCCGGCGTGCCGGCCACGGATCCGGGGATCCGCCCCCGGGAAGTAGGTGTCGGTCAGCTTGAGCGGCCGGATGATCCGCCGGGTCACCTCGGCGGTCGGATCGTTCCCGGTCACCCGCTCGACGATCAGTCCGGCGAGGATGTAGTTGGTGTTCGAGTAGGAGAAGCGCTCCCCCGGCGCTCCGGTCAGGGGCAGCCCGAGGCCGATGGCGACCAGTTCGGCCGGGGCGTACGTCTTGGTCCGCACCTGCTCGATCGCGGACAGGGAGCTGAGCAGCGCGTCGGTGTAGTTGCCGATTCCGCTGGTGTGGTTCAGCAGCATCCGCACCGTCACCTGCTGGCCGAGCTCGCCGGGGACGTGCTGCGGCAGCCAGCGCCCCACCGGGTCGTCGAGCCGCAGCCGGCCCTCGTCGACGAGTTGCAGCAGGGTGGTCGAGACGAAGGTCTTGGTGATGCTGCCGACCCGGTGCCGCAGGTCCGGTCGCGTCGGGCGGGCGTTCGACAGGTCGGCGATTCCGGCCGCCCCACCCCAGGCGCTCCGCCCGGACCGGACGGCGGCATAGGCGCCCGGCGCACCGGCCTCCGGGATCGCGTCGAGGGCCCGCCATAACGCCGCCCGGTCCAGCCGGCCAGAATCGTCGGCCCGTTCGGGCCGGGCCAGGGCCGGCGCGGGCGCGACGGTGTTCACCGCCGCCAGCACCAGACAGAGGGCCATGATCCGAAGTGTCCTGAAAAAGATCGCCATGTGGCTATTATCGACCGCCGCCGCAACCGGCACGGCGCTGCCGGGATCGAGGCGGTCCAGCGCCGCCATCGGAACGGCCGGCTCTACACCTTCCTCGCGAACGACACCGACGCCCCGGTCGAGGTACCGGTCGACGGCCGGATACTCACCGGCGCCGACCCCGTCGTCGGCGGCGTCCGGGTTCCGCCGCACGGCCTCGCCGTCCTTCGCGGCAGTTGAACCGAGCGGCACTGTCGACCTCCGGTGATCATGGTGGTGGAGGCGTGATCGGTCAGCTGCCGCAGCAGCCGCCGTCTTCGGCGAGGGTCTCGTCGCCGACGATCGGGTTGCTGTTGCAGACCCCGGTTTCGGGCAGGTCGAGTTGGACGTCGCGGGCCGCCGTCCAGTCTCCGGCGAGGGCGGCGACGACGGACCGCGCCTGCTCGTAGCCGGTGGCCATCAGGAACGTCGGGGCGCGGCCGTAGCTTTTCACCCCGATGCCGTAGAAGCCGGGTTCGGGGTGACCGAGTTCGTCGACGCCGTGCGGCGGGACGGTGCCGCACGAGTGTTCGTTGGGGTCGATCAGCGGGGCGAGGGCCCGGGTGGAGCCCATGATCGGGTCCAGGTCGAGGCGTAGTTCGGTGGTGATGGAGTGGTCGGGGCGGAAACCGGTCGCCGACACGATCCGGTCCACCGTGACCGTCCGGCTTCCGTCGGACACCGTCACCCCGCCCTCCGGCGCCGGGGCGAGCCGGTGCACGGGAAATCCGGTGATCAGGTCGATGCGGCCGGCTTCGACGTGTTCGCGCAGCCGGCTGCCGAGGGCCCCGCGGGCCGGTAGGGCGTCGGCCGTCTCGCCACCGTAGGTGCGGGCCGGGCTGGTCGCCCGGATTGCCCAGCTGACCGTCGTGCCGGATGCCTGTTCGGCGAGTTCGGCCAGCGCGAGGAGGGTGTTCGCGGCGGAGTGGCCGGCACCGACGACCAGGACCCGCTGGCCGGCGAACCGGTCACGGTCGGCGCCGAGGACGTCGGGCAGGGCACCCTCGACGGCTTCTCCAGCGGTGGCTTCTGCGGCGGCGGCTTTTGCGGCGGTGGCTTCTCCATGGGCGGGGATGCCGGCCGCGCCGAGCACGTTGGGTGTGTTCCAGGTGCCGGAGGCGTCGATGACCGCGCGGGCGAGCAGGTCCTCGCCGGATGCGAGCCGGATCAGGAACGGTGTCGCCGCTCGCCCGGCGGTACGGAGCCGGTCCAGGCCGAGCCGGGTCACGGCGACCACCCGTGTCCCGTACCGGATGTTCGGCTTCACCGCGGGCAGGTCCGCCAGCGGTCGCAGGTAGTCCGCGACGAGGTCGCCGCCGGTCGGCAGTACCTCGGGGTCGGGTTCGACCCAGCCGGCGTCCCACAGCAGGCGGGCGGCCGCCCGGTCGACGTTGTACCGCCACGGCGAGAACAGCCGTACGTGTCCCCACCGGGCGACGGCGGCGGCGGGGCCGTCGCCGGCCTCCAGAACCGTGAACGGCAGCCCGCGCTCGTGCAGGTGGGCGGCGGCGGCCAGGCCCACCGGGCCGGCACCGATCACGACCACGGGCAGGTCTTCCAGGCGGTCTTCCATGACAACTCCTCTATCTTGAAAGTACTCGAAATAGCGGGTCAGGTGGCGCCATCGCCCCGGTTGAGGGTTGGTGGGTCAGGTGATGGCAGGGCTTCGGCGTTCGATCAGAATGACGTCGCGCCACTTGTCCCGGTGCCGGCCGATCCGCTCGCGCACGCCGATGATCCGGAAGCCGGCCCGCTGGTGCAGGGTCAGACTGGCCGCGTTCTCGGGGAAGATCCCGGACTGGATCGTCCAGATCCCGGCGGCCTCGGTCGAGGCGATCAGCGCGTCGAGCAGCGCCGCGCCGACCCCGTGGCCTTGCGCGGCGGGGTGGACGTAGACGGAGTGTTCGACGACCCCGGCGTAGACGGCGCGGGTGGACACCGCGGAGACGGTCACCCAGCCGAGGACGGTGCCGTTCTCGTCGACGGCGACCAGACGATGGTCGGCCAGCTTGCCGGCGTCGAACGCGGTCCAGGTCGGTGCCACGGTCTCGAAGCTGGCGTTTCCGCCGTCCAGGCCGGACTGGTAGATCGCCAGCACCATGTCGGCGTCGGCGGGCCCCATCGGACGGATCCGCATCAGCGGCCCCCGATCGGCGCCGGGGCCGGCTTGCCCGTGACCACGTCGGCGGCGTGTCCAGCCGGAGTGCGGGCGGCGAGCCACCCGGTTGCGACGACGAGCCGGGCGATGGCCGTCAGGGTGCCGGGCTCGACCCGGTCGGGCGTGTCGGCCGGGCTGTGGTAGCCGGCCATCCCGGCGCCGATGCCGATCGCCGCGAAGCCCGCACCGGCGTAGCGGCGGTTGTCCGAGGCGACCGGGCCGGCGACGAGGGGTACGCCGGTGTGTCGGCCGGCCTGGTCGAGCAGGGCGAGCAGCCCGTCTGCGGGTCCACCGGCCTCCACGGCGGCGGCCTGATGCAGGTGCCCGGCCCCGTCGACGTTGACCACCAGCGGATCCGCGCCGGTCTCGGCCAGCCGGCTGGCGTGGTGGGCCGAGCCGAGCGCGCCGACCTCCTCGCCGTCGAGCAGGGCCACGGACAGGCCCATCCCCCGAGGCAGGCCGGCGGCGAGGACCCGGGTGGCCTCGAGGACGACCGCGACACCGCTGGCGTTGTCGGCCGCCGCTGGCTGCCGCAGGCCGGGATGGTCGCCGACGCCGTCGAAGTGCGCGGTCAGCAGCAGATCGACGTCCCCCGCCGCAGGCCGGAGCCGGCCGTGCAGGTTTCCGGCCGTGACGTCGGCACGGCGGATCGGTGCGTTGGCCACGAACCAGCCCCCGCCGGCCAGGGCCGCCTCGGCGACGGCGTGGTAAGTCACGGTTGCCAGGGTGAGGACCGGCAGCGGGCCGGGAGTCGGACCGGCCAGCATCGTGAACTGCCATCCGTCCGCGTCGACGTTGCGCGGCAGCAGCAGCCCGGCCGCCCCGTCGGCGTGGCCGTACGCGTCGAACAGGCTCATCCCGGCCGGCACCACGAGCCACCGCCCGGTCGGCTCACCCACCCCCGCGACGCCAAGTGCCCCGCGTCGGGGGGTGCCGAGGTCGGCGGAGGCGAGGTGTAGCGACACCTCCCGCCCGAACGACAGGCCCCGCGCGATGGTCCCGTCGTCGAACCGTACGGTCGGGGCGGCGTAGATGTCGGGCACTGCCCGTACCGGAAAGGGGTCGGTTTCGACGGCCGCACCGAGGTCGGCCAGTTGGCTGGCGAGCCAGGCTCGGGCGGCGATGTTGCCCGGCGTGCCGACGCGGCGTCCGGTGAAGGCGTCGCCGGCCAGCGTGGTGACGGTCGCCGCCAGCCGGTCGGCCGAGACCGTGGCCAGGGCCGCGTCGACGGCGGCGTCGATGCCGGCTCCGACGGTCGGACCGGTCATCCGCAGCATCCTTGTCCGGTGGCGACCGCGTCGGCCTTAGCGGCCGGTGCGCAGCAGGAGTTGGCGGCGACGGCCGCCGCCGGAGTGCCGCAGCAGGTGCCACCCGTGCTGTCGGCGGGGTCGGGCAGGGCGATGTTCGTGGACTGGGCCGGGTTGCCGCAGCAGCCGGTGGAACCGGCCACGGTCAGCGCGGCGGTCGGATCGCCGGCGAAGCCGCCGGGGCTCTCGTTGACGGTCATGGTGGGACTCCTCTGCTGTTCAGCGGGGCAGGGTCAGCGGGTAGACGTCGGCGTGGCCGCGGTCGTAGCGGCGGCGGGCGCGTTGTTCGGCGGTGGTGACCTCGGCGCAGCCGTCGCAGAACCGCACCCCCATGTCTGGGGAACGACGCCGGAACAGGCGCAGCATGGCTTCCTCCTTCCGTCAGAACTGTCTCGACGTTCTTCAAATCAGAGAGTTGCACGCTGATTCGAGATCTGTCAACCTAGACGCATGTCGAAGCAGACGCCGGCACCCAGCCTGACCGACCTCAACGCCGGGATGCCCTGCTGCGCGCCGATCAGCGAGCAGCGGATCCCGGCCGAGACCGCCGCCGTGCTCGCCCCCGCCTTCAAGGCGCTCGGCGACCCCGTACGCCTTCAGTTGATGTCGATGATCGCCTCGGCGTCTGCCGGAGAGATCTGCGTCTGCGACCTCACCCCGGCGTTCGAACTGTCCGGACCGACGATCTCCCACCACCTCAAGACGCTGCGCGAGGCCGGTCTCGTCGACGCCGAGCGCCGGGGCACCTGGGTCTACTACCGGGCGCGGCCGGGGATCATGCGGCAGCTCGCGAGCCTGCTCGACGTCGGGATCCCGGCGAGCGTGTGACCGGCCGCCGCCCAGCCGACCGATCTCGCCGCCCGCGCGAGGACCGACGCCGAATCCCGCCGGGAGTACTGATGACCACCACCGCTACCGCCGACACGGCGCCCGCCGTCATCGGCCGGCTGTCCCGCCTCGACCGCCTCCTGCCCCTCTGGATCGGCCTCGCCATGGTCGCCGGACTGCTCCTCGGCCGGGTCATCCCCGGGCTGAACACCGCACTGGAAGCGGTGAAGATCAGTGGGATCTCGCTGCCGATCGCCGTCGGCCTGCTGGTCATGATGTACCCGGTGCTGGCCAAGGTCCGCTACGACCGACTCGACACCGTCACCGGCGACCGCCGCCTGCTGATCTCCTCCCTCGTACTGAACTGGCTGATCGGCCCGGCGATCATGTTCGCCCTGGCCTGGATCTTCCTGGCCGACCACGCCGAGTACCGCACCGGCCTGATCATCGTCGGACTCGCCCGCTGCATCGCCATGGTGATCATCTGGAACGACCTCGCCTGCGGCGACCGCGAGGCCGCCGCCGTCCTCGTCGCCCTCAACTCCGTCTTCCAGGTCCTCGCCTTCGGCATGCTCGGCTGGTTCTACCTGACGGTGCTACCAGACTGGCTCGGCCTGTCCGGTGCCGAGTTGGCCGTCTCCGGGTGGGACATCGCCCGCAACGTGCTGATCTTCCTCGGCATCCCACTGCTCGCCGGATACCTCACCCGCCGCCTCGGCGAACAGACGAAGGGCCGCACCTGGTACGAGGGACAGTTCCTGCCGAAGATCGGCCCCGCCGCCCTGTACGGACTGCTGTTCACCATCGTCGTCCTGTTCGCCCTGCAGGGCGACGCCATCACCAGCCGACCGTGGGACGTCGTCCTGATCGCGGTACCGCTGCTGGCGTACTTCGCGATCATGTGGGCCGGCTCGTACGGTCTGGGCCGGGCGATCGGACTGTCCTACGAGCGGACCACGACGCTCGCCTTCACCGCCGCCGGCAACAACTTCGAGCTGGCCATCGCGGTGGCGATCGGCACGTTCGGGGTCACCAGCGGCCAGGCCCTCGCCGGTGTCGTCGGACCGCTGATCGAGGTACCCGTCCTCGTCGCACTCGTCTACGTCAGCCTCGCCCTGCGCCGACGCCTGTTCCCGGCCCCACCCGCCGGAGCGGAAGGTCCGTCATGACGATGCTCCCGCGCCCGCTGTGCGACGACGCCACACCGGGCGGCCCGGCGGCCGTTCGGGTGCGCGACGACATCACCGTCCACCTCCGCTCCGAAACAGTCGGCCGTCACATCAACGAGCCCTACGTCCCGCACTTCCGTACGGCGCGGCTCGACCAGCAGCTCCCCCCGCTGCCCGAACGCGACGCCGCGCGCCGGGACACCGGCTCGGCCGAGCCCACCGCAACCATGGGCGACGGTCCCACCCGCCGTCCTCAGCGCCTGATCTCGAAGGAACCGATCATGTCCGACAAGCCCAGCGTCCTGTTCGTCTGCGTCCACAACGCCGGCCGTTCCCAGATGGCCGCCGGCTGGCTCCGCCACCTCGCCGGAGACACGGTCGAGGTCCGCTCCGCCGGCTCGGCACCCGCGAACCAGATCAATCCCGCCGCGGTGGAGGCGATGCGTGAGGTCGGGATCGACATCTCCGACCAGATCCCGAAGACGCTCGAGTGGGAGACGGCCGAATCCTCCGACGTGATCGTCACCATGGGCTGCGGCGACGCCTGCCCGGTGTTCCCCGGCAAGCGCTACGAGGACTGGCAGCTCGACGACCCCGCCGGCCAAGGGGTCGAAGCGGTCCGCCCGATCCGCGACGACATCCGGACCCGGGTCGAGAAGCTGGTGGCCGAACTGGCGGCCGGTCGGGCCGCAGACTGAGCCCGCCGCCGGTGGTGCGGCAGCAGGCGAGGAGGTACGTCCGGAGGTCGTCGCGCCAAGGGCTTCAGACTCTGCGGATGAGACCCCCGCTCGGGGTGCCGATGCCGGCGAGGAACTGTTTCAGGGCGAAGGTGGCCGCGCCGAGGCTCACCGGATTAGCGCCGATCTGACAGATGGTGATCCCGGTGGCGGCGAGCGGACGGCCGAGCGCGTGTTGGGCCACCACCGCGCCCACCGCGGAGAGCAGCGACTCACCCAGCCGGTGCCGGCAGGACTCCAGACGGCGGCGCCGAGTGCCGACCGATCCCGGCGCGACCGGTGGCACCGGATCGTCGCACACATCTCATAACGCTCAAGATAAGCGCGCGAGATAGCCCGGCACCAGCCTCGCGAAGTCGCTTCGGCCAGGCCGGTGCTCATCGTCAGTCCGGCGGTTCCCGCAGCAGGTCGGCGTGGGCCGCGCGCAGCCGCGCGAGCGCCGGATCACTGCCCGGAACGACCCGGCGGTCCAGTTCGGCCCATGCCTGGGCGAGCGCGTCGCTCACCGCCCGAAGCTCGGCCGCGTGTCGGCGGGCGCCCTGCCGGTGCAGTTCGTCGAGCCGGCGGGCCGAACCGGCGGCCACCGCGCCGACCCGCTCGGCGTCGGCGCGGGCC
>NZ_JADPUN010000035.1 GCF_015690345.1 Plantactinospora alkalitolerans | reverse complement strand
GACGCAGCGCCTGGAGCGTCCGGGCACAGGCCGGGCAGGCTCCCTGCCGCAGGGGCAGTCCGGTGCCGCGGCAACCCGCACACTCGGCCGGCAGTACCAGGTCGGCCAGGTCCGCCCAGACCTCCGTCAGCACCGCCGTCCTCCGCCCCGTGGTCAGTAGCGCCGGATCCGCGCAAAGGTCAGTAGAGGTAGAACGGCGCGGTGGGGGCGGTCGTACCGGCCGGCGGGGTCCCGGACCCGAACGAGACGTCGGCCCGGTTGATCGGCGTGCCGGCCGCGTACGCCACCTGGTTCGACTCGTACAGCAGCGGAGGCGATGCCTGCGGTTCGAGGTCGTAGGGGTACGCGGCCAGTTCCGTGATCAGCGCGCCGACGCCGGTCACCTGCGGCGCCTCCCCCGCCCCGTCCACGCTGAGCCGGAGGACCGCCGCCCGCCCGTCCTCCTGCTCCAGGCCGGCCACCACCAGGGAGTACTCGCCGAACCAGTCGACCGCGCTCGGCGCGTTCAGCGAGGTCGCGAGTTGGCGCACCGACCCGACGGTCAGGGTGCCGTCGACCGGTCGCACCGTCGCGACGTACAACTTGCCGGCGGCGATGAAGGCGATCCGGCGGCCGTCCAGCGAGGCACCCACCGCGGTCACCGGGCCGGAGGTTCCGGCGAGCGACACCTGCTTCAGCTGGGCGTCGTCGGCGCCGAACTCCCACAGCTTGCCGTCCGCCACCACCAGTCCGGTCGGGCCGTCGTCGAGGGAGTCCTTGAGCCACACCGGTCGGCCCATCGAGCCGTACGACGTGCTGCTGGTCCGGAAGCTGCCCACCACGCCGTCGGCGGCTCCGACCCGAAGCCGGAGGGAGTTCCCGTTCTTCGTCACCAGTGCGGCCGAGATCCGTTCGCCGTTGCGGCTCAGGCCCGCCGAGACGATGTTCTGGTTGGCCTCTGCCGCGATCGGGACCGCCAGCGGCTGCCCCTCCCCCGAGTTGACCAGCGGGTAGAGGCTGCCGGCGAGTACGCCGTACCGGGCTGGGGGGCCGCTGATCTGGTAGATGGGGTTGTCCCGGAGATAGTCGGCGGCCACCATCGTCATCTTCGACTGGTTCTGGATCTTCAGCTCCAGCTCGTCACCGAGCGGCGGATTGGTCCGCAGGGACCAGATGATCTGTTTGTAGAGCTTCATCAGGTCGGCGTCGGTTTCCAGCTCCCCTGCCTTGACCGAGAGGTTCACCTCGAGCCGGCCGCCCTCCTTCGGCGCCGGCACGTTCCCCACCACCCCGGTGCCGTCGGGCAGCCGGGCGACGCCGGTGTCCAGCCAGTCCGACGGGCCGCCGATCAGCCAGCCGAGCACCTGGGTGGCCCGTCGCTGCACCGGCACCGCGCGCGGAAGATAGCGCAGGTCGGGCACCAGGGCGTCGCCGTCCTGGTTCCAGAAGTAGATCGTGTGTTCCTCGTAGTAGTTGCCGAGGGCCTCGACGTCCATCAACAGAACCTGCGGCGGTACCAGCACCCACAGCCCGTCGGTAGCGCCGGGATCGGTCGGCGCCGCGCCGATGGTGAACTTGTACGTGACCTCGGTGACCCCCGTGTCGTCCGGCTCGTCGACCGACCCGTTGGCCCGCAACACCCCGACCGGCTGCACCTCGATCTCGACGGTGCTGGTGCCGTCGCTGTTGCGAATGATCCGGGGGTTCGGGAAGCGCATCCGGACGAGGTTCACGTCCTCGTTGCCCGATTTCGGAAACTGCTTCTGGAGCACGATGTACTCGTTGACCCGCTTGTACGCCTCGCTCGCCTCGCCCGCCGCGGCGGTCAGGAAGTTGCGGGCGAACTGTTCCGGATCCACGCCGCTCGCCGCCCGGCCCGGTGGTGGCGCCGCACCCGGGCCGTCCGCCGGAAGGGTGTCGGCGACCGGCCCCGGGCCGTGCACCCGGACGTCGGTCTCGTCCGGAATGCCGCATGCGCTCAGCCCCGACGCCAGCAGCACCACGCCGGCGAGGATGGCCGCCTGGAACCGTGTCATCGACTCGCCTCGCTCCGTCCGGTGTCGGCCGGCCGCCTCGGCCCGACCAGTCCCTCCGATGCGGAACCCGGGCCGCCCGGCGCAGCGGCCGGGCCGGCGGTGCCGACCGGCGCGGCCGGCGGCGGGCCGGCGGTGGTCGTGGCGCCGACCGGTTCTCCGCCGGCCTGGTCGAGGAGCCCCATGCCCGTCCCGACGGCCGGAAGATCGACGGTCCACCCGTCGGCGGCGTTGGCCACCACGGGGGCATCGGCGGGTACCAGTCGCAGCGGCGACGAGGTCAGTCGGTCACCGGCGCGGGCCGGCAGGGTGAGCCGGAACTGGGCCCCCTCGCCCGGTGCGCCCCACGCCTCCAGCCAGCCGCCGTGCAGCCGGGCGTCCTCCAGGCTGATCGAGAGGCCGAGTCCGGTACCGCCGGTCTGCCTGGCCCGGGACGGATCGGCCCGCCAGAACCGGTTGAAGACCAGTTTCTCCTCACCGGGCCGAAGTCCCACGCCATGATCACGAACGGTGACCGCCACCGCGGTGTCGTCCACGCCGAGGACCACCACGACCGGTTGGCCGGCACCGTGCTCCACCGCGTTGCCCACCAGGTTGCGCAGGATCCGCTCGACCCGGCGCGGATCGACCTCGGCGATCACCGGAGCGTCCGGCACCACCGCCCGCAACGGGACGCCACACCGGCGGGCCAGCGACTCCAGTCGATCCACCACCCGGTTCACCACCGGCACCAGGTCGGTGGGCTCGGCGTCGAGCATGGCGAACCCGGCGTCGAACCGGCTGATCTCCAGCAGGTCGGTGAGCAGGTCCTCGAACCGGTCCAGCTCGGCGTGCAGCAGTTCGGCGGTACGGGTCACGGCCGGATCGAACTCGTCCCGCTCGGCGTAGATCAGGTCGGCCGCCATCCGGACGGTGGTGAGCGGGGTACGCAGTTCGTGGGAGACGTCCGAGGTGAACCGCCGTTGCAGCCGGGACATCTCCTCCAACCTGACGATCTGCCGTTGCAGGTTGGTCGCCATCTGGTTGAACGAGGCGGCGAGCATCGCCAGATCGTCCTCGCCGTTGACCACCATCCGCTGGTCGAGCAGCCCTGCCGAGAGCCGCTGGGCGGTACGGGCGGCCACCCGTACCGGACTGACGACCAGCCGGGTGACCAGTCCGGCGAGCAGACCGAGCAGCACGACCAGGGCGAACCCGGTGGCCAGTACGGTGGACCGCGAGCCGGTGGCGATCGAGTCCCAGCGGGTCAGCGGAACGAGGTAGTAGAGCTCGACCTGGCCGAACCGGGTCGGCACCGGCGAACCGTAGACGAGGTATTTGACCGGCTCCTTGTCGAACAGGTCACCGGTGCGGATCTGGCTGGCGAGGGAGCCTCCCTCCACCTGCTCCCGGAGTTCCTTGCTGAGCATTCCGTTGACGTTGACCTGGGGGGAGGTCGCGGTCGAGACGCCCAGCCGCTCGTACCTGCCGGCCCGCAGCGCCACCACCACCCCGCCGAGCTGCGCCGGATCTCCGCCGGCCAGGTAGTTGACCGTGCTCTCGAAGGTGGCCTTGAGCCCCTGTTCCAGGGGGCCCGTGTGGTTGCTGAGCTGCTCGGAGGCGTACTCCTGGCCGTCCAGGAGCCGGCCCTTCACGTCGGCGTCCGCGTTGTCGAGCACGACGTTTGTGATGTTGTCGGCGACAAGATAGGCGAACCCGCCGACCAGGAGGCTCGACGCCACCAGCGTGATCGTCACGACCCGCACCTGGAGCGACCTCCGCCAGGTGCGGTGCAGCCCGGCCGCCGCCGTCGCCATCCGGGCAGCGCCGATCCGCCGCAGCCGTCGAGCGGCCACGACGGCACGGCGCAGCCTCCGCCCGGCGAAGGCTGCGCGGGCGAGTTGCACGGAACGCGAGGTGAGGGTGCGGGCCACAGTGCAGCCAGGTTATCCGGTACCCGCCTTGTAGCCGACTCCCCGCACGGTCAGGATGACCTCCGGCCGTTCCGGGTCCGGCTCGATCTTGGCGCGCAGTCGCTGCACGTGCACGTTCACCAGCCGGGTGTCGGCCGCGTGCCGGTAGCCCCACACCTGCTCCAGCAGCACCTCGCGGGTGAAGACCTGGCGCGGCTTGCGGGCCAGCGCCACCAGCAGGTCGAACTCCAGCGGGGTCAACTTGACCTCTTCGCCGTCCCGGCTGACGGTGTGCGCCGGCACGTCGATGTTGATCTGGTTGTCCGGCGGCCCGATGGTCAGCAACTCCGGCGCGGCGTCCTCGCCCCGGCGCAGCCGGGCCCGCATCCGGGCGACCAGCTCCTTGGGCTTGAACGGCTTGACCACGTAGTCGTCGGCGCCCGACTCCAGCCCCAGCACCACGTCGACGGTGTCGCTCTTCGCCGTCAGCATCACGATCGGAATGCCGGACTCGGAGCGGATTGCCCGGGCGACGTCGATCCCGCTCATCCCCGGCAACATGAGGTCGAGCAGGACGATGTCGGGTCGGTTCTCGCGGAACGCGGCCAGCGCCCGTTCCCCGTCGGCGACGAACGAGGGCAGAAAGCCCTCACTGCGCAGCACGATACCGAGCATTTCGGCAAGTGCGGGATCGTCGTCGACGACCAGTACCCGGGCTCTCATGGCACTAATATTCCACCCTCTTTTCAACACCGTGGACCCCGCGCCCTCCGACACGGCGTCCCACCGGCCCGCTCCGGTCACGGAGCGCAGTAGCGTACCCCGGTCGACAGGCGGGCACCAGAGGAGAACTTCCGCTGATCAGACCGGGTGGCCGGGCCCGTACGGCCGGCCGGTGGCGGGGATCGGCCCACGCCCGACCGGCGCCCCGCCCTGACCTGGGCGTCGTCCTGTCGTCCCCGGTCAGACCGAACCGTGATCTGTGAACCGGCCGAGCGGCTCCGGATCGGGTGAACCGACATGTCACCATGACTGCTGCGGCGCTCCCCCCGCCATCCCCCATGCCCGCCAGGAGTACGTGTGCCCGACGCCGGCCCGACCGCCGTACTCCCGCTGCGTCCGCTCACGATCGGTGAGTTGATCGACTCGGCGGTGCTCCTGCTCCGCGATCATGCTCGGGTACTGGTTCCGGTCGCCCTTCTCCTGACCGTGCTGGAACAGTTGCTGCTCTATCCGCCCCGTCTCGCCGCCGGTGTGGAGCCCCCCGGCTACCTGCCGGACATCAACGGGCTGACGCCCTACTGGTTCCTGCTGGCCGTGGGGGCCGCCACCGAGACGGTGATCATCGCGCTGCTCGGCAACCTGAGCGCCCGGGCGGCCGGAACGGTCCTGCTCGAACCCGCCGGGCCGGTACGCCCGATGCGGCTGCTCCATCCGAAGGGTGCCCGGTTCGCGGTCACGGCGCTCGTCGCCCTGCTGGCCGGCGGGATCATGTTCGTGGCGGCGCTCGCCATGCCGGCCTGGTTGATCGGGTTCGCCCTGCTCGGCGCCGTCGTGCCGGCGATCACCCTGGACCGGGTCGGGCCGTTCCGGGCGCTGGTGCGGTCCGGTGCCCTCGCCCTCCGGTCCGTCGGCCGAGCCGGCGGCGTACGACTTCTCGGCTATCTCGTCTGGTGGATCGTGCGGGTCGGGCTGGCCGTGGGCATCGTCTCCGGGCTGGGCTCGGTCGGCCTGCTCGACCCGGACTGGAAGGTGCCGGCCAGCCTCGCGGTCTGGGCGGCGGTGAACAGCGTCGCCTACCCCGCGATCGCCTGCCTCGACGCCGTGATCTACCTGGAGACCCGGATCCGCACCGAAGGGCTGGACATCGTCATCACCCGGGCGCGACAGTCGGGACGGCCCCTGATCTCGCCGATGGCGGGGCACCGGTGAACTTCAGCCGGTGGTGGACCGAGACCACGGCGGCGATCGGCGACCGGATCCCGCTGCCCCTCGTCGCCCTGCTTCTGGTCCTGGCCGGCGTGCTGATCTCGCTGGCCTGGTTCTTCTTCCCCGCCTGGGTGCCGCGCCGGCTGCCGCGCTGGCGGTTCTCCTGGCGCTGGCGACGGCGACCCGCGCGCCAGACCCCGGAGGCCGAGGTCGAGGCCGCCGACGAGGCCGGGCCGGACCTTCCCGACGTTCCCGCCGCGGCACTGGTCTCGCTCGCCGATCGGCTGGCCGGCGACGGCCGGTACGCCGACGCGGTCCGCGAGCGGCTACGCGGAATGGTCCGGACGCTGGTCGACCGTGGCGTGCTGGAGCACCGACCCGGAATGACAGTCGCCGAACTGGCGACGGCGGCGACCCGGAGCCGGCCCGACGTCGACGAACCGCTCGGCGTCGCGGGCGGGATCTTCTCCGACCTCTGGTACGGCCAGCGCCCGGCCCGGGCCGAACACGACGAGCGGATGCGTGAACTCGCCGCCGAACTGGACCGGGCCCTCGCCCACCCGCCTGACACCGAGAACGGGACGGCTCGCAGATGACCCGGCGACGACGGTGGCACCGGATCGTTCTTCCACTCGGTCTCGTGGCCCTGCTTCTGGTGGTCACCTGGATCACCAGCGCGGTCGACCAGCCCGACCGGGACGACGCAGGCTTCCTCTCCTCGGTGAACACCGACGATGACGGCGGAAGCCGGCTCGCCGCCGAACTCCGGGCCCGGGGTGTCGCCATCGAACGGACGACCAGTACGCCGCAGGCCCTCAGCCTCGCACCGCACGACGGCTTCACGCTGTTCGTACCGGCACCGGCGCTGGTCCATCCGCTGTACCTGCCGCTGCTCGTCGACCCGGCCGCGCGGGCCCGGGTCGTGCTGGTGGATCCGTCCCAGCGGGTACTCGACGACGCCGACATGCCGTTGGCGACCGCCGACCGCCGCTGGGCCGCCCGTACGGTCGGGACCGCCGCCGACGGTCAGCCCTGCCCCCTGCCGGAGGTACGGGCGGCGGGGCCGGCCGCCGCACTCCGACAGCGGTACACCGACGCGCCCGAGTTCGGTTACCGTGCCGACCGTTGCTACGGCGGTGGACTGGCCCGGAGCCGTTGGCGCGGCAACGACGTCGTGGTGGTCGGCGCCAGCGACCCGTTCCGGAACGACCGGATCGACGAACAGGGCAACATCGCACTGGCCGCCGGGCTGCTGTCCGCGTACCCCCTGGTCGTCTGGCTCGACCTGGACGGACCCGAGCCACCACCGCCGTACCATCCGGACGGCGACCTGGAGC
The DNA here is from genome assembly GCF_015690345.1 of Plantactinospora alkalitolerans. Lineage (GTDB taxonomy): Bacteria > Actinomycetota > Actinomycetes > Mycobacteriales > Micromonosporaceae > Plantactinospora > Plantactinospora alkalitolerans. Next base: position 15,921 of record NZ_JADPUN010000035.1, on the reverse strand, counting down.
CCTGGTCGCCGATGCCCGGTGAACCGAACCCGTTCGACGCCGGGGAGACCGACGATCGCGGCAGGAACGGATCCGAGAAGTCCGGCGAGAAGCCCGAACCGAGCCGGCAGGCAAAACCACCGGACGAGACGAACCCGCTGTGGAACGCCTTTCCACCCTGGTTCTGGGCGCTGCTGGTGCAACTCGCCGTCGCCGTCGTGCTGGCGATGCTGTGGCGGGCCCGCCGGCTCGGGCCACCGGTGACGGAGCCACTGCCCGTGACCGTCGCCTCCGCCGAGACCGTGTTCGGGCGGGGCCGGCTCTATCAGCGGGCCCGGGCGTACGGACCGACGGCCGACACCCTGCGCGCCGCCACCCTGCACCGGCTGCTGCCCGCGTTCAGCCTGCCGCCGGACACCGGACCGGACGAGGTGACCGGCGCCGTGGAGGCAGGCACGGGATGGAGCCGGGCGGACGTGCACCACCTGTTGTACGGGCCGGCGCCCACCACGAACCAGGAGCTGCTCGACCTGGCCCGCGACCTCGACGCGCTGTCCGGCCTGCTCGCCCAGAACCCGACCGACCCGCCCCGGCACGACCGCCCCGTCCAAGGAGAAGCCCGGTGACCCGACCTGCCGGAACGACCGACCCGCTGCTGTACGCCGCCTCGCCGCACCGGCCTCCGGCACAGCCCGGTCCGGCCGACGCCGAGTCCGACCAGGCCCGCGCGGCGCTGCACCGGCTGCGGGCCGAGGTCGCCAAGGCCGTCGTCGGGCAGGACGCCGTGGTCACCGGCATGGTGATCGCGCTGCTCTGCCGGGGACACGTGCTACTCGAAGGCGTACCCGGGGTGGCCAAGACCCTGCTGGTGCGGACCATCGCGGCCGCCCTCGACCTGGAGTCGAAGCGGCTCCAGTTCACCCCGGACCTGATGCCCGGCGACGTGACCGGGTCGCTGATCTTCGATCCGCGTACCGCCGCCTTCACCTTCCGCGAGGGTCCGGTCTTCACCAACCTCCTGCTGGCCGACGAGATCAACCGGACGCCGCCGAAGACCCAGGCGGCGCTCCTGGAGGTCATGGAGGAGCGGCAGGTGTCGGTGGAGGGCCGCCGTCGGCCGCTGCCGGATCCGTTCATCGTGGCCGCGACCCAGAACCCGGTCGAGTACGAGGGCACCTATCCGCTGCCCGAGGCCCAACTCGACAGGTTCCTGCTGCACCTGACGATGCCGCTGCCCAGCCGCGACGAGGAACTCGGCGTGCTCCGGGCGCACCATGCCGGCTTCGACCCCCGCGAACTGGGTGCCGCCGGGGTACGGCCGGTGGCCACCCCCGCCGACCTGGCACTTGCCCGGGCGGCGATCGGTCGGGTCGGCGTCGCCGAACCGGTACTCACGTACATCGTGGACATCTGCCGGGCGACCCGCGCCGTACCCGCCCTGGAACTGGGCGCCTCGCCCCGGGGCGCGATCGCGCTGCTGACCGCCGCCAAGGCGTGGGCCTGGCTGGCCGGTCGGGACCATGTCACCCCGGACGACGTCAAGGCGATCGCCCGACCGACCCTGCGGCACCGGCTCCGGCTCCGTCCGGAGGCCGAACTGGAGGGGGTCACCACCAGATCCGTACTGGACGCGGTGCTGAGCACCGTGCCGACCCCACGATGACCGGACGGGCCGCCGCCCTGCTGGGAACGGCGGCGCTGACCCTTCCGCTGTGGCCGGCCCCGTGGCTGGGCGTACCGGTCATGGTGGGTGTGCTGCTGGCTCTTGTCGTACTCGACTGGCGGCTCGCCACCCCACCGGGGGCGATCGAGGCGAGCCGGCACGGCGACCGGACCGTACGGCTCGGTGAGACCGTCGTCGTCTCCGTACACCTGCACAACACCTCGACGCGCCCGCTGCGTGGCCTGGTCCGGGACTCCTGGGTGCCGTCCGCCGGAGCCCGGATCGACTTCCCCGGTGCCCCGAAGATCGAGATCTTGCCCGGCGGCCGGGCGGTGCTGCCCACCCGGCTGACCCCGACCCGCCGGGGCGACCGGCCGGCACTGCGGCTGACGCTGCGCTCGTACGGTCCGTTGGGGTTGGCGTTCCGGCAGCGGGCCGAGCACCCGGCGACTCCACCGTGGACGCTCCGGGTACTGCCCCGCTTCGAGTCGCGGCGCCACCTGCCCGAGAAGCTGGCCCGGCTGCGGGTGATGGACGGTACCGGGGTGAGCCGTGGCCGTGGCCAGGGCACCGAGTTCGACACCCTGCGCGAGTACGTCGTCGGCGACGACGTGCGCTCGGTCGACTGGCGGGCCAGTGCGCGCCGGGCCGACGTGATGGTCCGGACCTGGCGACCGGAGCGCGATCGGCGGGTGGTCTGCGTACTCGACACCGGTCGGACCGCCGCGGTACGGGTCGGGGACGAACCGCGGCTGGACGCTGCCATCGACGCCGCCCTGCTGCTGGCGGCGCTCGCCGCCCGGGCCGGCGACCGCGTCGACGTGCTCGGCGTGGACAACGCCGTCCGGGTGGCGCTGACCGGAGGAGCCCAGTCGACGCTGCTGGCCCGGATGGTCGACGCGCTGGCGCCGCTCCAGCCCACCCTGGTCGAGACCGACTTCGCGCTGATCGCCGGGGAGATACTGCGGCGGGAGCGTCGCCGCTGTCTGGTGGTCCTCTTCACCGCGCTGGAGCCGGGCGCGCTCGGCGAGGGGCTGCTGCCGGTACTGCCCCGGCTGGCGACCCGGCACAAGCTGATCGTCGCGTCCGTGCACGACCCGGTGCTACGCGATCTCACCACCCGGTCACCCGAACGCGTCCAGGACGTCTACGCGGCGGCGTCGGCCTGGCGGGCGCTGGCCGACCGGGACCGGGTCCGGACGGCGTTGGCCCGGCACGGCGTGACCGTGGTGGACGCCCCGGCCGACCGGTTGGCCTCGATGGTCAGCGACACCTATCTGCGGCTCAAGGCGCTCGGTCAACTCTGAGCGGCGCCGTCAGGACGTCCGGCCACGCCGGTCCCGTGACCGTCCGCCGCCCATCCGGCCTCCGCCCATCCGGCCGCCGGACTCCGCTCGCCGCTCGCCGTCCGAAGACGATCACGTAACCGAGGAATCCGGCCCAGACGGTCGTTCCGATGCCGACCCGTACGGCGGTCGGTACCGCAGCCGGGGTCACGAACGCCTCGAGAAGGCCGGCGACGGCGAACAGGCCCACCAGGCCGACCGCGACCAGGATGCCGGAGCGGGCCGCCTGGACCACCGCCTGCCCCCGGGTCAGGTCCGGCGGCGGCGCGATCCAGGCCCACCCCGTCCGCAGGCCCACGCCGGCCGCGATGAAGATGCCGGTCAGCTCCAGCAGGCCGTGCGGGGCGACCATGCCGAAGAACAGCCCGGTCCGGTCGAACGACGCGAGCACCCCGCCGGTCACCCCGATGTTGAGGGCGTTGTTCCAGAGCAGGTAGAGAACCGGCAGGATTAGGATGCCCGCCGCCAGGCAGCGGACCGCCACCCAGGCGTTGTTGGTCCACAACTGGAAGGCGAAACTCGACGCCTCGTGCTCGCTGTAGTAGCCGACGAACCGGGCCTCGAACAACTCGGCGGCGGGTCGCTCGCCGATCAGCGCGGCGGCACTTTCCGGGTTCTCGGCGATCCACCAGATGAAGAATCCCGCGATCAGGTTGAAGCCGACGGCGACCCCGGTCCACCACGGCCACGCCTGGTAGACGGCGCCGGGAAGACTGGTCGAGAAGAACCGGCCGACCGCCGACCAGGAGACGCCGGGCCGACCCGTGAGCCGGGCCTGGGCGGCCAGCACCAGCCGGGACAGCCGGGCGACCACCGCCGGCTCGGGTGACCGGCTGCGGATGACCGAAAGGTGGGTGGCCACCCGCTGGTAGAGGGCGATCAGCTCGTCGGCCTCGGCGGCGCTGAGCCGGCGCTGACCGGACAGTTGGGCCAGCCGCCGCCACTGCGCGCCGTGCTCCGCGGCGTACGCGTCGAGATCCAACTCATTCCCCCCGGGTTCGCGACCATAGTGTTCACTGTCCAGGTGACAGCGCAACCACCGAGGTCGGCTTCCGCCCGGCCGGGGCCTTCCACCGGCCTCGGTGCCGACGCCGGTCTGGTCAGCGGCGAAGCGGTCGAGCTGGAGATCCGGGCCGCCCGGCTCGGATCCCGGGTGCTCGCGCTGCTGATCGACATCGCGGCGCAGTTCGTGGTCGCGGTCCTCCTGGTGATCGTCGCGGGAATCGTTCTCGACTCGTTCACCGACAACCGCCCGCCGGACGAGGCGCTGCTCACCGGGTTGCAGACCGTCGGGGTGGTGCTGCTCCTGGTCGGCTACCCGGTGTCGTGGGAGCTGCTGAGCAACGGCCGTACGCCCGGAAAGCTCGCCGTCGGGCTGCGGGTGGTCCGGAACGACGGCGGGCGGGTGGGGTTCCGCCAGTCGCTGACCCGGAGTCTGGTCGGCGTCGCGGTGGAGTGGCCCGGACTGGTGCTTCCGCTGCTCACCTGGGCGGTGAGCGTCACGGTCATGATGACCGATCCGCGTGGGCGGCGGCTCGGTGACCTGGCGGCGGGCACGATGGTGATCCACGATCGGAGCCCCGCCGGGTTCGGCTACGTTCCGGCCATGGTTCCGCCGCTGATCGGCTGGGCCCGCTCGCTGGACCTCACCCGACTCGACGACGGTCTCGCGCTGGCCGTACGGCAGCTGCTCGGCCGGAGCGCGACGCTCACCGACCCCGCCCGGCTCCGGTTGGCCCGGTCACTCTGGGCCGAGGTCGCCGCTGTGACGTCCCCACCGCCGCCACCGGGCACGCCCGACTGGGCCTGCCTGGCGGCCGTACACGCCGAGCGGCACAACAGGGCCAGACAGCGGCTCGCCCGGACCCGGTCGGTGAGCACGGCGCTCTGGCCGGAACTCGCCCCCGCCGCCGAGGCCGCCACGCCCGAGCTGACCTGGCCGGTGCGGCCAGCCGCCCCGGCACCGTCCTCGCCGCCGGCCCCGGTCACCCCGATGCTCGCCGCCACGCCGCAGGGCGGGCCGGACCGGTGAAGGCCTTTCTGCCCTGGCTCCTGGTACTGGTGGTCGTGCTCGCACTGAACGCGCTGAGGCTGCGGGCCCTCGGCACGGTGGTCGCGATCGCCTGGCTCGTCTACTGCGGATGGACCTGGATCCGGCCCCACCGCCGCTCGACGGACTCCGACGCGTAACTCTGGTCCGGCGTCGACGGCGGGGCGACGAGGTAGCACAGAGGGACACCCGCAGGTCTCCGCCGATCTCAGCCCAGAGCCTCGACAGCAGTGGACCGCGACCCGTACGTACTTTGGCTTCGTGGTGCGGACATTCTGACCGGACCAGCGAGGCAGCTCTGCGGGCGATCGACCTGTACTGGACGGGAACCTTCATATGTCGACCAGCTTCATCACACTGACACGACCGGCCGGAGCGGGCGTAGGACGTCGTCCTTACGAAGGATCGCGGTGATCTCCGCCCCGATTTCGGCCGTTAGCCGACCCGGGCAGGCCAGCCCGAGGTGGGCGGCGAGTCTCCGTCCGTACATGTCCACCGCGGACTCGACCAGGTCGGTGTAGACCCCGACAGCGAGCCGGGCCCGATGCCTGGAGACGAGTAGAACTACGAGTCCGATGACCAGGGCTGGCCACCAGAACATGCCGAGCACGACGTACAGCAGACCCCAGCCGGCCAGCCGGGCCGCCGACGTACAGCGGTCCTGTACTGCCGTCAGCTCGCCACGTACCGCCTCCGGCAGGATCAGCCACAGCCGCGGCCACACCGTCACGAGGTCAATCGAGTAGCTGGAGTGCACCCGGACATCGGACGCGTGCAGCCGGTCACCGATCCAGGTCGGCCGTTCCGCCGGCACGAGACAGATCGCCTCCCGGCGGAGGATCGCCATGCGGGTACGTTCGCGCAGCACCGGATCGGTGGTGTCCGCGAGCAGCGCGCGCTCCGCCGCCGCCACCTCGGCCTCAGCCTTCTCCCAGCGGCGCTGCCGCGACCGGGCGAGCCAGCCCGCCAGCGGTGCCGCGCCGGTCAGGCCCCAGGACCACTCGACGAGCAGGCCCGTCGCCCCCGACATGAGCCCGGCCGCCGCCGCGCCGAGTAGGAATCCGGCCGCGGCGATCAGCACGGTCGTGCCGCGCTCGCTGGTTGGGTCGGCGGAGACCATGTCCAGCCAGACCCGCAGCATCCGGAGGTTCACCGCGTTGCGGTGCCCCAGGACCTGTGCCAGGACCACCGCCCCGGCGAACAGCCCTCCCGACACCACCAGCGTGGCGGTCCACCTGGTTACGAGCTGCTTGCCGAGTTCGGCGAGGAACGCGTTCACAGGGTGATCCGGGTTTCGACGTACGGCAGGCCGGTCAGCGCGCACACCGGCGGGTCACCGTTGCCGAGCGGGACCGCCTGCGTGCACGACTGCCGTCCCGGGCAGGCCCAGACGGCGATCGCCGGATGCCCACCGCCACCGCGCCACGTCTCGAACCCCCGGTTACCGGTGGTCAAGCCGTCGACACCGTTGCGCGCGAACGCACTGTCGAGGCGGTCGAGGTCCTCCGCTAGCTGCCGATCGACCCGTCCGTGGGCGACCGCGTCGGTGATCCGGTCCAGGACGTCGACGGCGCCGAACCGCTGTGCGTACTCCCGTAGCTGCCCACCGGAGGCCTGGCTGCACAGGCGCCCGACGCGATGCGCGACGAGTTCCATTCCCGCTCCCTGCGCGTCGGATGGCCGGACTCCGTTGACACAGTAGCGCCCGAACCACCGCGTCGGTGCGACGTGCGGCCAGGGTGGCGGGGCCTGGCATCCGCTCTCCAGGCCGACGACACTGTACGGAGGCGCGCGACCACGGTCCGAGCCCAGCAGACCGGTCGGACGACAGGACTGAGGAGCGATGTTCAGCAGCGCGTTGCACCGGATGACCGCCGTCCTCGACCGATACGAGCGCACTGGCGATCCTGATGACCTGCTCGGGGTGGATCTGTCCGACGAGGAGAGCGGTCTCGCCGTGGCGTTCGGCGGCCAGGGTTCCGGCCGGACCACGGCGCAGGCGCTGGCCAAACTTCACTGGCACCGCTATCTGCTCCTACCCGGCCTGGCCGGCCTGCGGGAGCGTCGGACGGCAGTCGACCTGTACCGCCGGCTCTTCCGCGACGATCCCGACGCGGTACCCGAGTCCCTTCGCGACGAATGCCGGGACGCCGGGGTGGCCGAGTCGGACGAGCTGTCCGCCGTCCTGCTGAGTTGGCGGCAGGCCGACCGCATCGCCGAGCTCTGGCAGCGCCACCATGTTGGCGATGGAAACGCCCTCGGGATGTTGGTCACCCTTTACCGGGAGTGGCTCCCGGACACGGTCCGCCAACGCCGCTGGCCCGGCGTGCTGCTCCAGGCCTCGCTGCTGACGGACCTCGCCGACGTGCTCTTCGCTCTCGCCGCGAAGGCCAGGGGCACGAACAGGTACAACGAGACGCTGAAGACCGCGTCGAAGGCACTGGCCGCCACGACGGCAAGGGACCCGCATCAGCTGTCCCGGCTCACCCACCGCGGCCGCCTGTTCGAGCTGTACTTCGACAAGGGTGCCGGTCCGAAGGCGCTCGAACTGGCCGTGCGTGACTACCGTCAGGCGGCGCAACTCGGTTGGCAACGGCGGCCGACCGATCTGCACTGTGCCAGCCGGCTCGGTTCCGCGCTGTTGCGGCTGCACGGGACCCCGACGAATGCGTCGGTCGAGATCCTGCTCGAGGCGGTCGCAGCCTTACGGGACGCGTACATCTGCACCGACCCCGACGACCCGGAGTTGCCGGCGCGGCTTCAGCGGCTCGACGAGGCCGCCACACTGTTGGTCGGCACCGTCGGCCCCGATCCGGTACGCACCATCCTCGCCCCGGTACGCGAGCCGCGGACCCTCGACCGACTGTTCCGACGCAATGAGAAACTCGCCTACCGGGTCAGGTTCAGCACCTCGCCACGGGTGCGGGCCGAACGACTCAACGCGGCCCTTCTGCTGTTCGCCGCCGTGCCCGGCTTCCACCCGGCGCGGCCACTCGCTCTGCTGGCGCTCAGCAAGGCGAAACTCGACCAGTGGCAGCAGGACGGCGACCTGCACGGCGCGATCCAGGCCGTGATCTGGGCGCAGAGCGCTCTGCATGTCTCCGAGCCGGAACATCCACTGCGGCGAGAGATGCTGAACCTCCTGGCGGACGCGGGCGGCAACGTCGGTCTGCACCGACGCTCCGAGGAGATGCTGGACGTCGCCGTCGACGCCGCCCGCACCGCACTCGAGCTGGCCGACAACCACCCGGACGACCGCCTGCGCCAACTTGGTGTACTCGCCGAGGCGTACGCCCAGCGGGGTCGACTGACGGGGGATCCCGACGCCCTGGCCGAGGCGGTGCGGCACCAACGGGAGGCGGTCGAGCGCACACCTGCCGGCCATCCGGCGTATCCGCCGCGCCTGATGCACCTCGCCAGCCTGCTGCTGCACCACGACGTGCTGGTGCCGGACGACGCGCTGCTCGCCGAGGCCGTACAGGCGAACCGGCACGCGCTCGCGGCCCTGCGCCGACGCGACGCGCGCCGGATCGGCTTCACCTACAACCTGGCGGCCAGCCTGTCGCGGTATGCGGTGCGACACGGCAACCTGGACGAGTTGCTGGCAGCCGAACGGATCTTCCAGGACGCCTTCGCCCTGCTGCCGTCCGGACATCCCGACCAGCCTCGGATCCGCAGCGCGATCGCGGAGGTCCGGTACGAGCGGTACCAGCTCGGGGGTGATGTCGACGTCCTCTCCGGCGCCGTGGCGATGGCCAGGCAGGCCCTCGACGAAACCTCGCCCGACCAGCACTGGTGGCCGATCCGGGCCGCACTCCTCGGCCGGGCGGCGGCGAAGCTGGCCGGAGTCGGCGGACCCGGCGCCGAATCAGCACGCGCTGTCGCGCGCGCCACCTATGTCGCACTCGCCGCCTCACCAGTGGCCGATACACACACCCGGATCGACGCCGAACGCCAGCAGGCGGTTCTTGCCGACGGGGCGACGGATCCGGCGGCCCGACTGGCCGCCCTCGAACGTGCCGTCCAGTGGATGCCGGCGATTGTCAGTCGATCGGCTTCCGGCCCCCGTCGGCTCGACGCCATCGCCAGAGTTGGCGGCCTCGCCTCCGAGGCTGCCGCTGCCGCCGTCGCGGCGCAGGACCTCGACGCCGCCGTGGAACTCCTTGAGCGTGGTCGCGGCCTCCTCTTCAACGAGGCGCTGGGCATCCGCGCGGGCTGGGAGGAGTTGCGGCTCGTCGATCCACCGCTCGCCACGGAACTGGACCGGGTCGACCGGGAACTGTCGGAGGCTGACGCGGACATGCACGTCGCCGCGCTCGTCGTCGAGATCAAACTGATATCGGAATCGGGCGATACCGAGGCCAAGAAGACACTGGAATTCGATCCGCGGACCGGCCGGCCGCGCCAGACCCGCGAGTTGGCCACGGAACGGAATCGACTGGTCGAACAGATCCGCGCGCTGCCGGGCTTCGCCGACCTGCTGCGGCCACCGTCGCTGCCCGTGCTGCGCGAACGGCTCCGCGGACTGCCGATCGTCGTGGTGAACGTCCACGGTGACGGTGGGGACGCCCTGTTGATCCCGGCGGAACCAGGTCGACCGGTGGAACTGCTCCGGCTGCCGGACCTGCGCGAGGCCGCCGTCCAGCAGCAGGTCACCCGCCTGTATTCGGCTGTGCTCGACGCGACCGACCCGGCAGTATCGTTCGATCGGCGCGTCTGTGCGCAGGAGGATCTGCTCGGCGTCCTGGCCTGGCTGTGGGACGTGGCCACCGGACCGGTACTCGACCGGATCGCCCCGCCGGACGAACCGGTGCCGCACATCTGGTGGTGCCCGGTAGGCACCCTGGCCAGGCTTCCGCTGCACGCAGCCGGTCACCACCGGGAGCCGGGCAGCCGGTGTACGGTCCTCGACCGCGCGGTGTCGTCGTACACCCCGACGCTCACCGCGCTGGCCCACGCGGTGGCGGAGCGGCCCGGCCGATCGACCGCTGCCACGGCCGCGATCGTCGGTGTACCGGACAACGGGCTGCTGTCGGCGTTGTCGGAGGTCGGGGTCGAGGTGGAGCAGGTCGCCCGCCTGATTCCGGGCTCCGCGGTGCTCAGCGGGACCGAGGTGACGCCGGATGCCGTCGAGCACATGCTCCGGATGCATCCGATCGCGCACTTCGCCTGCCACGGCGAGGCAGATGCCGGCGCCAACGCGGCGCTGGTCGGGGGTCTGCACCTCGGCGACGCGACCCTCAGTCCGCAGATGGTGCGGTCCTACCGGCTGGACCGGCCGGAACTCGCGTTCCTCTCGGCCTGCAGCACGGCCGAGACCCATCCGACGTTCACCGACGAGCCGCTGCACCTGGCCTCGGCATTCCAGTTGGCGGGCTTCCGTGGCGTCATCGGCACGATGTGGCGCACCACGGACAGTGCCCGGATCACCGAATCCTTCTACAGCGCGTTGACCAGCGGTGGAACAGAGCCGCCGAACACCGGCACCGCAGCCCAGGCGCTCACCGACACGGTTCGGGCCATCCGTGACGAGTTCCGGGCGACGCCGACCCGGTGGGCCGGATACGTCCACGTCGGGCTGAACAAGCCACTGCCACCCGCGTCGCAATCCACTTGAGCCCGGCCGACGGTGTTGCCCGGTGATCGCCACCACGGGGACTGGCTTCGCTAACCCCCGCCCGCACCCACAAGCAGCGTCGCTACGCCACCGGGTGCGGCGACATCAACCGAAGGAAGCCCTCGGAAAGGCCAGCGTCGTCCGGGTCCGGCCAAACCGGGCGCCCAACTCGACCGGACCTGGCGGACAGAAAGTACCGGGTCGGCGCGATGCCGACCCGGTACGTTCGTCGTTGCGGTACCGCGCTCAGTAGCGCTGTGGCCTCAGTAGCGGTAGTGCTCCGGCTTGTACGGGCCCTCGACCGGAATGCCGAGGTAGGAGGCCTGCTCCTTGGTCAGCTCGGTCAGCTTGGCGCCCAGGGCGTCGAGGTGCAGTCGGGCCACCTTCTCGTCGAGGTGCTTGGGCAGCGTGTAGACGCCGACCGGGTACTCCTCGATCTTGGTGAACAGCTCGATCTGCGCGATCGTCTGGTTGGCGAACGAGTTCGACATCACGAAGCTCGGGTGCCCGGTGGCGTTGCCCAGGTTCAGCAGCCGGCCCTCGGAGAGCACGATGATCGAGTGGCCGTCGTCGAACCGCCAGACGTCCACCTGCGGCTTGATGTTGATCCGCTCGACGTCGGACCGCTTGGCCAGCCCGGCCATGTCGATCTCGTTGTCGAAGTGGCCGATGTTGCCGACGATGGCCTGGTGCTTCATCCGGGCCATGTGCTCGTTCCGGATGACGTCGAAGCACCCGGTCGCGGTGATGAAGATGTCGGCGGTCTCCACGACGTCGTCCAGGGTGGCCACCTGGTAGCCGTCCATCGCGGCCTGGAGTGCGCAGATCGGGTCGACCTCGGTGACGATGACCCGGGCGCCCTGGCCCCGGAGCGACTCGGCGCAACCCTTGCCGACATCGCCGTAGCCGAGCACGACCGCGGTCTTGCCGCCGATCAGTACGTCGGTGGCCCGGTTGATGCCGTCGATCAGCGAGTGGCGGCAGCCGTACTTGTTGTCGAACTTGCTCTTGGTCACCGAGTCGTTGACGTTGATGGCCGGGAAGAGCAGCGTGCCGTTCTGCTGCATCTCGTAGAGCCGGTGCACGCCGGTGGTGGTCTCCTCGGTGACGCCCTTGATCGCGGCGGCGATCCGGGTCCAGCGTCGGTCGTCCTCGCGCAGCGAGCGGTGCAGCACGCTGAGGATGACGGCGTACTCCTCGGAGTCGGCGCTCTCCACCGGAGGCACGGCACCGGCGCCCTCGAACTGGGCTCCCCGGTGCACCAGCAGGGTGGCGTCGCCGCCGTCGTCGAGGATCATGTTCGGGCCCTGGCCGTCCGGCCAGAGCAGCACCTGCTCGGTGCACCACCAGTACTCTTCGAGCGATTCGCCCTTCCAGGCGTACACCGGTACGCCGGCCGGGGCGTCGACGGTGCCGTCCACGCCGACCACGATGGCCGCGGCGGCGTGGTCCTGAGTGGAGAAGATGTTGCACGAGGCCCAGCGGACCTCGGCACCGAGCGCCACCAGGGTCTCGATGAGCACGGCGGTCTGGATGGTCATGTGCAGCGAGCCGGTGATCCGGGCACCCCGCAGCGGCTGCTCGGCGGCGTACTCGCGACGGATCGACATCAGGCCGGGCATCTCGTGCTCGGCGAGTTGGATCTCCTTACGCCCGAACTCGGCGAGGGACAGGTCCGCCACCTTGTAGTCGCCCTCTGCGACCGTGGCGGGTCGGGTTCCGGCGGACGGACCACCTGCGGGGGCCGGGAGAGTGCTGGTCATGAACGCTCCTGTCGTACGGGTCTGCGGCGCGACCCTCCACGTTACGCCCCGGCCATGCCGCGCCGACCTCCGGTCGGGTCGCAATCCGGACAGTCGCGGATGGGACGGCCTCGGACAGCGCACGGGGCGGTCGGTTCCGGGCGGACTTCTCCACCCAGCCTCCGGCCGCCCCGTGCATCCCCCCGGTTTGGTTCCCCGCGCGTTCTCGGACCTTCATCGCGATAACGCTGCGTACTCACAGCGTCACACTGGGCAAAGAGGGTGTCAAGCTGATCCGCAATTTTCCTTTTTGTGGGTACTCGCGTTCTCGTCCAGGCCGGTCAACAGAGCCGCTGCCGGAGCCGACCGTGAGTCCGGCTCAGCCGAGCCCGACCGAGGCGACGTAGACCTCTCCGGTCCCGCTGACGGTCAACGGCCCGCCGTCCGCCGGGCCGATCGCCGACTGGCCGGGGCCGAGCCGAGCCGAACCCGCCCCGTCCGCCACGGTCACCTCGCCGACCAGACAGAGCGCGATCCGAGGCCCACGGAGCGCGATCCTCGCCGACCCCACCGCGTCGTCGAGGCGTACGCCGTGCAGCGCGAAATCGTCCACCGGAACCGGCCAGGTGACCACGCCGGGCGCCACCGGTACCGGCGGAACCACCGGATCGACGAGCACCTCGAAGCGAAGCACCCGAAGCAGTTCCGGCACGTCGACGTGCTTCGGCGTCAACCCGCCCCGCAGCACGTTGTCGCTGGCCGCCAGGATCTCCACGCCGGCGCCGTACAGGTAGGCATGCAGGTTGCCGGCCGGCATCCAGATCGCCTCACCCGGTGCGAGGCTGACGTGGTTGAGCAGCAGCGCGACCAGTACACCGGGATCGGCCGGATACCGGCCGGCCAGACCGCGGACCAACTCGCCGGCACGGGCGTACTGCTCCGGAACGTCCGCCGCCACGACCGCCGCCACCAGCGCGGCCCGGTCCGGCACCGGCCAGCCCAGCAACGTGCGTACGGCCTCCCGCAACCCGTCCGTACCCGCACGGAGCGCGTCGACGACCGGAGCGAGCGCGGGCACCCCGAAGGCGTCGAGCAGGTCGGCGGAGAGCTTCGGGTCCCGGAAACCGCAGAGCGCCTGGAACGGCGACACCGCGACCAGCAACTCCGGCTTGTGGTACGGATCGACGTAGTTGCGGTGGGTCAGCTCCGGATCCGTCACCTCGGCCGCGTAACCGGCACGGGCCTGCTCGGCGTCCGGATGCGCCTGAAGCGACAGCGGCGCCTCCGGTGCCAGCACCTTGAGCAGGAACGGCAGGCGCTGCCCGAACCGGTCGATCACGTCGGCACCGAGCCAACGTCCCGGATCCGTGGCGAACGCGTCGACCAGGCTCAGCGGCGCCCCGCCCCGGTGCACCGTACTCGGGTCACCGGGGTGGGCGCCGAGCCAGAGTTCCGCCTCCGGACCGGCGCTCGGCACGGGCCGACCCTGCAACTGCGCCAGGACCGTCCGCGATCCCCACGCGTAGTCCCGGATCCGGCCGTGCAGCGGCTCCACTCTCAGGCCTCCTTGAGCTCCGGAACCCCGTCGGCGGGCTGTTCCACGTTCCGGTAGATGTCCGGCTCCAGATAGATGACCCTGGCGATCGGTACGGAGTTGCGGATCCGCGCCTCGACCGAGTTGATCCCCTCGGCCAGCTCCGCCGCCGTGGCGTACGGCCGTACCGCCACCTTGGCCGCCACCAGCAGTTCCTCCGGGCCGAGGTGCAGCGTCTTCATGTGGATGATCCGCTCGACCTCGGAGCCGGCGGTGATCGCCTGCTCGATCTTCCTCAGCTCCTCCGGTGCGCCCGCCTCGCCGAGCAGCAGACTCTTGGTCTCGATCGCCAGGATGATGGCGATGGTCACCAGCAGCAGGCCGATCGCCGCCGTGCCGGCCGCGTCCCAGTACCCGTTGTCGGTGGCCAGGGTCATCGAGACACCGACCAGGGCGAAGATCAGACCGAGCAGCGCGCCCAGGTCCTCCAGCAGCACCACCGGCAGCTCCGGGGCCTTCGCCCGGCGGATGAAGTCCTTCCAGGAGGCGTTGCCCCGGACCGCGTTCGACTCCACGATCGCGGTCCGGAACGAGAACGACTCCAGGATGATCGCGATCACCAGCACCGTCGGCGGCACCCAGTGCCAGCTCTCGAAACCGTGCGGGCCCTTCGGACCACTCTGCTCGTGGTACTTGTGGTACGCCTCGTAGAGCGCGAAGAGGCCACCGACGCTGAACAGCACGATGGAGACGATGAAGGCGTAGATGTAGCGCTCGCGGCCGTACCCGAAGGGGTGTTGCGGGGTGGCGCGGCGGACGGCCCGGCGCCCACCGAGCAGCAGCAACGCCTGGTTGCCGGAGTCGGCCAACGAGTGGATCGACTCGGCGAGCATCGACGAGGAGCCGGTCAGGCCCCACGCGACGAGCTTGGTGACCGCGATGCCCAGGTTGGCGAAGAGGGCGGCCAGGATCGCCTTGGTACCTCCGCCCGCGCTCATGCCCCCACCTCGACGGTGGATGTGGCCACGGCGGCGCGGGGCCGGGTGGTCTGCTCGTTCACAGGTTGGAAAGCTCCTTCATCTCGGTGATGGCCGGTACCGCCATCGGGTCGAGGCCATGGGCCAGGGCCAGGTAGATGGAGGCGAAGTCGGGTACCGCGGTCAGCGAGGCGAGCCGCTCCAGGGCGGATCCGCCCTCGGCGGTCACCACGTCGCAGCGCACGCCACGCCGCTCGGCGAGGGTCTGCACCGCGTCGGCCCGGCGCTCCTCGACCACCAGCGGCTCGTCGGAGTCGTCCTCGGCGTTGAGGCCGCCGTCGCGGAGCAGCACCAGCCGCAGCCTGGTTCCCGTCGGCTCGTCCCCGGGATCGGCGAAGATGTCCCGGCTCGTCTCGGCCAGGCCGCCGAAGACCCCGTCGAGCAGGCCCACGCGACCCCGGCCCGCCTCGCCGAGCGCACCGGCCACCACCGGGTACCGCGCGTTCGCCGAGAGCGTGTCGCCGAACCGCCGGGCCGCGACCGTCGCCAGTGGGGACGAGCCCCAGACGATCGGCACCGATCCGGCC
This sequence comes from Plantactinospora alkalitolerans, assembly GCF_015690345.1. GTDB lineage: Bacteria > Actinomycetota > Actinomycetes > Mycobacteriales > Micromonosporaceae > Plantactinospora > Plantactinospora alkalitolerans. The sequence continues at coordinate 426 of NZ_JADPUN010000035.1, read as the reverse complement.
AGTCCCAGCGCCAGTGACTTGGCCGGGTTGACGAAGGATTCCGCGGACGGACGGCACCGGTCGGCCTCGGCGTCGAGCCGGGCCGCCGTCTCGGCCAGGTCCGCCTCGTTCACCTTGACCAGGCCGAGCGCCCGGGCGGCGAGCAGCACCGGGACGGTCAGCGCCCACAGGCTGGCCCGGGCCGGCGCCCGTCGGGGCACCGGCACGAACGGCGCCCGCGCGCCCTCGGCCACCGACTGGAGTTGCGAATCCGGCGCACCGACCGCGACCAGCCGGGCCCCTCGCCGGGCCGCGGCCTCGGCCGCGCCGAGTGCCTCCGGGCTGCGCCCCGAGGCACTGACCGCGATGACCACGTCCGCCCCACCGCCCCAGCCGGGTACGCCGGCACTACGCTGCCCGGTCCCGGTCATCGGGCACCGTAGTGCC
>NZ_JADPUN010000113.1 GCF_015690345.1 Plantactinospora alkalitolerans | reverse complement strand
GCGCACCCCAGACGCACCCCATCGCACGCCTCTGACGCACCCCCCAACGCACCCAAAGCACCCTGTCGCTGCCTGCGATCGAGGGGTTTGCTTGGTTCAACAGCCAAGCCGAGCACCCCGGACGTCGATGGGGCAACACTTGACAGACCATGAGTAGACATGTTCTATCTAAGGTAGGTCATGTCTACATGAGAGGTGAACGATGGACAGGCACACGGACGAGCCCACCGCCGCAGCCCTGGACGCGATCGAGGCGGAATGGCCGCTGATCGACGCCGAACTGTCCTTGCTGGACGCGGAGATCAGGGCGCTGTACACCGACGGCGGTCCGTCGCCCTTGGACCAGCGCCGGATCCGGCGCGCGGAACAGCGGGTGATGCGGAGGGCCGCGATGCTCGGCAGCCCGGTCACGCCGACCCGGCTTGCGGCGTAGGTGGTGGCCCCAATGACGCGTCGCTACCCGGTCCCGGTCCCGGCTCCTGCCGAAGACTCCCGATTCACATTCGGCCTGGTGATGGACGTTGCCGACGTGCTGGCCGCGCACGGCTACCCCGCAATGACCGGCGACAAGTACGACGGCCAGGGCCCCGACCTGCTTGGCCTGCAAATGGCTCTGTACCGGCTGATCTACACCACCACCCCCGCGACCGGCGCCGCCGGTCTGACCCGAGAGGACGTGTAATGACCACCCCGACCCTGAACAGCGCCTACCCCCGATCCGTGGAAGCCCTGGTGCCCGCCGCGCGGGACCTCGCCGAGCAGACCGGTGAACTTCCCTCTCGGAACCGGCTCATGAAGGAGTTCAAGGTAGGCAGCCCCAAAGCGCGCGCCATCCTGTCCGCCCTCCGGCAGCCCCACCCCACCGCACCTCCGGCGACGAGTGACGCCAGCGGCGAGACCTCGCAGACCCAGCCGGAGACCGGAACGGACCCGGGTTCGGCGACGACGCCGGACGTCGCCCCGCCGGCCGAGAAGCCCGTCACCGAGGGCACAGCGCCGGAGTCGTCGCCGCTGCCCATCCCGCCCGCAGACCCGGGCGCCAACGTCACCCCCGAACCGGTGCGCAAGCCGCGCCCGGCGGTGCGGTCGTGGGTGCTGCTGCTGTTGGCCGCTCCCGCGTTCGTGGCCATCTGGTCCGGGTGGGTCGGGCTCGGTGGACTCACCGGATTCGGCGTGGTCCACCCCCTGCCGGGCATCTGGGACTCGCTGAGCATCAACACCGCGATCACCCTGCCCATCGGTGTCGAGGCTTACGCGGCGTACGCCCTGCGGGCATGGCTCTCCGGCGACGCCGTACCGGTCCGGGCCCGCAGGTTCGCCCGGGTTTCCGGCATCGGCTCACTGATGCTCGGTGCGCTCGGGCAGATCGCCTACCACCAGATGACCGCCGCTGGGATGACTTCCGCTCCGGCGTGGATCACGACGGTTGTCGCCTGCCTCCCCGTCGCCGTGCTCGGCATGGGCGCCGCGCTGGCTCACCTGCTCCACACGAACGACCAGCCCTGATTTCGCCCGGCGGCGCGGCCCATCGGCCTCGCAAACCGCGCCGCGCCGCCGGTCCCCTCCGATCCGAGATCCACAGAACCCCTGATGGAGGAACCCTCATCATGGCAAGCAATCCTGAGGAACGCTTCGACTGGGAGGCTGCCGAAGCCGACCTGAACCGGTCGGCCGACGCTGCCGGCACGCACTTCGATGTAGCGCTCGACGAGGCACCGCAGCCAGGCGGCGCCCTGGTCGACGTACCGCCGTCCGGGTCGGACGGACGCAGGCCGATCGTGCCGACCAGCCTGCGGGGGTGGGCGAACCTGCGCGCGTCGGTTCGCTACGCCGCCGGGCTTACCGCCTACCGCGTCGGCTACCACGCGTTGCGCTCGCCCTGGTACGCCGTGCAGGCCGGGTTCTGGTCCAGCGTTGGTCTGTTCCGGTTGCTCGGACGTCAGCTCCGTTGGTGGTGGTTGTCCGAGCAGTACGGGCTACGCCAGGCGGCTGCCGACGCGAAAGACGCGCACCTGTGGTTGAAGCTGCACCGGGAGGTCAAGGCAACCCGGGCGTGGCGCGGCACCGTGCTCGCCGCCGAGCTGGCCGCGCTCGGGATCGGTGGGCCGGTGCTGTGGCCCCTCGCCCCGTGGTGGGCGAAGACGGCCGCCGCCGTAGTCGGCGTGTCCTACCTCGCCCACATCGGGCGCCCGGCCGACCGCCGGATCATCAGCCCTGCCACCGTCGCCGGTCGGTTCCGGCGGGTGAACCCGGACATCATCCTTCGTGCCTACTACGCCGCCGGCCTGGGGCATCCGGACCGGCCGAACCAGCAGATCACCTTCGGTTCGACCATGGCACGCGACGCGTCGGGTACCGGCTCACAGGTGTTGATCGATCTGCCGTTCAACGGCAAGACGTGGGAAGACGTCCTCAAGGCCAAGCCCGCGATCGCCGCCGGCATGGACGTGTCGGTCAATCAGGTGTTCGTGACCCGTGACCCGTCCTCCCATCGGCGGCACCTGCTGTTCGTCGCCGACCGCGACCCGCTCGCCGTTGCGGCGGGCAAGACGCCGCTGCTGGACGGCAAGGTGCGGGACATCTGGACCGAAGCGCCGTTCGGACTGGACGAGCGGGGCCGCAAGGTCAGCCTCGCCCTGATGTGGATCTCGGTCCTGATCGGTGCGCAGCCACGCAAGGGCAAGACGTTCGCCACTCGCCTGCTGGCGCTGTACGCCGCCCTCGACCCGTACGTGACGCTACTGGTCGCGGACGGCAAGATGTCGGCCGACTGGGACAAGTTCCGCCTGGTCGCGCACCGGTACGTCTGCGGCGCGGTGCCCAACAGCCGCGACAACGACCCGATCCCGCACCTGCTCGACATGCTCCGCGAGATCAAGCGGCACATCGAGCAGGTCAACGACTTCCTGGCCAAGCTGCCGACCTCGGAGTGCCCGGAAGGGAAAATCACCCGCGAGTTGTCCCGGAAGTATCCGCAGCTTCGGGTGTGGCTGCTGGTCATGGAGGAGTTTCAGACCTACTTCGAGACTGACGACCAGGACGTGAACAAGGAGATTGCCGGCCTGTTGTCGTTCATCATGGCTGTCGGCCCGTCGGCTGGCGTGATCATCTTGTCGTCCAGCCAGAAGCCGTCTGGTGTCGGTGCCGGGGACGTGGCGCGGCTGTTCAACCGTTACCGCGACAACCACGGCGTCCGGTTCGCGCTCAAGTGCGGAAACCGGGTCGTCTCGGAGGCGATCCTCGGCGGGGACGCCTACGCCGAAGGGTTCGACGCCTCCACCCTGCCCAACGGTGTCCCCTACCGAGGCGTGGGCATCCTCTACGGCGCCTCGGACGACACCGCCACTGTCCGGACCTATCTCGCCGACCACACCGACGCGGAGAAGATCCTCACCGCTGCCCGCAAGCACCGGGAACGGGCCGGAACCCTGACCGGCGACGCCGCCGGGGAGAGCGTGGCCCGAGAGGTCCGCGACGTGCTCGCCGACGTACGTGCCGTGTTCCACCCGGGGGAACCCGGCCTGCACTGGACGACGATCGCCGCGCGGATGGCCGAGCAGATGCCCGAGCACTACGCCGACCTGACCGGCGATGCCGCTTCGGCGCTGCTCCGCGAGCACGTACCGAGCGTGAGCGTCAAGGTTCGCGGAACGGTCAACCGGGGCGCCCGGCTCAAGGACCTGAACGACGCGATCACCCGACGCAAGAGCGCCTGATCGGTAGCGGCGGCGCTGCTACCAGGTAGCGCCGCCGCTACCCACCCCGCTACCGCCCTGGCCAGCCGCTACCCACACCGGTAGCGGGTAGCGCCAGCAGCCTCGTGCACCCAAAAACCGGCCTCAGGAGGCTTTCCGTGGCACCCCTCGCCGCTACCGCTACCCCCGCACTCCCCCACGACGCAGCCGCCGCCGCTCTCCTCCTACTCGCCCTGCTCGCTGTCACTCTCGGCTACCTCGCCACGTGCTGGATCTTCCCGTTCGTCGCCTGCCGACGCTGTCACGGCACCGGCAAGTGCCGCGCACCGTTCGGCCGTGCCTTCCGGCTCTGCTCCCGCTGCGACGGGGACGGCTACCCGCTACGCCCCGGCCGCCTAGTCCTCAACTACCTGCGCAACCTGCACGACAAGGGAACCCGATGACCCACCACACCGGACACACCGGCTGGTGCGCTCAAGACCACCGGTGCAACCTCGCCGAGCACCGTTCCGAAGAGATCATCGTGCACCTGCCGGGCTACGGCCGAGCCGTGCTGGTCCGCGTCCGTACCGACAGCGGCACCGAACACGCCGAGCTGCGGCTACGGGTAGCGCTGGCCCCGACGGAGCCAGCCGCCCGCCGGCAACTGGCCGCGATCCTGACCAGCGCCCGAAACCTGGTCACCCAAGCCGCCGCGATCGGCTACCCCCGACCCGGACGGCGGACCGCCCGATGACCATCCCCGACCGATCTGCGAACCCGGCCGCCGCCGTCCGCGCAGCCCGTGGCTGGCCGATGTGCGGCGCCGGCTGCGGCTGGCCGGTCGACCCGGCCGCCGGCACCGACCAACACCCGACCTGCCAACCCGACCCGCCGAAGGGAGAAACCGTGTCCGAACTGCTTGACCCGGCGCTGCGGTACGCCGCGCAGGGCTGGCCAGTGTTCATGCTCGCCCGGTCCAAGCGCCCGATAGCGAACTGCCGGCCGTGCGCGGACGCGGACGACACCCACGACCCGGCCGCCTGTGACTGCCTGACCTGTCACGGCTTCTACGCCGCAACCACCGACCCGCTACGCGTCGCCAGCATCGTCGCCGCTGTCCCCGGCGGACAACTCGCGCTGCGGACCGGCGCCACATCCGGCCTGGTCGTGATCGACATCGACCCCCGCCACGGTGGCGACGACACCATGACCACCCTGATCCGATCCGGCCTGCTACCGCCCACCGCGCATGTCGTCACCGGCTCGGCAGGACGGCACCTGTACTACCGCCACCCCAGACGGCCGGTGCGATGCAGTCAGGGCAAGCCCGGTGTCGGGCTCGGTCCCGGCATCGACGTCAAGGCCGACGGCGGATACGTCGTTCTTCCACCGTCGGTCCACCCGCGCACCGGCCGCCCGTACCGATGGGTACCGGGTCGGCAGGTGGAGGAGATGCCTCCCGCGCTGGTCGAGGCATGCGAACCGGCGCCGCCGGCACCCCCACCGCCCTCGCCGACCGGCCCGATCAGCACCCGCACGGCGGAAGGCATCTCCCATCCCGACCGACTCCTCGCCGCACACCTACACGCGGTCACCAGCGCCCCGGAAGGCGCTCGCCGGACCACGTTGTACGGCGCGGCCCGAGGCGTCGCCCGGATGGTCGCCGCCCACGCCATCGACCAGGCCGACGCCGTCACCGCGCTCACCGACGCCGGACGGCGGGCCGAGCAGACCGACCGGGACATCCGCGCCGCCATCCGTGGCGGATTCCAAGCTGAGGGAGTCGCAGCATGAACCAGAACACGATCCCGACCGGCCGCCGTATCGACGGCGCGGCGATCCTCGACGACCTACACGCCTGCCTCACCCGGTACGTCATCCTCCCGTCCGCCGAAGCCGTTGACGCGGTCGTGTTGTGGATCGCGGCCAGCCATGCACAGACCGCCTGGGCGCACGCGCCCCGCCTCGTGATCCGGGCACCGGAGAAGCGGTGCGGCAAGTCCCGACTTCTCGACGTGGTGGAAGGCACCTGTCACAACCCGCTGATCACCGTCAACGCCAGTCCGGCCGCCGTCTACCGCGCCATCGGCACCGACCACCCGCCGACCCTCCTGGTCGACGAGGCGGACACCATCTTTGGCGGGAAGAACGCCGAAGCCAACGAAGACCTACGCGGACTGCTCAACGCCGGACACCAGCGCAACCGGCCCGCGATCCGGTGGGACAACAACACCCACAGCCTGGAGAAGATCCCGACGTTCGCGATGGCCGCGCTCGCCGGTATCGGCGCCATGCCGGACACAATCGAAGACCGCGCCGTAGTCGTCCGGATGCGCCGCCGGGCACCGGGCGAGACGGTTGCGCCGTACCGGCACCGTCGCGACAGTCCCGCGCTGCGTCGACTCGCCGAGCGGCTGACCGAATGGCTCGGCGCTCACCTGGCCGACCTGGAAGCGGCAGAGCCGAGCATGCCGGTCGAAGACCGGGCCGCCGACACCTGGGAACCCCTCGTGGCTGTCGCCGATCTGGCCGGGAGCAGGTGGCCGCAGCGTGCCCGCCTCGCGGTCACCACCCTCACCGCGGAATCCGACGACGCCGGAAACGTCTCCAACCGCATCCGGCTGCTGACCGACATCCGGACCGCGTTCACGATGCTCGGCGAACCGCCGGCCGCCGCTACCAACGAACTGCTGACCGTGCTCAACGGCGACCAGGAGGCGCCCTGGTCGGACAGCGGTCCGTCGGGGCTGACCGGAAAGCGACTCGGCGACCTGCTCCGCGACTTCGGCATCACGTCGACCACGCTCCGGTTCCCGGTTGGGCAGGCCAAGGGATACACCCGTGACGCCTTCACCGACGCGTGGAACCGGTACTGCCCGGCACCGCCCGTCGACCAACGCGAGACACCCTCCGCCGGGGTATCCGTCCCATCCGTACCAACCTCGTTTCCCCAGGCCATCCCTGGTACGGATTCCCCGCCTGGTACGGATCAAAGCGTACCGAGAAGCCGACGCGTCAGTGCCCCTGGTACGCATCAATCCGTACCAGTGAACCAATCCGTACCAACCCTGAGCAGTCAAAACGAGCTTGGTACGGATGGGACGGATACCCCTCGGCCACGCGTCACCGGGCGCCGCGCATGACCGCCCGACCAGCCGCCGAACCGATCTCCTCAGAAGCTCTGAGAGCGATCGGCCCATCCATGAACATCGACGTATCGCAGATCTTGCCTCCACGGGCGTTTCAGACCGCCGCCGAGCGCCGCTCTGCCGCGACGCGTGACCGACCATCTACGCCAGACCAGCACTACCCGGAAAGAGTCCATGGGCTGACTCAGAGCGTTTCTACGCCCCTACCGACGCAGTCCACTGTCCGACCCGACCCGAGACGGAAGGCGACGCCGAACATGGCTGAGAAGTACCTGTCGATTCCTCAGGTTGCCGAACGACTCGGTACGTCGGAACGGTTCCCGCGCCGCCTGATCGAGGAGCGTCGGATCGAGTTCAAGCGCTTTGGTCGACACGTACGGATCGCTGAAAGCGCATTGAACGCCTACATCGATTCATGCACCGTGGCCCCGATTCGCCGACCGAGCAGCTACAGGAGGGCGGCATAAGTGGGCGGGAACGCGAAGGGACGGAAGCGCCGGTTCGGCAGTGTGCGGAAGCTTCCATCGGGCAAGTTCCAAGCACGGTACACCGGCCCGGACGGCCTGCCACGAAAGGCACCGGCATCGTTCGACACGAAGCGCGCCGCCGAACAGTGGTTGGTAGAGACGGAAGCTGAGCTACTTCGGGGGGAATGGCTCGATCCTGACGCGGGAAGAGTCACCCTGACCGAGTACGCCGAAGGCTGGGTGAAGGATCGCGACCTGAAGGCACGGACACGAGAGGAGTACGAGCGGCACCTACGCCTCCACGTAACGCCGTACCTCGGCACCCGACCCCTGAACGAGATCACCGCCCCGCGCATCCGTAGCTGGCGGACGGCCCGCCTGGACGACGGCGTGGGTAAGTCGACCGTCGCCAAGACCTACCGGATTCTGCACGCCATTTTTACGACGGCCGTTGACGATGACCTGATCCGGCGCAACCCGTGTCGTATCAAGGGCGCCGGACACGACAAGGCGGATGAGCGACCCACCGCCACGCTTCAGCAGGTTTTCGCGATCGCTGAGGCAATCCAGCCCCGCTACCGCCTCATGGTGCTACTCGCAGCCTTCGCGCAGCTTCGGTTCGGGGAACTGGTCGCGCTACAACGCCGGAACATCGACCTCGACGCCATGGAGCTTCGGGTGCGCCGAGCGACAGCCGAGATGGAAGACGGTACGCAGATCGATGATGACCCGAAGTCGGAAGCAGGTAAGCGACCGATCAGCCTGCCGAATGGCCTACGGGCCGACATCGAATCGCACTTGAAGAACTACGCACAGCCCGGCGCACGTGGTCGGTTGTTCCTCGGACCGCAGGGCGGGATTCCGCGACGGAGGAACTTCAACCGGATCTGGCACAAGGCACTCAAGGACGCCGGTATTCCGCCGGACACTGGCCTGCACCTACACGACCTCCGGCACACGGGCAGCACATGGTCAGCGCAGAGCGGAGCGACGCTCAAGGAGTTGATGGCCCGGATCGGCCACTCAAGCACCCGAGCCGCGATGATCTACCAGCACGCGACTCGTGACCGCGATCACACCATCGCGGCGGCGCTGGACGCTCTGATCGAGGAGGCGAGAAGCACGGTCGCCGCCTGATCTGGCACAGATCTGGCACGAACGGGGATTCAACGCCCTAAGACAGTGGTAGCCCTGGTTCCTCGGGAACGCTCCCGACCAGGGCTACCGCCATGTCTCACGCAAGGGTGGAGCCGAGGGGACTCGAACCCCTGACCCCCACACTGCCAGTGTGGTGCGCTACCAGCTGCGCCACGGCCCCTTGTCTGTCCCCGATCTCTCGGGCACCGGGCAATAGTACACAGCCCGCCGGTCCCGGTCATCCGAGGGGCGTCCGTGCCGCCGGTCTCAGTTCAGAAGGGGGTCCGGCGGGAAGTGCGCGACCGCGGACATGATCCCGCCCTGCCGGCGCAGCACCATCGGCCACAGGTCGTCCGGCCGCTCCATGAACGCGTCCCCGGGCAACGCGTCCAGGACGAACCACGACCCCCGGGCGACCTCCTCCTCCACCTGTCCCGGTGACCAACCCGAGTAGCCGGCGAAGACCCGGATCCCGGTCACCGCGTCCCGCAGGCGGTCGGGGTCGACCGAGAGATCCACCGTGCCGACCGATCCGGAGACCTGGTGGATGCCCTTCACCCGCTGAGTCGGGGTACGCATCCGGGCCAGGCAGATCGCCGACTCGGGCTGCACCGGTCCGCCCTCGAAGAGCACGGCCGGGTCCCGGGCCAGTCCGCCCCAGGCGCCAAGCACCTCGGAGACCGGCACCTCGGTGGCGCGATTGAGCACCACCCCGAGCGCCCCACCCGCCTCGTGGGCAACCAGCAGGACCACCGTCCGGTCGAAGTTCGGGTCTTTCAGCGCGGGGGTCGCGACCAGAAGCTGCCCGGTCATCGACTCCATTGACCGTCCCCCGATCGCCTGCCCCTCGCCGAACACGCCAGCCACCGCTACTCGGCCGGCCCGAGGACCACGGACCGCTCCCCGGATCGCCGTCGCGACGGACAGTCGGTTACCACGACTCGGACCTTCACCGGCCCGGCCGGATTCGCAGAATCGATGGTGATCCTGCGCGCAGTAAACGCCATGCCACGCACCATAGCTTGCGGAACTGGCGCTGGTTAAGGTCTGTTGGGCTAGTCCACAGAGTGCTTTCCCGACAGCCCGGCCCGTTCCAGGAGAAAGGCAGAGCATGCATCCGCAGGCAGAAGTCGCTGTGATCGGCGGATCCGGTCTGTACGCCTTGCTGGAGGGCGCCACCGAGCACCGGGTCGAGACGCCGTACGGGCCACCCTCCGACCCGATCACCGTCGCGCGGGTCGGCGGCCGGTCGGTCGCCTTCCTGCCCCGGCACGGACGCGACCACCGTCACCCGCCGCATCTGATTCCGTACCGGGCGAACCTGTGGGCGTTGCGCGCGATCGGGGTACGCCAGATCCTCGCCCCGTGCGCCGTCGGCGGCCTGCGGCCGGAGCTCGGCCCCGGCGCCTTCGTGGTTCCCGACCAGCTCATCGACCGGACCAGCGGCCGGGCCCAGACCTACTACGACCGGGGTGCCGTGCACGTCTCGTTCGCGGATCCGTACTGCCCGGTCGGCCGGCGTACGGTGCTGGCCGCGACGGCCGGGCACGGAATCGACGCGCACGACGGCGGCACGATGGTGGTGGTGGAGGGGTCGAGGTTCTCCACCCGGGCCGAGTCCCGATGGTTCTCCTCGATCGGCGGCTCGGTGATCAACATGACCGGGCACCCCGAGGCGGTGCTCGCCCGCGAACTGGCACTCTGCTACACCGCCGTCGCGCTCGTCACCGACCTCGACGCCGGGGTCGAGGGCGGGCACGGGGTGACCCAGGAGGAGGTCTTCCGGGTCTTCGGCGAGAACACCTCCCGGCTGCGGGAGGTCCTGCTCGACGCGGTCGTCCGGCTGTCCGCCGAACGCGCGTGTCCGTGCCCGCACAGCCTCGACGGCATCAAGCTGCCGATCGAGCTGCCCTGACCCGGGCGCCGTCAGCCACCGACCGACCGACGCGGGGAACCTCCGGTCAGGTCTCGCCGCCGATGTCCGTCTGGTACGCCTCGTAGACCAGGTCCGCGCCGCGCTGCCGGTGCCGGGACAGTTCCCGGAGCAGATCGGTGGTCCAGTCGCGCAGTTCGGAGACGGCGATCTCGGGCAGGTCCACCCGGCGTTGCAGTGCGGCCATGGTGGCCTCCACCGCGGCGTGTTCCCGGATCAGCGCGTGTACGCCGCGAGTCAGTCGGGGTGCGTGGTCAAGCAGCTCCGCGTAGAGCCCCTCCGGCCCTTCGGTCACCACCATGTGCTCGGTGAACGCGCCTCGCAGGCCGCCAAGGCGGTCGCCGACCCGGTTCCGCCACCACGGGTCCCGGGCCGGCGCGGCGAGTGCCTGTTCCAGGAGGTGGATCTCACCGAGCAGTGCGGCTCGGCGGCGTCTGGCCGCCCGTAGTGATGCCACCTCGAGCTGGTGCGGGATTGGGATCGGGATCGGTATCGGGTTGGTCGACATGCCACCTCCCGCGGTACGGCACCTGTCGCGCTGTAAGCCCGATGGTGCGGCCGTTCGCGGCGGGCTGTCCACCCTTCCGGGCCGGCTCATCTGTCCCGTTGACCCCGTCTGTCCCGTTCGTCACAGCAGCAACGGATGCCCGGCCGGCCCGACGCAACGGGAGGCGCCAAAAACGGCTGCGCCCCGGTCCTGTGGACCGGGGCGCAGCCAGCGATTCGTGGAGGTGCCGGGAATCGAACCCGGGTCCTTCGTCGCCTTACCAGGGCTTCTCCGAGCGCAGCTCGCTATGCCTCTACTCGGCCCCTCCGATCACGCGAGCGAGTCGGTGTGACGGGCCCAGCCGCTGATTAATCTCGCCGCGCGAACCCCGCGACCGGGTTCGGTTGGCCAGCCTCCTAGCTGATGCCGGCTATCTGGGTCGAAGGCAGTCCCAGGCCGACAGACTTGCTACTCGCCTCAGGCGGCGAGAGCGAAGTCAGCGCGATTGTGCTTGGCGCTTATAGTTTTCCGACGACCGATTCTCGAGACGACGTCGGCTTCCTCGGCTCGCTTCCCCTGCCGCAACGTACGAAGTCGAAACCAGTCACCCCCCTGTGATCCACCGGACCGCTACCGGACCGGCGGAGCTGCTACCGCCCTTTCGGCGGCACTCCAAGCCTAACGCTTGGCGCCGTCGACTTCATTCCAGATACCGGCTCGCCATCCGGTCGAACCGGACAACTCGTGGGTAACGTACATCACAGGTGCCGTGGTCGGCGATATCGACACCCTGGGTACCCGGACGATCACTCCATACCCTTGCCGCGCCGCCCCGCCGTACGCATGATCTCCCGCTCGGCGTCCCGCTTGGCCAGATCCTGGCGCTTGTCGTACGACTTCTTGCCCTTCGCCAGTCCGATCTCGACCTTGGCCCAGCCGTCCGAGAAGTAGACCGACAGCGGCACCATGGTGAGGCCGCTCTCCCGCAGCTTCCCGGTCAACCGGCTGATCTCCTGCCGGTTGAGCAGCAGCTTCCGGGTACGCCGGGGTTCGTGGTTGGTCCAGGTCCCCTGGGTGTACTCCGGAATGTGCATGTTGTGCAGGTAGAGCTCGCCGTCCCGCTCCTGGGCGAACGCGTCGACCAGAGACGCGTGGCCGGCGCGCAGCGACTTGACCTCCGTACCGGTCAGGGCCATGCCCGCCTCGTACGTGTCGAGGATGGCGTAGTCGTGCCGCGCCTTGCGGTTGGAGGCGACGACCTTGCGCCCCTTCTCCCGTGGCATCGGCGCCACCCCTCTCGTTCCGTGAACAACCGCGCAATGCTACCTCGCGACACAGGGCCCCTGGCTCGCGCTTTTTGCGCGGAGCAGGGGCCCTGCGAACGGTCCGACAGCCGATGGAACCTACGGAACTAGACCCTCAGGTAGAACCGGAGCGTCACCCAGGCGGTACCCGCGCTGACCAGCCCACCGACTCCGGCCATGAACGGGAACATCAGGAATACGGTGCTCCACTCGACCGGGGTGAGCAGGTCGGTGAGGTCCCGCAGCGACCCGTCGAGCAGGAAGATCTTGCCCAGGACGAGCGCCCCGAAGCCGATGATCGCGCCGAGCAGGCCGGCCACCACGGCCTCCAGCACGAACGGGGCCTGGATGAACCAGTTCGACGCGCCGACCAGTTTCATCACCGCGACCTCACGGCGCTTGCTGTAGGCCGCCACCTGAATCGTGTTCGCGACCAGCAGCAACGCGGCGATCGCCATCACCGTGGCCGACGCCAGGGCCATGTTCTGGATCGCACCGAGGATGCTGAAGATCTGCTCCAGGAGGCGACGCTGGTCGATGATGTCGTCGATGCCCTCCCGGTCCTTGTAGGTGTCGAAGATCTGCTGGTACTGCTCCGGGTTGACCAACTTGACCCGGAACGACTCCGGAAGCTTGTCCGCCTGCACCGCCTTGACGAGGTCGGGCGAGTCCGCGAACAGCTTCTGGAACCGCTCGTACGCCTGCTCCTTGGTCTCGTGCTGGGCCTCCCGGACCAACGGGTTCGCCTCCAGGTCCGACTGGAGCTGGTTAACCTGTTCGGGGGTCACACCGGCATCGAGGAAGATCGACACCTCGATGTCCTTGTAGTACGCGTCTTTCATGGCGTCGACCTGGAGGTACATCAGGCCGCTCGCGCCGAGCATGGTCAGTGAGACCGCCATCGTGATGATCATCGCGATGGTCATGGTCACGTTGCGCCACAGCCCGACCATCACCTCGGACAGGACGTATTTCAAGCGCATCGGGGGGTTCCTTCCGGATCTCCGCTGGAGTCGTTCATCGTCGATTCAGGGCCGGGTGCCGGCTCGGATCGGGGGGGTCGATCCGGGCGAGCCCGGCAGAGCCGGTCAGCCGTAGACGCCGCGGGCCTGGTCACGCACGATGCGACCACTCTCGATCTCGATGACACGCCGGCGCATCTGGTTGACGATGTTGGAGTCATGGGTGACCATCACGACCGTGGTACCGGTGCGGTTGATCCGGTCCAGCAGCCGCATGATCTCGATCGAGGTGTCCGGGTCGAGGTTTCCGGTGGGCTCGTCGGCCAGCAGGATCAGTGGCCGGTTCACGAACGCGCGGGCCACCGCGACGCGCTGCTGCTCACCACCGGAGAGTTCGTGCGGGTACCGGTGCTCCTTGCCGCCGAGCCCGACCAACTCCAGCACCTCGGGCACGACCCGGCGGGCGACCGCCTTGGTCTTGCCGATGACCTCGAGCGCGAAGGCCACGTTCTCGTAGGCGGTGCGGTTGGGCAGCAGCCGGAAGTCCTGGAAGACGCAGCCGATCGAGCGCCGGAAGTTCGGGATCTTCCAGGAGCGCATCGAGGTGACGTCCTTCTGGTTGACGACCACCCGGCCCTTGTTGGGGGTCACCTCGTGCAGCAGCAGCTTGATGATTGTCGACTTGCCGGAACCGGAGGGACCGATGAAGAAGACGAACTCACCCTTCTCGATCGAGACCGACACGCTGTCGAGCGACGGTCGGGACGCCTTCGGGTACGTCTTCGTCACTTGCTCAAGCTCAATCACGGGTGGTGAGTCTACGCGTCGTAACGAAAAGGCCAAGAGCGGAGCCCGGCCTGTCCGACCGACATTTGTGGCGAACCTGCGCAGCGTTGAGCTTTGCTCACGCCCCGCAACCGAAAATGATCGCCGTCATCTACTCAGCGCAGCCATGTCGACGCGAGCCGTGTTCACGCCGCGTCACCGGCGAGCTGCCGCTGCTTGCGCCAGCGGATGCCGGCCTCGATAAATCCGTCCAGATCGCCGTCAAACACCGAGGACGGGTTGCCCGTCTCCTGCTCGGTACGCAGATCCTTCACCATCTGATACGGGTGCAGGACGTACGAGCGCATCTGGTCGCCCCACGAACCGGCGGCGTCGGTCTTCAGGCCGTCCAGTTTGGCCTGCTCCTCCTGACGCTTGCGCTCGAGCAGCCGGGCCTGGAGCACGCGCAGCGCCGACGCCTTGTTCTGGAGTTGGGACTTCTCGTTCTGGCAGGTGACCACGATCCCGGTCGGAATGTGGGTGATCCGGACCGCCGAGTCGGTGGTGTTGACGCTCTGCCCGCCCGGGCCCGACGAACGGTAGACGTCGAACCGGAGATCGTTTTCCGGAATGTCGATATGGTCCGTCTGCTCGGTAACCGGCAGCACCTCGACCCCGGCGAAGCTGGTCTGCCGGCGCCCCTGGTTGTCGAACGGGCTGATCCGGACGAGCCGGTGCGTGCCGGCCTCGACGCTGAGCGTGCCGTAGGCGTACGGGACCTTTACGGCGAAGGTCGCCGACTTCAGGCCCGCCTCCTCCGCGTACGACGTCTCGTAGACCTCGGTCGGATAGCCGTGCCGCTCGGCCCAGCGCAGGTACATCCGCAGCAACATCTCCGCGAAGTCGGCCGCGTCCACCCCGCCCGCCCCGGCCCGGATCGCGACCAGCGCCTCCCGGGAGTCGTACTCCCCGGACAGCAGGGTACGGACCTCCATCTCCTGGATCGCCTTGGTGAGCCCGCCGATCTCGGTTTCGACCTCGGTCAGCACGCCCGAGTCGGCCTCCGCCTCGGCGAGTTCGAGCAGCACCCGGGCGTCGTCGAGCCGGCTCCGCAGGCTTTCCAACTTGCCGATCTCGCCGTTGACGTACGACAGCTTGGAGGTCACCTCCTGAGCGCGGCCCTGGTCGTCCCACAGGTCCGGCGCGGAGGCCGCCTCCTCAAGTTCTGCCTTGGCCTGGCGCAGGCGGTCAACGTCGAGGACGGCCTCGATGTTGCGCAGCGTAGCGTCAAGATCCTTAAGTTGGTCGGAGTACTCGGCAGCGGTCACGACAGTCAAGAGTACTGGGCGACCGGGGGACCTGGTCGCCGCCGGCGACGAACCGGGCCGGCGCGTCCGCCGGAGGCCGAGCCGGCCTCGACCACCCGGCCGGAGGCCAGGTCAGCCGACCGGGGCGCTCTTCAGCCAGGAGAGCGCCGCCTTGTGGTACGCGACCGCGAACTCCAGGGCGGCTGCGCCGTACGAGTCACCTGCCTTCTTCGCGTCCCGGGCCTGTTCCCGGGCCGACGCGAGCGCCTCGGTGTGGTACTCGTTCGCGCTGCTGACCAGCGTGCGCATCTGGTTGGCCGAGTGCTGCGGGCCGAAGGCGACGCGGAGCGCGGTGGGGTTCCGCACCGTGTCCCGGCCGGGCATCTCGGTGAGCCAGCGCGAGAACGTCCGTTTTCCCGACGCGGTGATCGCGTACGGCTGGCTCGACCGGGGGCCGGGCTTGCCGAGCCGGACCAGTCCCTGGTCGGCCAGCGCCGGCAACTCCCGGTACACCTGACTACGGGTCATCGACCAGTACGGCGCCAGACGTCGTTCGGCGGCGGCCATCAACTGGCCGCCGGTCATCGGTCCTTCGTGGAGCAGCCCGAGCAGGGCTGCCGCGGTGGGGTTGATACCAGTATCCGCCATGCCCTCCACGCTGCCACTTTGCCGGCGCCGCGTCCAGGTTTTGGCACTATCCGTGCCATCAACCTCTCCACTGTGCACTGTCTTTGCCCGACAGTCGGATGAGGACGATCAATGGATGCGGCCCGGGTGGCCCTCGGGGCCCGACGGTCCGGTCGTCCGGGCGGCAACCTGCGGCTCGGCGCTTCGAGGATCATGCCGGTCCCGGTGCGGCCGACCGACCCGGCGCGGCCGACATCGCGGCATGTGCCAATTGGGGAGATTAGTAAACTTTCGCGGGGTATGTGACGAATTGCCGGAAGCAGTGGGCCGGGGCCACGCTGGGCGGCGCATCCGCTGCCCCGGCGATCCGGTCGGAGAACGCCCGCGGAGGCGGAACCGGCGCCGCCCGGGTCGGCCCCGATCCCGCACGGCCGACCCGGGCGGTCCCGGTGACCGCGCCGGCCCGCCGGGGCCACCAGGTGACCTGGTCGGCGGCCGGCCTGGGCAGCGCGGTGATGCCGTCCAGGGCGGGCTCCATCCCGCGCAGCCGGGCGGCCGCCCGCTCCGCGCCGGGCCGCCGGGCCGGATCGGTCACCAGGCAGTCCTCGACGAACTGCCAGACGACCGGCGGAAGGCCCGGCGGCGGCACCGGCCGACAGTTGCGGTGCCGGTCGAGCACCTGGTCCGGCAGCCCACCCCGGTACGGACTGCGCCCGGAGACGAGTTCGAACAGCACGATGCCGAGCGCGTAGACGTCGCTGGCCGGAGTGACCGGGCCGCCCACGATCACCTCCGGCGCGACGTACTCCGGGGTCGCCTGGGTGCTCGGCCAGCCGGAGTCGGCCCCGATCCGCCGGGCCGCTCCGAAGTCGACCAGCCGCACCAGTCCGCCGTCCGCCGGCACGAGGATGTTGCCCGGCTTCACGTCGCCGTGCACCACGCCCCGCCGGTGCAGGTACGCCAGCGCCCCGGCGAGCTGCACCGCCACCTCGGCCGCGATCGCCGGCGGCACCGGCCCGGTACGCCGCAGCCGACGGCGCAGATCCTCGCCCTCGACCAACTCCATCACCAGGGCACGCTCCCGACCCTGCCCGACCACGTCCCGGTGCCGGACCAGAGCCGGATGATCAAGGCTGGCGACGACATCCGTCTCGGCCTCGAAACCCGCCACCAGGTCCGGCCGGAGGGCAGCCTCGGGCCGCAGCATCTTGACCGCCACCGGCCGTCCGTCGTACAGGTCGACCCCGCGCCAGACGATCCCGGTCGCTCCGTACGCGACCTCCCGCACGAGCCGGTAGCGCCCGCCCAACACCCGATCCATCGCGTTCCTCCCCCTGGCCGGTCGCCGTCCGGCGCGCCTCGCGGCCGACGGACGATCACCTTCCGCTGTCTGGGAGTGACGCTAAGCCGATCAGATCGGATGGTAGGCGGGGGCGGCGGTGCCTGGCACGAACCGGGGACCAGTCGGCCGGTCCGGGGTCGTGGCGGACCCGGACCGGCCGGCAGGACGCGGACGGGCGCTCCGGTCAGCCCATGTGCGGGTAGCGGTGGTCGGTCGGCGGCGCGAAGGTCTCCTTCAACGTGCGCGGCGACA
The DNA here is from genome assembly GCF_015690345.1 of Plantactinospora alkalitolerans. Taxonomy (GTDB): domain Bacteria; phylum Actinomycetota; class Actinomycetes; order Mycobacteriales; family Micromonosporaceae; genus Plantactinospora; species Plantactinospora alkalitolerans. Next base: position 5,708 of record NZ_JADPUN010000113.1, on the reverse strand, counting down.
TCCACCGGGCCAGGTTGTGCCACGAACCGGCCTTGTCGTTCGTGCCGCTCGCCCGGGCACCGCCGAACGGCTGCTGCCCGACCACCGCACCGGTCGGCTTGTCGTTGATGTAGAAGTTGCCGGCCGCGTACCGGAGCGCCTCGGTGGCCCAGTCGACCACCCGGCGATCGGTGGCGAAGATCGAGCCGGTGAGTGCGTACGGCGCGACCGACTCGGCCTGCCGCACCACCTCCTCGAACCGGGCGTCGTCGTAGACGTGCACGCCGAGGATCGGCCCGAAGTACTCGGTGGTGAACGAGTCGTGCCCGGGATCCTCGCACTCGAACAGGGTGGGCCGGACGAACCAGCCCACCGAGTCGTCGGCGGTGCCACCGGCGACGATCCGGCAGGACGGATCGGTGGAGATCATGTCCAGTGCGGCGGTGTGCCGGGCGAACGCCTTGGCGTCGATCACCGCGCCGCCGAAGTTGGCGAAGTCGGTGACGTCGCCGTACGCCAGCTCGCCGGCGGTGGCCGCCAACCGGTCCCGCAGGCCGCCGTACCAGAGCGAGCGCGGCACGTACGCCCGGGACGCGGCCGAGCACTTCTGCCCCTGGTACTCGTACGCCCCGCGGATCAACGCGGTGTGCAGCGCGTCGGCGTCGGCGCTCGGGTGCGCGACGACGAAGTCCTTGCCCCCGGTCTCGCCGACCAGCCGGGGGTAGCCCCGGTAGTTCGCGATGTTCGCCCCGACGCCCTGCCAGAGCTTCTGGAACACCTTGGTCGACCCGGTGAAGTGGATGCCGGCCAGGTCGGGATCGGCCAGGGCGACCTCGGAGACCGCGATGCCGTCCCCGGTGACCATGTTGATCACGCCGGGCGGCAGGCCGGCCGCCTCGAAGAGCCGCATGGTGAAGTGCGCCGCGAGCTGCTGGGTCGGCGCTGGCTTCCACACCACGGTGTTGCCGACCAGGGCGGGCGCCGCCGGCAGGTTGGCCGCGATCGCGGTGAAGTTGAACGGCGTGACCGCGTAGACGAACCCCTCCAGCGGCCGGTGGTCGAACCGGTTCCACACCCCGCTCGACGACATCGGCTGCTCGGCGAGCAGCTTGCGGGCGAAGGCGACGTTGAACCGCAGAAAGTCGATCAACTCGCACGCGGCGTCGATCTCGGCCTGGATGGCCGTCTTCGACTGGCCGAGCATCGTCGCCGCGTTCAGCGTGTCCCGCCAGGGGCCGGCGAGCAGATCGGCGGCGCGAAGAAAGACGGCAGCCCGGTCCGCAAAGGACAAATTACGCCACATCGGGGCGGCTTGCCTCGCGGCCGTCACCGCCGCCTGCGCATCCGCGTTGGTTGCGTTGTGGGTGACCCCCAGCACGTGCTGGTGCCGGTGCGGCTGCACGACGTCGATCGCGGCACCCGCGCCCATCCGTTGCGTACCGCCGATCGTCATCGGCAGTTCCTGCCGCTCGGCGGCCAACTCACCGAGCCGGCGCTGCAGGCTGACCCGCTCGGCGCTGCCGGGCGCATAGTCGCGGACCGGCTCGTTGTGCGGCTCGGGTACGGAGAGAACGGCGTCCATGGCATGCTCCTGGGCGATCTCGACAACGTCGACGAAATCGGACCCACCGGTGCCGACCGGTCGGCCGGACACCCTGACCCGGACCCCCGGGGATACCGGAGGTACGGGGGCGGGACCTGCACCGATCCTTTCATGGTCGGCCCCGCTTCCCTGCTCGCCAGTCCCCTTCCGCCCCGTCGCCCGTACGTCGTCGTGACCGCCCGCACCCCCCCCGGGCAGCGTCGCCCGCGGCCGAGGTTCGTCCCGACCGGTCCGCACCGGCACCACGCCACCGCTCCGATCGGCCCGCGTACGCTGAGGGACCGGCGGCTGTGGTCCGGCCGCAGCCCCCATCGCCGCCCCGTCGACGCGGCCGGTCACCTGTTGAAGGGGAGATGATGACGAAAGAGTCCGGCACAACCGCGATCTCCGATCCGGACCAGCCGGTCGACCTGGAGTCGCCGCCGGCCACCACCGTCCCGCTGCCCCTACCGGCGCCCGGGGCCGTCGCGCTGGCCCTGCTCGCCCTGGGCTGGCTGGCCGCGATGCTCTGGACGGCCAAGGCGGAGATCTCCTCCTCCGGGGTCAGTTCGATGGCGATCAGCTCCGCCGCGTACGCCCTGCCGGGGGTCATCTCGGCGAGCCTGGTCAGCGGCGCCGCCGTCAGTCTCGCCCTGGCCAACCTGCTGACCCGGTTCGGTGTCCGGCGCACCACCCCACGGTTCGCCGCGGCACTGGCCGCCGGACTCGCCACCGGGCTGCTCTCGGTGCTCGCGTTGCGCCTCAGTTACGGCGACGGGTCGACGATCATGATCATCGCCGGCAGCATCGCGGCGGCGGCAACCGTCGGTGGAATCGCCGGCGGGTTGCGCAGCACCGTGGTGGTGGGTGCCGTCGTCGCCGCCATGCTGGCGGTCTTCGCGGTCGGCTTCGCACTGAGCTACTTCAAGAATCCGGTGCTGTCCTTCTACGGCGCCAGCGCCACCGACCCCGAGCGGTACGAGAGCGCCATGGACCTGTTCCGCTGGACCGGCTCGTTGGCCGGCGGACTCGCCGCCGGCCTGCTGGCCTTCGGCTACCTGCGGATCGCCGGACGACGCCACGCCAGGCGAATCACCCCGGCCACGCCGCTACGCTGGCCCGGATACATGATCGCGGGCGCGGGCGCGGGTCTGTTGCTGCTCACCGCCGAGGTCATCACCCGGACCGCGGGCGCGGAGATGCTCCGGATGGCCAGCGCGATAAGCGAGATCGACCGGAGCGGACAGGATGAACTTGGTAAGTCCCGGTTCAGCCACGCGATGGTGGTGCTCTTCGTCGGCGCCCTCGTCGCCACCATCGGCTTCGGTCGGACACTCCGCTCGGCCGAGGGACCGGCGACCGGTGAGGCACCCGAACTCCGGGACCGCGACCACGACGGGATGCTGAACGACCCGGACGACCGGCCTACGGACGACGGCGACGGCAACGCCGAGGTCGGAGCCGGAGCCGGAGCCGGCGAGGATCGAACGGAGAAGTCGACGACGACAGAGCCGGCCGACGAGGTCCGGGCGCCGGACGCCGGCGACCCGACTGCGGCGGCCGGTGGCGGGCACGAGGGCGCGGGCCGCACGGAGGCCGGGGAGGACCACGAGCCAGCCGACCGACCCGAGCCGGTGGCCGGCGCCGGCCGTTGACTTGACCCGGCCGGCTCCGCCGGTCACTTCGTGAGGTCGGTGAAGACGTCGAGTTCCGTCGGGCCGTACCACTCCAGTTCGTGGTCCTCGGCCCCGTCCACCGTGAACTGGGCGTCCGGATCGCCGGCCAACGCCTGCTCGACCACGGCAGCCGCCGCCGTCACGTCGTCGGCGGCGTCGATGCCGTCCACGTGGATCGCGGCGACCGCACCGACCGGGATCCGGCCGGTCAGCCGTACGGTGCTGGAGCCGAGTTCCGGATCCTCCCGCCGTACCGCCCCGGGCGGGAGGTCCGCGGCGACGACCGCCCGTCGCCGGGCGGCTCCGGGATCGGCGTGGAGCAGCCGCAGGGCCTCCTGGGCGGCGCGGGTGAAGGCGACGTACTCCAACTCCTCCTCGTCCCCCTCGGCGTACCACTCGCGCAGTTCAGGAGTTACCGCGTGTCCGTGCGGAGCGAGGATCCACCCCTCCTGCCGTAGCTCGGAGAGCATCGGCACGGTGGCCGGGACGTACACCCGGACGAGCTGTTCTGCCACGCTGATCTCCCCGCTCGACGCCCGCTCGCGGCGAGTCCGCCGCCTCCAACGCCTGATCATGTCCGGCGCCGTACCTGTGGTACACCCGCGACGCTAGTACACCGGCCACGCGTCGGGCGGCAGCGGATCCCGGGCCGTGTCGGGTCGGATCCACGGCCCGCGACCACGCCGTCGGCTCAACGTCGCACCGGGGCGGTCAGCGGATCGACCGCCCCGGCCACCGTGCCGGTTTCGGCGACCTGCACCGGAAATCCCTCCCGGATCCAGTACTCGATGCCGCCGATCATCTCCTTGACCCGGTAACCCCGGCTGGCGAGCGCATGGGCCGCCTTCGTCGCGCCGTCGCAGCCCGGCCCCCAGCAGTAGGTCACCACCGGAACGGCGCGGTCGAGCAACCGGGCGGCGCGGAGCGGGATCATCCCGGTTGGCAGGTGGACCGCGCCGGGGATGCGGCCCTGCCGCCAGGAGGCGAGGTCACGGGTGTCCACCAGGACGAATCCCGGCTCGTCGGTGCCGAGCGCGGCGTACACGTCGGAGACGTCCGTCTGCGCCGCCAGCTTGGCGGCGAACCAGGCGGCGGCCTGGTCGGGAGCGGCCGGCGGCGCGGCCAGGACCGGGTTCGGAGTGGTCGTCGTCATGCTCGAACGGTACGGTCACAGGCCCGATCCAGGAACGGACGCAGCGCGGCCGTGGTGCCGATCTGCCGCTGGATCAACGGTATCTTGCTGCCATGACCGCTGATCTGCCGGTGCTCGACGTGACCGACTGGCGCCTCCTCGCGGAATTGCAGCGCAACGGGCGGGCCAGTTTCGCCGATCTCGCCCGACTGGTCGCGATGTCACCGAGCGCGGTCGCGGAACGGGTCAGGCGACTCGAGGAGGCGGGGGTGATCTCCGGCTACCGAGCGGTGGTCGTCCCCGAGCGGGTAGGCCTCGGCATCCTCGCCCTGGTACGCCTGCGCTATCCCACCGGCAACTACCGGCCCTTCCACGCGCTGCTCGACAGCACGCCGGAGATCGTCGAGGCGCACCACGTGACCGGCGAGGACTGTTTCGTGCTCAAGGTCGTCGCCCGGTCCATGCGCCATCTCGAACAGGTCGCGGGCCGGATCAGTGGGCTGGGCGCGGTGACGACCAGCGTGGTGTACTCCAGCCCGATGGCCGGACGGGACCTGACGGCGGAGGCGGCGACTCCGCAGTCGGTGGCAAACTAAGGCAACCGCCGTCTACCGACCGGGGAGTTCGCCTGTGGAGCCGAGGTTCCTGCTGCTGTCCGACGTCGCCGCCGAGCTGAACGTCTCGGACTCGCAGGTCTACCACATGGTCCGCAGCGGAGAGCTGCCCGCGATCAAGATCGGTGGACGCGGCCAGTGGCGGGTCGAACGGGCCCGGCTGGAGGAGTACATCACCCGCAAGTACGCCGAGACCGCCGACTGGGTCGCCGGTAACCCACTGGTGGACCGGCTACCCGAGTAGTCCTTCCGCGCCGCCGCGCTTCCCGGCGGTCCTGGCGTACGGCTGCCGCCGCGTCGGCTCCGCCCTGGGTCGGGTCGGCTCCGCCCTGGGTCGGTCCGGCGTTGTTGTCGGTCCGGACCGCTACGGTTTCGACCTGCCTGCCGGAATCGGCGGGTCGACGGAAGCCATTGACGGCGGGCAGTGAGTCCGCTACAAATTACCCGGTCGGAGGCAAACGAAAGCAAACGCAAGATCACGGGAGGATTCGACATGGCCCTCGCACGCAGCCGGTCGCCCGTCCGCCCCGCCGTGCGACTGCTACCCGTACCGCCCCTCGATCCGCCCTTCGACGACGAGTACGTTCCCGAGATCTGGTCCGACCGGCCGGCCGAGCCGACGACGCGGCCGGCCTACACCTCCGAGCCGACGACCCACGCCGTCGACGGTCCTGTGCCGCCCCGCGCCGTGTCCGCCCGCCGGGCCGTGCCGGCAGTGCCCGTCG